>NZ_JBHUIV010000015.1:0-55079 GCF_042683085.1 Shivajiella indica | reverse complement strand
TGAAATGCAACTCAAATCTTCAGGGAAAAAGCTGAGAAAGACCTTGCTTTTGAACGAGAGTCAGCGAAAACTGGCAAAAATGTTCAATTTTTGATTTTGGGTGTCCCAGTGTCGAAGTCAGGAAAATGGTCACAGGTCACTGAAGATACAGGAATAGGAAATCCGAAAAAATCCAATTCCGAAAAAGGCAAACGGTATTTTGAGGATGTCTGCAAAAAAGTGGGCCAATTAATGATAGATATCTGCAAAGCAGATCTGAAGCACCTTTATCATTAAATAAGAAATTTCCTTAAAAGATTGGAGCATTGATTCTTGAAATCAATGCTCACAAAAAATTCAACAAATCTTTATTTAAAATCTAAATCCAGCACATTTCCTTTGTAGTCCACTCCTTTCAAAGACTTGGGATTTTTAGGGATTTTTAGGGAATTACCGGAATTAGAATTGAATCCTGATCTATTATTAATCTCTATTTTTTGCATTTTTCCATCCGCATTTTCTAGTATTACTGTATGGATGTTGGTAGGGGCGGTGAAAATTTTCCCATCTACAGAAGCGGTTTTTTCATGCACCAATAATTTCCCCCTATTCTGTGTGGAAATAAACCTTGGCTTCCCATTGGATCCCATCACCAAAGCCATGGATTTTGCATCTCCAGGAACCACAAAACCACTTTCTAAAGAACGAATGGGTTCGAAATTCCCTTTACCGTCACCTAATAGCACTAATCCTGTAAATGCATCATATCTTCCAGAGAATACTTCATTTCCATAATCATTCCCAGTCATTAAGATGTCCAGATTCCCATCGTCATTTACATCATTCACCAACAAACCGTTAACTGGGGCTATTTGAGCCAATAAAGGCAATTCATGCACTTTGAATTTCCCATTGCCCAAGTTTTCAATGTAGCTGCTTCTGTCATAATTGCCTTGGAGCTTTAAAGCTCCTTCCAATTCCTCAGCTTTAAAGAAGGTCTCCTCCGTGGTTCTTGCGTATTCTTTATACCGGTTGAATTTTCTTCTGAACAGCGTACTTTGACCATATAAATCATCCCAATAATGGGCAGGAACGGAAGTGTAATTACCCGAATTGTCTTTGAAATAGGTAAAAATAACAGGATCTATACTTCGGTTATTATCAAAATCTTTTCCAAAAGCAACCACAGGTCTATCAACTGAGGGATGGTAATAATTATTTGCACCTAAATTGCCGACCATATAGTCCATATCGCCATCTCCATCAAAATCACCGGATACAATACTGTTCCACCAGCCTAAATGACTCTCTAGTCCACTGTCCTTTAATTTCTCAAATCCTTCTCCATTGTTTTTAAACACCGTGATGGCCATCAATTCGCCAACAACTATGAGATCTACTTTCCCGTCATTATCAAAATCCGTCCAAATAGCATCTGTCACCATTCCCACCCTTTTTAAATCTGGGGCAATTTGGTCCGTAACATCTTCCAATTTCCCTCCGGTATTTTTAAGCAACAAGGATTGCTCAGGTAAAGGAAACTGACCAATAGCAGTCCTCCCTCCTACAAATAAATCCATTTTACCATCTGCGTCAAAATCAGCTGCCCTTACTGTAGAACCACTGGCTTTAAAAGGTTCCATGCTATTTTCTGCCAGGGTAAAATTGCCTTTTCCATCATTCAGGTAAATGCGATCAATATATTCATCTGAATCAGGAACAAACTCTGGACTTCCTGACACCATATATAGGTCAAGATCTCCATCATTATCCAGGTCAAACAAAACCATTCCCATTTCCTCAAAACGTCTATCCGATGGAGAAGTAAACATTTCCTTTTCTATGAAACTGCCATCCTTATTTTGGAAAAATGAGATCGGTGAAAACCCTGCAGCACTACCGACAATAAAGTCTTCCAAACCATCTCTATTGATATCTCCAACTGCTAAGCTAGGTCCAAATTGGGTCAACTTATGGGGTAAAGTTCTCTGGATATTGTAATCTATCTTATCAGCTTCCTGATGGGTATAATTTATTCCAAGAGATTCAGCTATTTCACTAACAATCGGATTTACTTTTTTGGGAGTGAATGGAAATTCCAGACTACTTAAATTTACTGGTATTGCCTCTTGATGATCGATAACAACAACTTGGTTTACAGGCAAGTTTTCCAACTTTTGGTATTTTCCATCATGCCAGAAAATTTCCAAAGCTTGGACATTTGCGACCCCCAATCCTATATGCACGACATCCTCGACCGCGGACATATATCCCCTTGAAACTTGTTGTTCATGAAATATAAGTTCGCCATTATCCAAATGAAAAGCCAATTTGGCGCCAATACCCATTGGATTATTAGAGTGCCCCTGTAGTTTTATCCTTTGGTAATTTGGGCGATCACTTTTATCATTTAGTTTATTTTCAAATACAAAGGCAGGATCATTGATGTTATTAACCACATAATCAAGGTCTCCATCACCATCTAGATCTACGAAAACTGCTCCATTGGAAAAAGAAGGTTTATTCAGGCCCCAGTGAACTCCTTGATCACTAAAAGTCCAGTCCCCCTTATTTTTGAAGGCATAGTTGGGTATTTTAACGATAGGAATAGAATCAAGCAATTGTCTTATTGTGGCCACGCTTCCAACATCCGCCCTGTAATTTGCAAAATCTTTATCGGTAATATCCCTGGGAAATCCATTGGTGATCAACAAATCCCTTTTACCATCATTGTCCATGTCCACAAAAAGCGGTGACCAGGACCAATCGGTTTGATAAACTCCTGCCAAAAAACCTATTTCACTGAATGGAATTCCTGGGCCATTTCCCACATGCAACATGTTTCTCACATGCTGGTACTCATAACCCCACTCTTCATTGTTGATATAGGTCTGATAAGAATTCTTTGCAATTGTGGTCTTTTTCCTATAATTGATTTCTCCCAACATATCCAGTGTAATGATATCCTGGTACCCATCATTGTTATAGTCGGAGATATCAGAACCCATGGAAAACATGCTTTGATGTCTGATATAATTTTTAGTTTGATTGGTAAAAGTTCCATCTTGATTATTAATGTATAAAATATCATTAGGCGTATAATCATTGGAAATATACAAATCCAGCCAACCGTCCTGATTGATATCGGCCACAGCAAGTCCTAAACCAAAACCTTCAATGGTAATACCTGCTTCTATGGTTACATCAGAAAAAGTTCCATCCCCATTGTTTTTGTATAACCTATCATTGTTGATGGCTGATCCATCCGTAATTTTCTCCCTAAAGTTTGAAGGAACTCCCTTGCTTTGTTCATTATTGAGTACATACAAATCAAGATACCCATCATTATTATAATCAAAAAATGTAGCCATCATGCTATTCCCTGCTTCAGCAAGACCATATGTGGCTGCCAATTCTTTGAAAAACGGCTTCCCTTTTTCATCAAGCCCTTGATTCACAAAAAGCATATTGGCTCTTCTTTCCTTATCCGGAAACATGGCCGCACAAACATAAATATCCAACCATCCATCCCCATTGATATCCACAACGGTTACACCCGTACTCCATCTGTCAGAAGCTTCCGTACCTGAGGATTCAGAAATGTCCTCGAAATTAAATTTACCCTTATTTAGGTATAATTTGTTAGAAACCTGATTGCCTGTAAAATAAAGATCTGACAAACCATCATTATTAAAATCACCAACAGCTATCCCCCCACCATTGAAAATATATTCATCGGTAAGAATGTTAAAAGAATCAGATTCAATGATCAGGTTATTGAATGCAATTCCAGTATCTGAACGTAATTCAAATAAAGTATCTGATTTTTTCTTACAGGCAGAACTAAGTATCAGTAAAACACTGATAATAATCATGGTAATTCTCATGGGGAGGTATTTCTTTGGTAATGGTTGAAATCGCATTCAAATTAGTATTTATTTATAAAATCAGGAACCTAAATGGAAGTAAATTTAAGCTTCCCAAGAACTGCATTTTTCTCCTACTTACCCTGATTTAAAATAACCTGAATATACACTATGATACAGGTTTCAAATATTTGCTCTCAGCATAATTGTTAATAATTAGGTTAAAAAACAAAGAGATGGCTTAAGCCATCTCCTTGAAAAAACTATTATAGATTTAATAGGAATTAAAATCCAGGATTTTGAACCAATTTATCAGAACCCATCAAGTCCACTTGGTTTTGAGGTAATGGCAACCATTCGTCTCTACCAACAGTAAAGCTGGCACCACCCAATGGATCTGGCAATAACACACCGTCCAAAGCAAAGTAGAAATCAAGTTCTGCTTTAGCGGTACCCCATCTTGCTAAATCATAGAACCTATGACCTTCCATACCCAATTCCAATTTTCTCTCGAATCGAACGGCTTCTCTTGCCACATTGGCATCTGTCCATGCAGCATTATAGGTATCTACCACATAATTTGCAGCAGGGTTACCGTTTTCTCTCAATAAGAAAGAATTCTTAGCTCTTGTTCTTACTTGGTTTACTAAGGCTCTAGCTGCTTCCAAATTACCCAATTCAACCTCCGCTTCAGCAGCCATCAAAAGCACATCAGCAAAACGGATGATCATGAAATTGATACCGGTATATCCAGGAGTCCAAGAAGAGTTGTCCTGGAAAGAACCTTGTTCAGATCTTTCATACACATATTTCTTAGGAGCATAAGGACCACCGTTTGGCTGGTTACGGATCCAAGCTTTTCCTGGATGATCCTGCCAATCCAAGTAAGGAATACCTCTTCTACCAACAGTGTGGTCTAATCTTGGATCAAGAGGACCTTCATCAGGTGTAAAGAAAGTAGAAGGATCTGAAGCTACGAAAGATTCGATTCCTTGATCATTCTTTACTCTATTAGCAAGCTGATTGTAAGAACCATCCAACAATGGAAGACCTTGTGCATTGGTTCTGAAAGAGTTTACGAAAGTAAAGCTTGGCTGGAAGAATCCACAGCAGTTACCTGGACCTGCAGGACCGGTATTGTATGGAAAGTTCAGGTCAAACTCGGGATTCGCATTGTTCACAGAACCAGTACCCGCAGCAGATTGATAAGCCCAAACAGATTCCTGATGGTTATCATTTGCTCCTCGGAACATGTCATCATAATAAGGAACCAATCCATATTTCAAACCGTTGCTGGTTACTCCATTGGCAATGACATCATCAAATACCTGCTTGGCTTCTGAATACTTCTTGGCATAAAGCAATACTTTACCCAAATAAGCTTTTGCAGCCCAAGAATTTACCCTACCCACTTGCGGTTGAGTTGCCGGAAGGTTTTCAGCAGCAAATCGGAATTCTGCCTCAATGTAAGGAAGCATTTCCTGGTTATTGCTCAATTCAGCAAACTCAGGAGTTCCATAATCCACATCCTTTTCAATAATAGGAACTTTGTTGAAGTTTCTATACAACTGAAAATAATGGTGGGCTCTTAGAAATCTAGCCTGGGCTTCAATACCTTTTGCTTGTGCATCAGTTACAGATGGGTCTTTCTTATCCAAAAGGCGAAGAACGTTGTTATCCCTGGCAATACCTTCATAATTACCATTCCAATTTTCCTCAATAATACTTATTGTTGGATCTGCCTCAAACCTTTGAATAGGATTGATCGTGGAAAAGTCACCAGGGTCAGTACCTTTATTGGCATCTCCCCCTCTAATACTTCCCCATACCCAGTTGGAAGGAGAAGCCAATCTCTGAAATCTACCATTTACCTGTGAATAGGCAGCAACCAAAGCAGCATTTAGACCTTCCAAGGAAGTCAATTGGGCTTCAGATAACTGACCTACAGCTGGTACTTCCAGGAAGTCATCAGAACAGCTTGCTGCAAACAACATTAATCCTGCTGTTAGTGAGGCTGCAATTTGAATTTTAAATCTTTTCATATTTAGATAATAACTTTATGAAATTTTTCTTTTAAACAGAATGTTTGACAGATTGTTTGGTTAGAAATTCAAATTCAAACCAAAAGTATAACCTCTTGTTACAGGATAGTTACCCACATCTATACCGAAACCTAAATCTACGTTACCACCAACCATTGGATCCAAGCCATCATATCCTGTAATAGTGAAAAGGTTGTTTGCAGAAGCAAATACTCTCAATCTTTCCAATCTCCATCTCTGAAGCAGACTGTTTGGCATGGTGTAACCCAAAGTCAAGTTTTGTAACCTCAAATAAGAACCATCAACTACATAGTAGCTGTTTCCGACGTTAGAACTACTAAAGGTACTTTGCCTATCTGCCACAGGTATATTAGTGTTGGTATTTTGAGGAGTCCAAGAATCTAACAAACGGGAAGAAATAGCTGCACCCTCAAAAGTTGAGAAGAAGTCAGTAAACCATCTCCACTGAGCCCAGATTTTGTTACCTGCAGTACCATAGAAGTAAGCAGACAAATCAAAGTTTTTGTAACCTACTGTGAAGTTCATACCTCCAGAGAATGAAGGAACAGGAGAACCCAAAAACACCCTGTCCTCAGGAGTGATTACACCATCACCGTCCACATCTCTGTATTTGAATCTTCCTGGGGCTGCTCCATCCTGAGTAGCATGGTTGGCAATATCCTCAGCACTTTGGAACAATCCATCAACCTGATAACCAAAGAAAGAAGACAATGGCTGGCCAACTTGGTTTCTAATTGGCTGAATACCTCTGAATGAAGGGTTGAAGTTGGTGATGAAATCCAAACCTGGGGCCAACGAAACAATCTCATTTTTTAAGAAACCACCATTTACCTGCAATTCATAAGTCCAGTCTCTGGCTAGATTACCTCTGGTAGCTACCAAGAAGTCAACACCTCTGTTCAACATCTCTCCGATGTTCACGGAAGGAGGAGCAGCGTTGAAACCTGCTGTAGAAGGAATTGGCACTTGGAACAATAAGTCTTTGGTGTCTTTCTGCCAGAAATCAATGATTACATCTAATTTACCTCCAAATGCAGTACCATCAAAACCAATGTTTTTGGTTACAGCAGTTTCCCATTTAGCATTTGGGTTACCAATCCTAGTTCTTCTGAAACCGATTACGGCAGAACTGTTTGATCCAGTAATATCATAGGAAGAAGCACCTACATCACCACCGAATAGGGAGAATTGGTTGTTTGGATCAACGTTATTGGAATTACCCATTTGACCCCAACCACCTCGGATTTTCAAATCATCCAACCAAGTGGCACCGGCCATGAAACCTTCGGAAGAAATCCTCCATGCTGCAGAGAAGGCAGGGAAAGTACCCCATCTGGTATTTGGACCAAATCTGGAAGAACCATCACGACGAACCACGGCACTGAAAAGGTATTTATCATCCAAGGTATAGTTTACCCTTGCAAAATATGAAAGGAAGTTAACCCCTTTAAACTGGCTACTGTTTACCTGTCTTGTAGGTACAGGCAAGTTGGAAATAGTAATGAAGTTAGGGTCTTCAGAGAAAGGATTTTGGCCCAAAGCACTCATGTTTCGTCCAGCACCTGTATTCAAGGCTTCTTGGCCTAACAATACATCAAATGCATGTCTGTCAATGGTTTTCTTATATTGGACAGTATTGGTAAAAGTCCACCTCATCACATATCCTGAAAATTCATTGTAACCAAATGCAGAGTTATTTTCAGAGTTTTCATACTGCAATCTGGAATATCCTACACCATAGAAGTTATCATATTGGCCACCTATAGAGGTTCTGAAAGTCAGGTCATCAATGATATCCACCTCTGCATACACGTTACCGAAAGCATTGGCATTAAAATTAGTGTTATTCCTTAATCCATCTCTATTGGCTACCGGGTTTCTTGGGTTGTTGAAACCTCTTGCAGCAGTACCTGCCCAACCGCCGAATTCATCATAAACCGGAATCATGGAAGGCATACGGAAAGCCTGAAGGATATCGTTTTCATCACCTGATACACCTTGACCACCATTACCACCAGTTTGTCCTAAAACCTGACGGTAAGTCGCCTGGAAGTTTTGACCTACTCTAACTCTGGATCCGATATCATGTTCAGAGTTTGCTCTTAAGCTGATCCTTCTGAAATCATTGTTCAACAGAATACCTGCCTGATCCTGAATACCCAAACCTAAGAAGAAACGGCTGGTTCCGCTACCACCATAGAAACCTAAAGAATGTCTTGAAATAGGCGCTCTTCTGGTAATGGCCTCATACCAATCTGTTCCTTCACCGGTGGCGGCCCTTACCAATTGGTGTACAGGACCTCTACGGGGATCAATATTATACAATGCCCTTTGTTCTTCCAATTGTGCAGGTGTCAATGGTCCTGGCACACCGGCTGCACCACCTACGTTGATATAATAAGGCAATACTGGAGACGTGCCATTACCCAACTGTGGGTGACCGTAAGCTGGTGGACGACCACTTATTCTAGCCTGATTGGTTTCCGCCAACCAAGTGATGTCAGCATACTGCTGAGGAGTTGTCATGTCCAGTCCTTTTCCAGGATCGGTAAAACCAAACATACCATTGTAGTCAAATCTCAATTTCTGAGCCTTCTTGTTACCTCTTTTGGTCGTGTATACGATTACACCGTTTGCCGCTCTCGCACCGTAGATGGAAGCTGCAGCTGCATCTTTCAATACTGTGGTAGACTCGATGTCATCGGGGTTAAGGAAGTCTGTGTTTTCAACAGGCACTCCATCCACAATATAAAGAGGCTGGTTACCACCAAATGCACCAAAACCACGTACCCTGATCTGGGAAGTGGTACCAGGCTGACCGTTGGTTACAACTGTCACACCCGCAATCCTACCTTGTAGGGTTTGCTCAATGTTACCTGTTGGGATAATCTGTAAATCTCTTGGATTTACAGTAGAAACCGAACCGGTTGTTTCACGACGGCTATCAATAGTATAACCTGTGATGATCAATTCAGTCAATTGTCTTTCATCAGGTGCCATTGACAGATCGATTACTGAACGGTTACCTACTGTTTGTTCAACAGTCCTGTAACCGATAAAAGAGAATACCAAAACAGCATCATTGTTCGGAACATTGACAGAATACTTTCCATCAATATCCGTAGCAGTTCCCGTTGTGGTACCCTTTACCAAAACAGTTACACCGGGTAACCCGTCCCCGAACTCATCCAGGATGGTACCGGTAACTGTTCTTTGTGCCATCACCGTGGCACTCGAAAGCACTAAGAGTAATACTAGTACGCTTAGACTTTTGTAGAGTTTTTCCATAAACATAGATTGATTGGGTAATAATTATTAATTGATAAGGTTTGAAAGCAATTAATTTTTGATAATCATGCAATCGTTTGCGAATATCTGCAAAATAAATGCAATAGTCTGCATAGATTTTTAATCCTGTTTTTCTATTGCTGATTATACCTTGACAGTCTGAACTGCATCTACCATCTCGAGAGAATCCTCTGAAATGTCTTAATTTTGCACTGCTAAAACGATTTTGTTACTCTGTATAAAAATTGTTGAATTGGGCCATAGGCAATGAGATTTTGGGTTATCGTTAATTTTTACAATTATTTTTCACCTTAAAAGCCAATTAATATTTGGCAATCAAAGCACTACTTAAATTAAAATAGTGTATTCACACTATACAGCATCCAATTTAGGAGAATTAACATTAATACAAAAATTTTTTTCAAAAAAACATTATGTGATTTTCATCATAAATGGATATGTCCTTTTAAACCAATTTTTTATTATTTGAAAATAGACAAATATTCAGGATCATTTTGATAGCTGGAAAACAATATATCATGGAGGGCCCTTCCTTTAAGAAATTCTGACCTCTCCACGGCTTTTCTTAGGTTTTCAAACAGGCGTTCTTTATCCCCGCTTTCAGCTGCCACCATGGCCAAACCATAAAACCCATAACCAAATTCCCTGTTGACCTGAACACTTTCCTCAAATGCTACCGAGGCAGACAGTAAATCCTCTGTTAAAAAGTAAGCAAGGCCCTTATTAAAAAGATTAATTTCATTTTCAGGTGCCCTGTTCAGACGGATGGTAGCCAACTTGTAATCTCCATTTATGATGTCCAAAGCCCCTCTAACACCTTCATTCATTCTTAAAAATTCATTCGTCTCATTTCTCTCCAAAGCCGATGCTTCTGAGATTGCCACATAAGCATCAAAATAATCTCCTCTTAAAATCAATGCTCTCCCCAAATTATGCATCGATACCGAAGTAATCCGGATTTTATTGGCCTGGCGAAACATGGAGATTGCCTTACTGATCAAAACATTTTTAGAGGAAAGATCCAGTTCCCTTTGGGCCTGATTCAGGAAAACCACACCTAAATTATTGAAGGATAGTTCTGAAGGGAAAATTTCTGTCAACTTAAGATAAATGGCTTCCTTCTCATGTAGCCTTGGTGATTTTTGTCCTGCATATATCAAATGTTCCTTTGTAAAATCATCCAAAGATTTACCTTCTTTCAACAATCGGTAAACACTTGCGGCAATCTCAGGATCTGAAAATCTAATGTTTTCCAAAATAAATGACACCTTTACAGCTCTTAATTTTGGAAAAATATCCCTGTTGACCTTATTGAAGGTTTTGAGTTGCCTCATCTTCCTCAACTGGGATTCAAAATCCGTACGGTCTAAAATGATATTGTAATATTCCTCCTTTTCATTAGCAGTTATTCCTTGATATTCCCCCAATAATAACCTGAAGTCAAACCAATCATTCCTTCTATAGTTTTGTTCAATCCCTATTGGCTTTAGGTTTGGAAATGTTTCCAGAATGGTTTTCATGGCATCTGACCTTTTGGAGGCCAGGTTTGGATCAGCCAAATCCTGGTTCTCGGGAGAAACTAACCCCGTAACCCTTACCTTTCTAATAGCCATACCCTGCTCTCCCCTTACAATTAAGGTATTTAAAGAAGCAGGAAGGGATTTGGAAACAGGTTGGTCCTTCCCAAGGACAAAAGGGACTGCAAATTCCCTTGACTCCGTGGTATTGATTCCTGAAAAATCCGCAGTCATGTAAATCCCCAAATCAGGTATAGGTTCATCCGGGGTAATTTGCCCCAATCTTGCAAGCAAAGGGACTGTATTTAATCCTTTGGCTACCGTTTTTTCGGGTACAGAATATGACTTCCCTTCTCTTTCCACCTGGGCTTTGATCACCAGCCTACCCTCTTCCATTCCTTGGAGATAGGGAAAAACAATGGTTTCATCCAATCTTACCTGTACGGTATTTAACACATATTCCCCATCAAAAGGAGTGAGTTTACCTAACCTTAATGCCCCCTCCCCATATTGGTATTCAGGAAAAAAATGAATTTTTGTTTCCTTTGTAAGATAAGCCAAAGGTAAAGCCCCTTGTATGCTAACCCTGACAGAATCCCTATGCAAAGTCAAAACTTCCGGTTTGGCATAAACTCCATCCAAAAGTTTTTCAAACTGGTTGATTTTTGGGCTACAGGCATAAAATACCCCTATATATATAAGTGTAATTAAATAAAAACCTGATCTTTTTAACATTTGGCACACAAATAGATTATTGAAATTATTAGAAATTATTTGTTACATTTAACCTTCTTACTAAGACCAACTATCATGAACAAGATAAAACTATTTTTCGAAGAAAGAGCTTTTGGAGTATGTTCCAAACTGGGCGAGAAATTAAATTTCCCCATCGATAGTATCCGTTTATTTTTCATCTATAGCTCATTCATCACCTTAGGTTCACCCATTATCCTTTATGTGAGCATGGCTATGATGATGAAAGTTAGGAAATATTTAAGGAAGATGAATAATCCTGTCTTATTTGATTAAACTTCTGTATATTTTCTTTTGCCCATAATATAAAAGTTCCAAAGAAGGAACCTTACCCTCCCTCTTGGCGGGATTCTTGGTCCAAGTTCCTTTTCATACTTTTTATGCATTTTCAAAAAGTCCAAATGTGCTTTAATAATCATTTTGGAATGCTTTTTCTCATTTTTAAAAAAAAAGACTGTAGAGGCAAGCATGTCGAGAAAAATTCTGGAAATATAGATAGCTGACCAATATAGATTGGGAAGGTTTTTTCTTAGAGTCAAAAGGCTATTCCTAAAATTCAAATAGGTTTTCTGCGGATTACTTGGAGAAAGAGTAGCCCCACCTACATGATAAACTTTCACTGAACCTGTGTAGTACAATGAATAACCCATTCTTCTCAAGCGCCAACATAAATCAATTTCTTCCATATGGGCAAAATAATCACCGTCAAAGCCCTTTCCCTTATGAAAGGCCTCTTCTCTTATAGCCATACAGGCTCCTGAGGTCCAATCAACCATTAAATCATCATCATATTGGCCCTCATCTTTTTCTATGTGATCAAAAAATCTTCCCCTACAGTAGGGGTATCCAAAAACATCCAAAAAACCTCCTCCAGCTCCGGCATGGTCAAAATTATCCGGTCTTGGGTAAGAAAGAATTTTGGGCTGAAGGGCAGCTACATCAGGATGACTATCCAGCCAATCAATTAAGCCAGAATCCCAGTTTTCTGTCACCTCCACATCCGAGTTCAATAATATGTAGTATTGGTAATTACCTTTAAAGGATTCTAATACCCTGGTATATCCACCAGCAAACCCATAGTTTTTATCTAACCTTATGACTTGAACCTCTGGAAATTTCTCCAATACCTCTAATGAATGATCCTCGCTGGCATTATCCGCAATGATTATTGGAAATTTGGAATAACGGATAACTGAAGGGAGAAACTTCCTTAAAGTCTCCCCACCATTATAATTCAATATTACTATAGCTGCTTTCTGCATCAAAAAATATTGCCAAAATCCATTCCTGGAATATTGGGCATCATGCCATCAGTGGCCGCTTTCATCTCAGATTTAATCAAACCCTCAATTTCTTCCATGGCTTTATTTGTGGCAGCTACAATAAGGTCCCCCAACATTTCTTTATCGGACATATTGATGAGAGAATCATCCATTTCTATTGAAATTACTTTTCTGTTACCATTTACCGTAACTTTCACCATCCCAGCACCCGCTTCCCCTTCTGCTTTCAGGTGAACTAATCTTGCCTGGGCCTCTTTTACTTTGGCCTGGGCTTCCTTCACCTTATTCATGATACTCATAAAATCAAACATAGAAATTCATTTTAGTAGCAACAAATATAAGTGATTTACTTTCACTTCCATTTGGGCAGTTCACAGATTAAAATTATGGTTATTCCCGTTTATAAAAATTAAATACCGCTAATACGAATAATAAAAAAATTTAATGACAAAGTTGAAACCTTATACAAAATAAATCGATTGATACGGTACCACTTAAATCAAAAAGCCAAACCTTATATGAAGACAATTGAAATAATCCAGAAAGAACAGATCAAAGATCTTAAGTTCTGCAAAAGAGAAGTTCTCCATGATGAAATGGTAAAAAGAAGAAGGAATTTTGACCTGATGCGAGCCCAAGCTTTAGGCAATTTACTGAAAAGCAAAGTCAACATCACCTTTGAAACTGCTGATGAAAAATCTTATCAGGTAAACACCACAGTATGGGCGGTTGGTTCTGATTTTGTATGTTTAAAATCAGACATCTACATTCCGATCAATGCCATTTTGGAAGTTGATTGATCATTAGGTTTGGACCCACCTTAGGAATTATACCCCAACATTACGCTAAAAATAATAATTTTAAAATTCAATTCTTGAGGTGGAATTCACATGACTGTTTATTTTTGTTCTTTCATTTCATTTTTGCAATAAGGGTATCCAAATCTAAACTTTCCTGGGTACCTGACTGCAAATCTTTAAGACTTACAGAATTGTTCTGTATCTCTTCATCTCCCAAAATAATTACATAGGGCACCTGCTTCTTATCGGCATAAGTCAATTGTTTTTTTATTTTGGATTCATCAGGATATAATTCCGATGAAATACCCGACTTCCGCAATTGATTTAAAATTTTTAGTCCATAAGTAAAACCCTTTTCATCAAAGTATGTGATCAGAACCTTGGTTTTTTCCATATTCTCCTCGGGAAACAAACCCAGTTCTTCCATCACATCATATAACCTATCCACACCGAATGAAAATCCGACTCCGGATACTCCCTCTAAACCAAAAACACCTGTCAGGTTATCATAACGGCCTCCCCCACTTACAGAACCAATGGACACATTATTAACCTTCACCTCGAAAATTGCGCCTGTATAATAAGTAAGTCCACGTGCCAAAACCACATCGAAATCCACATTTGCCTCAGTTTCGCCATAGGTGCTTAGCAATTCAAAAACCGATTCCAGTTCTTCAATACCTTTTTTCCCTGTTTCAGAGGCAGCAAGAAAAGACTTTAAAAATTCCAGTTTGGCATGGTTTCCTTCTTGTAGGTCAATTATTGGACTGAGTTTTTCAATGGATTCTTTGGTGAAATTTCTCTGACCAAGCTCTTCTTTGACCTTTTCCCATCCGATTTTATCCAATTTATCAATGGCCACACACAATTCCCCCTCTCTGCCTTTTTCTCCTATCACCTCAGATAGACCGGTAAGGATTTTCCTGTTATTAATTTTTATACTGTAATCGGTAAGGCCAAGTTTTCCAAATACCCTTTTGATCATCAAAATAATTTCCAATTCGCAGAGCAGACTATCTGTACCGACCACATCAGCATCACACTGATAAAACTCCCTATACCTTCCTTTTTGGGGTCTGTCAGCTCTCCATACCGGCTGGATCTGAAAACGCTTGAAAGGGAAAGTAATCTCATTTCGGTTCATGACCACATACCTGGCAAAAGGTACCGTCAGGTCATAACGAAGGCCTTTTTCAGCAACTTTTGGAAGAACAGAAGAAGTTCCTTTATTTAAATCCTCCTCATGTACATTTTTTAGAAAATCCCCACTATTCAAGATTTTAAATAGCAATTGATCCCCCTCATCTCCATACTTTCCCGTAAGGGTACTGAGATTTTCCATAGCCGGGGTTTCCAATTGTTGAAAACCAAAAAGTTTGAAAGTGTCTTTAATGGTATCTAAAATAAAATTTCTTCTTGCCATCTGAACGGGACCAAAATCCCTGGTTCCTTTCGGCAAAGTTGGTTTTTGAATGGACATGCTGAATTTTAATTTTGCCCGAAGTTAAGTAAAATCAAAATTTTATCTTAATTTTGCGCTTCATTTCAGATAACATAAACAGATAAGACGATGGCTGTTACGACTTTAAAAAGAAAATTGAGAAGAAAGAGGCAAGGTCAAAATACAAGGGTTATCAAAATCAAACAATTGAGCGCCAAGCCGGTAATCAAGAATGTAGATATTGAAGAGCTTAAAAAAAGCTTTGATAAATAATCCTTTCCCCTCTTGAAAGAAATAAGAAAGGCATCGGAAAGCGTTGCCTTTTTTATTTTCCCCTTCTGCCCAATTCCACCACCCGGAGATTTTTTATTTTACCATTTTCTATTTCAAACAGCAACATGGTCCTCATCACATGAAAACCCTGTTGTCCTATAGCGCCCGGATTCATATACAGACAATTGAGGTTTTTGTCGAATTCCACTTTACATATATGGGAGTGTCCACAAACAAATAATTGGACACCAAGGGACTTAATCCTGGCTTTGACACCTTTTGCATAGGATGGAGGTTTGCCACCAATGTGCAACATATAAACCTTAATCCCTTCAATCTCAAAAATTTCTTCCTCAGGATACAATTGCCTCGCCTGCTGGTCATCAATATTGCCGGTTATAATCCTTAATATTTTTCCTTTAGGCAAGTTCTTTAGCATTTCAATTTCCCCAATATCACCAGCATGCCAAATTTCATCTGCCCCTTGCAGATGTGCAATTACAGTGGGGTCCAAATACCCATGGGAATCTGAAATCAGGGCAATTTTTACCATTTTTTAATAATTCTAGTGCTAAAGAAAATCTACTTTTTCCAACATTGGTCACCAATAAGGCAATAATTCAGGTAAACTTCTTGATTCCATAAAGTTCTAGTTCAATCCCTTTTTCTCCGTTATTTCACCTGAAAAACTTAAAAGAATCTTTCCTTCAAGAAAAAAACTAGCATAATATTTATCTTTGTAATACCCATAGTTACTATTATACCAGGTAAAAATCAATTTAAAATGTACAAAATCAATCCTCAATTAGAAAAATCAATCCTCCTGTTTGTGATCATTTTCACAGTGACGTTTACCCATCAGGTATTTGCACAAGAAGGAGCCCCAAAACTTAGCCCTGAACAATTCGATATACAGGCACACCAAAAGAAAAAAAATGTGATACTTGACATCCGAACCCCGGAAGAGACTGCTGAAGGATATATTGAAGGAGCAGAATTTATCAATTTCCTTGGTGATAATTTCGAAGAAGAGATCAAAAAACTGAATAAAAACAGAACTTATTATGTCTATTGCCGCTCGGCCAAAAGGACTATCCCTGCAACTGAAAAAATGAAAGCACTGGGATTTAAAAAAGTATACATGTTGGAAGGAGGGCTTAATAATTGGGTCGCCGCCGGTAAACCGTTGAAAAAACCCGAATAAATCCCCTTTAAAACCAACAATTGAATTTGATAAAAGATTAATCAAATTATCCCATGCATAACCAAATCCGGTTTTGCATTTGAGGGATTAGTTTCTATTTTTACGGGCGAAAATATTGTTTATAATGAGATCTATTCAATTTAGAGAAGCATTGAGAGAAGCCATGTCGGAAGAAATGAGACGCGACAAAAACGTGTTTCTCATGGGTGAAGAAGTGGCAGAATATAATGGGGCATATAAAGTTTCCCAAGGTATGTTGGATGAGTTTGGACCTGATAGGGTTATTGATACCCCTATCGCTGAACTTGGCTTTGCAGGTCTTGGTGTAGGTGCAGCGATGAACGGGTTAAGACCTATCATTGAATTCATGACATTTAACTTTTCCCTTGTAGCAATTGATCAAATTGTCAATTCCGCTGCAAAAATGCTGGCCATGTCAGGGGGTGCTTATAATGTTCCTATCGTTTTCAGAGGTGCCACTGGAAATGCCGGTCAGTTAGGAGCGACGCACTCTTCTAATTTTGAAAACTGGTTTGCCAATACCCCTGGTCTAAAAGTGGTGGTCCCTTCTAATCCTTATGATGCCAAAGGTTTGTTAAAAGCATCCATCAGAGACAATGACCCTGTCATATTTATGGAATCTGAATTGATGTACGGAGACAAAGGAGAGGTACCTGAGGCAGAATACCTCCTTCCTATCGGTGTAGCTGACATCAAAAGAAAGGGTAAAGATGTGACTATTATTTCATTTGGTAAAATGATGAAGGTTGCTTTGGAAGCTGCGGAGGAATTGGCAAAAGAGGGGATTGAAGCAGAAGTAATAGATTTAAGGACTGTCCGCCCTATCGATTATGGAGCCTGTGTAGAATCGGTTAAGAAGACCAACAGATGTGTAGTTGTAGAAGAAGCAAATCCACTTGCTGCTATTTCTTCGGAAATCACCTATCATTTACAAAGAAATGCATTTGATTATCTTGACGCTCCTGTAATTAGGGTAAATTCTATGGATGTCCCATTGAGTTATGCCCCAACTTATATTGAAGCAACCCTGCCCAATGTAAAAAGAACTATTGCAGCAGTAAAGCAAGTGATGTATAAATAATTGGGATTTCGGAAATGGGGATTTATTGAAGTTTAAAATAGACTTAAATTCAATTCCAATCCAAAAAGCCTACCAGGAAAAATCCTGATAGGCTTTTTTAATGTCAAGGAACATAAAAAAACCGCCGGCTAATGCCATGCGGTTTTCACTAGTAAACAATCTATGTTGATTAATTATTGTTCATATTCGCCCCTCCATTACTATCCCCTCCTTCTTTGATGTCATCATTGGTCACCCCTCTTTTCTTCCTTCTGGAAGGCTCCATGCTGAGTTTTCCAATCCTATAATTAAAATTGATTTTGAAATTCATATTTCTCATTCCGATGGTGCTTTGCTGCATGATGGTAGGAGTCTGCAGTTCATTTTTAATAGTGAATACACTGGTAAAGAAGTTTTCAGCTCCAAAACCTATGCTACCTCTTCTCTCATTGAACTGCTTATTAATGTTTAGACTATACATTCCAAATCCTCCTCCAAAACCCTGCAATTGGACCTGTCTCCCTCTTGCAAATCCAAAAGCCTGCAATTGCCAGTTTTTAGGCAATGAGTAGTTTGCAAATAACCTACCACTGACCACAAAACCTTCGTTGCTAGCAGCATACAAGGGATCTTCCAGCCCATTATTCAGTCTTGCATAGTAGGTATCAATACTTCCGTTGAGTGAGAACTTACCGGAAAGATTGATATTTGAAAATATGGAAACTCCATAAGCTTTTTCATACCCTATATTTTCATAGGTAGTAAAGATGATATCATCTTCGAGTACAGTCCTTACCGGCTGTATAGACCCGGTGGTATTTCTGAAATAAGTAGTGAAGTTAAGCGTCATTCCTTTGGTAAAGGTGCTGTAAGCCAATTCGTAGTTATCAGTCAATTCAGGGTCCAGCAAAGGATTTCCTTGGCTGATCTGCTGTGGATTGGCAGCGTTGACGTTTGGATTCAGGAAATTAAGGAATGGTCTTTGTACCCTTCTGTTGTATGCTGCTTTCAGCATATTACCATTTGCTAATTTTCTGCTCAGGTTTAAACTTGGCACGAACAAACCGTAAGAAGGAATTTCGGTTTCGCTTTCCGCTGTTTTAAAATCTGCATTGATGCTGGTGTATTCATACCTCAAGCCGGCTTTCAAAGAATAGTTTTTAAGGAAATTGGTGGTATAAGAAGTATAGGCAGCTGTCACATTTTGATCATAATTAAACTCATTGGATAAAGTGGGATTATCCACTTCCACAAATTCACCATCAGCACCTTCTGCTTCAAAATAAGAGAAATCACTTTGCGCTCTTCTTAAAATATTCTTTGCACCATATTCTAAAATTTTATC
Organism: Shivajiella indica; assembly: GCF_042683085.1. Taxonomy (NCBI): domain Bacteria; kingdom Pseudomonadati; phylum Bacteroidota; class Cytophagia; order Cytophagales; family Cyclobacteriaceae; genus Shivajiella; species Shivajiella indica. The sequence goes on along the minus strand of NZ_JBHUIV010000015.1, from coordinate 36,165 downwards.
TTTTCCGGAACCTATTGGCAACACATAATCCAACTGCACGGTAAATTCCTGGTTTCTTCCAAGGTTGTTGTTTTTTATCCTACTCACGATATCGTCAAAAGTCCCATTATAAAGACTGTTGATAAAATCATTGGTCTGGTTATTTTGGCTGTACAAGGATGAAATGCTGAATTCTTTCATCGGTTTTTCATAGGTTTTGGTATAGTTGAAATTCACATCTACATTGTTGGAAAGGTTATTCACATTAACATCCCTCAACAATGAACTTACCAAAACTTCTTCTGCAAAGGTTTCTGTAAAAAGATCATCCTGGTTATTCCTCATATTCCTCACTCCAAAACTCACAGAAGCTGTAAGGAAATTATATTTGTCAATATCATAATCCCAACCTAGGTTATATCTACCAAACAACATGTTGCTACGTGTATCTGCATTCTGGATGATATTTAATGTACTTCCATCTGCATTTGTAACGAGCTGGTTATTTTCAAAGAATCCTAAAATATTATAACCGGATCTTCCAAATCCTCCCAGTGTCCATCCCATTTTTCCTTGCTTTAGACTTGCATTTAATCCTAGGTTTGATCCCCTGATACCTGCACTGCTGTTAATATTTAGAGTAGCTCCCTGAAGGTTATTCTTTTTGGTGACAATGTTAATCACACCTCCCGTACCTTCAGCATCATATTTTGCGGAAGGAGAAGTAATCACTTCAATCGCTTTGATTTCTTCAGCTGGAATTTGTTTCAATGCCTCAGAAACGTTGGTCGCCACTATGGCAGACTGCTTTCCATTGATCAATACCAAAATATTGGAGCTTCCTCTCATTGAGACGTTTCCATCCATATCCACCGAAAGCATAGGTACCCTTCTCATTACGTCTGTTGCATCACCACCGAGGAGTGTTTTATCATTTTCTGCATTGTAAATCGTTCTGTCCACCTTTTCCTCAATTAGGTCCCTTTGCCCCATGACGGTTACTTCCTGAAGGGCGACCGCATCTGAGGTTAAAGATAAAGTCCCAATATTTATGGAAGGATTGGAATCTGAAATGGTCAGAACCGGAGTATTAAATGATTCATAGCCCATTAAGCTGACAACTACCTGGTATTTCCCGCTTCCGAAATTGGTGATGATGAACTCTCCTTCAAAATCAGCGACTGCTCCAGCAATACTTTTTCCACTTTCAGCTTCCAATAAGGCCACTGCAGCATAAGGTATCGGATCTTCAGATCCCTTTTCAGTGATTTTGCCTGAAATTTTGAAAATCGGCTTTTCTGCTCCTTCAGTTTGGGCAAATGAACTCTGAAGGGAAATTCCAAAAATCAAAAGCCCGGTAAATAATAGTTGGTTTAAAATTTTCATTATTTCTAATTTTACTTTCGTGTAGATAGTTTACTGCAACAAAGGAATACTATTGGGAATTCAAAAAAAAACCTAATAGACTAGCTCGGGATATATATCGACCAATACCCAAAATCTAAAGATAAAGTTAATGAAGTGCACATTTTGCACCTAAATACCCTAAATACTGTACTTTCGTCGATCATATTTGCCTACTGGCAGAATGTTAAAGAAAATCTGATTGGCTTTTGTTCAAATTATTTTTGTTTTTTTTTAGGAGAAGCAAAGCCAAGCATTCAGCATTGAGATTAATAATCAGCTGCCAAACCGTATTAATTCTGACATAAAAATTTTAACCTTGATCCATCAAACCCTGAATTTGGCCGATAAGAACAGCCTATTCATAGATTCTATTGGATAATCCGCATAATTTTCTTTTAGTTTGCTGGAAATCAGTTGAATTAAAAAATGCAAGAAGGTGCCATAAAAAAAAATATCCCTATCCTCATTCACATATTGACGTGGACTTTGATAGGTTCATTTTTTATTTTGTCAAGACCGTTTTCTTCAGACATTGAATGGCCGAAACTGTGGTGGATCAAACAAGTACTTACGTTATCTCTTTGGATCATCGCATTCTATTTCAATTATTTTGTTTTAATACCTAAGTTTTTGTTTAACAATAGGATTTCGGCTTTTTTAATAACAAACCTAATTGCTTGTGTTGTTTTTACCTTAATATTGGTATCCTTTGATGAATATTTCCACATGTCCAAAATTATGCATGAGACATTTAGACCCAATGTTCCTCATGTTGAAAAGCCTAGAAATTGGTATTGGGACATTATCAATATTTTTGTTTTTGCCATGTCCGTTGGAATAAGTACCAGCATAGCTGTAGTCCAAAAATGGCAGTCTGATGAAAAAATCCGATTTGAGCTTGAAAGGCAAAGAACAAATTCTGAAATTTCCTATCTAAAAGCCCAGATCAATCCCCATTTTTTCTTCAATACACTCAATAATATTTATGCGCTGACCAATATTGATGTGGAAAAAGCTAAAGCGGCTTTGCTTAAATTAAGCAGGATGATGCGCTATGTATTATATGAAACTGAAAAAAACCACACACTTTTAAGCAAAGAACTTGATTTTATCCGTGATTATATTGAATTGATGAAAATGCGATTATCCTCCAAGGTAAAACTTGACATCAAACTTCCGGAAAAAATCGAAGACATAGAAATTGCCCCAATGATGCTATTACCCTTTATAGAAAATTGTTTTAAACATGGAATCAGCTCGCAGAAAGAGAGTTTTATTATGATCTCTATTGATAAAATAGGGAATGAACTTTCTCTAAAAACGCAAAACACCATATTTAAGTCTAATGAGAAAACACCTGAAGGGAATTCAAGTGGGATCGGCCTTACCAATACCATGAGAAGATTGGATTTGTTATATCCAGGAAGCTACCAATTGGATATTGATAATAGCAATCCGGAAAATGAATACCGGATCGTACTCAAACTTAATCTAAAATGAAAATCAAATGTATTGCGGTTGATGATGAACCCCTGGCATTGGAATTGGTCTCTAAATTTATTGAACAGACCTCTTTCCTTTCCCTTGAGGCGAAGTTTGACAATGCCATTCAGGCGTTGGGCTATCTCAATCAACATGAGGTTGACTTAGTTTTTTTGGATATCCAAATGCCGGACTTATCCGGGATGGAACTCGCCAGAATTATGGATGGCAAAAAATCTGAAAAAAAACCGCGGATTATTTTTACAACCGCCTACAACCAATTTGCCATTGAAGGATATAAGGTAGATGCGATGGATTATCTATTAAAGCCCTTTAGCTATGAGGAGTTTTTGAAAGCCTCTACCAAAGCCTATCAGTATTTTGAAAATCTTTCCCAACAAGGTTCCATTAAGAACGGAACAAACAGTAAACAAGAAGATTATATATTTTTAAAAGTCGAATACCAGCTGGTAAAAATACTGCTTCATGATATTACACATGTGGAAGCCTATAAAGATTATGTTAAGGTCCATTTGAAAGACAAGCCCAATCCGATTTTGTCTTTAACCAGTTTGAAAAATATGGAAGAAATTTTACCTAAAGAAAAATTTATGAGGGTACACAGATCCTTTATTATCAATTTGGACCATATAGACTCAGTGTCAAGAAATGTTGTCAATATTGGCAATCACCAAATTTCGGTCAGCGAAAATTATAAAGATTCATTTTTGGAGTTTATGAACAAGTGGCTGACTTGATGCATGCTGTAAAATTTTAATTAATTTTTTAAATATTTCAAGGACAAATTCGGAATTTAATTTTAATAAAAGCCATTTTTATTCTTATTTCCTTTAAAATTTCCAAACCTAACTGCCCAAAATCCGTAGACTAGTTATTTGTTAGCAGTTTGATTAATCTAATCTTTTTATGGATTAGAAACAAAATCCTTTATGGCAATGGCCATAGAATTATCAAATTCAGGTATGGAAGCGGGCAAAGGAGGTCCTTTTGGATGGGTAATTGTTAAAGATGGGAAAATAATAGGTATAGGATCCAATGTGATCTTGGAATCCAATGATCCCACTGCTCATGCAGAAATCGTTGCCATCCGGGAAGCCTGCAAAATATTTGAAAAATGGAAGTTGAAAGAAAATAAAACATTATATTAAACAAAAGACCGACAATTATGAAAAAGACAATGTTAATCCTGCTTAGTATTACCTTATTGATGTCTTGTGCAAAGGAAAAAAGCATTGAAGAAAGATATCTTTATGAAGGAGAAAAAATAGTGGATGTAGATACAGGTGATGAGTACATCATGGAAGATGAACAACAGTTTACTATTGTTCATACAGATGGAACCACTGAAAAAGTAGCCATAGATGAAACACCTTTCTATGGAAGCGCACTTTCCGATGAATATGTCAAAACCCTGGAGGCTAAGCTAGCTGAAAGAAAAGAAAAATTGCTGGAGGAGCAAAAAAACAAATTGAAAGAAGTAAGAAGGTCAAGATACGCGAATATTTCTGATGATGAACTCCTGAAGCAATTTCAACAAGGCCATTCAGATGGTCTGGATATGAGCAGGCAAATGGATATGATTGCTGAATTGATTGACAGAGGAGTTGTCAATTCAGAAGAAGCTCCTGATTTACTTGAAATTTCACCTGAATTGATTGACTTGGACGTTGATATCGATTCATTAAATGATAATTAAAATATTGCATCATTATAAAGCCCTGGAATATATTTCAGGGCTTTTTTTATTGTGATTAAAATCACCTTTTTTAAATAAAAAACCAGCTACATTTAAATTATAAACAAAAATCCATGTACCCATGAGCCACTATAAAATACTCATCATAGGTGGCGGCACAGCAGGAATCACTGTAGCAGCCCAACTCAAATTAAAAGACAAATCCTTATCAATTGGACTGATTGAACCTTCGGAGAAACATTATTATCAACCTGCCTGGACTTTAGTAGGGGCAGGAACTTTTGATTTTAATAAAACTGAAAGAAAAGAAGCCGATTATATCCCAAAAGGAGTAGATTGGATAAAAGATTATGCCGCTGGAATTGACCCTGAAAAAAACACGGTTTCAACAAAATCCTCAGGCGACATTACTTATGATTATTTGATAGTTGCCCCTGGTCTGGTTATGAATTTTGACCTGTTGCCAGGACTAAAAGAAGCAATGGATACAGATTTTGTGGGTTCAGTTTATACCGATCCCAAAAAAGTCTGGAAAATGCTTCAGAATTTTAAAGGAGGAAACGCTGTCTTTACCCAGGCCAATACCCCAATCAAATGCGGTGGAGCACCTCAGAAAATTATGTACCTTTCTGAGCATTTTCTAAGGAAAAAAGGCATTAGAGATAAAGCAAATGTAATTTTTGCTACGCCAGGTACAGTAATTTTTGGTGTAAAGGATTTTGCCGATACACTTACTAAAATTATTGAAAAAAGAAATATCCATTTCAAACCTTTCTATGCGCCGATTAAGATTGATGGTCAAAAAAAAGAAATCACCTTCAAGTATATCAAACCTGATGCAGAAAACCTCGAAAGTCTGATTAACGGTAATCTTCAGGAAAGTCTTTCAGGTGACAAAGAAATCACCCTAAAATATGATATGCTACATTTGGCTCCACCACAACAAGCCCCTGATTTTATTAGAAATTCCTCCTTGGTATACCAGGAAGGACCTCATAAGGGTTGGTTGGAAGTGGACATCAATACCCTTCAGCATCTAAAATATCCAAATGTTTTTGGACTGGGTGACGTAGCAGGCCTGCCCACAGCAAAAACTGGAGCTGCTGTCAGAAAACAGGCACCAGTGGTCGTGGAAAATATTTTGAAACTGATCAAAGAAAAACAACTTGGAACCAAAATATATGAAGGCTATTCTTCCTGTCCTTTGGTGACGGGTTACGGTTCCATGGTGCTTGCGGAGTTTAAATACAATAATGTGAGGGACAGTGACCCCATGATTTCAAAATTTGTTGACACTTCAAAAGAACAGTACTCAATGTGGCTTTTGAAAAAATATGGCCTTCCATTTATGTACTGGAACTTGATGCTTAGAGGCAAAGCTTAAAGGAACTGAAATTCATTAGCCCGCTTCATTAATTCCTTCAAGGTCAACCTTGAAGGAATTTTTTAACGCTGTCAAAAATCCATTCAAAATAAATTTTCAAAATGCCTGAAAGTATTTTTCCATATTTGTCAAAAAATTACACCGTTTTATCCCATGAGGCTAATTTTAGCATTTTTGTGTACCTTTTCTACCCTTCTTTTACATGCTCAAACGCTTCAAATAAAAGATTCAGAAACCAAGGAGCCTCTTGAGTTTGTAACGGTTTATTGCCAAAAACCTATTAAAACGGCAATTTCAAATAACTTAGGGGAAGTTGATTTAAGCACCTTTTCAAATGCTGAAAAAATTGAAATTAGGCTTTATGGATATAAAACCCTTATTAAAAGCTTCAAAGAAATTCAACATGAGGGATTTGTATTATTTCTAACTCCAACCACCATTTTTCTTCAACAAGCAGTGGTATCTGCTACCCGATGGAACCAAAACAGAGAGGAGATTCCTTCCAAAATTTCTACCATAAGCAGAGCGGATATGGAATTGCTCAACCCACAGACAACGGCGGATATGTTGGGTACCTCAGGAGAAGTTTTCATTCAAAAAAGCCAACAGGGTGGTGGTAGTCCAATGATCAGAGGATTTTCCACCAATAGACTCTTATATACTGTCGACGGAGTGAGGATGAATACTGCAATTTATAGAAGTGGAAATCTCCATAACGTAATTTCTCTAGATCCATTTGCCATGGAAAACACCGAGGTTTTTTTTGGACCAGGGGCAATCATTTATGGAAGTGATGCAATTGGGGCCGTGATGAGTTTCCAGACCCTAAAACCAGTGGTATCTTCAGAAAATGGGGAATCTATATCTGGCAATATCACGCTAAGGACGAATTCTGCCAACAAGGAAAAAACAGGACATGTGCATATCAAATATGGAGGAGAAAAATGGGCAGGAGTAAGCAGTGTCAGTATATATAGCTTTGATGATTTAAAGATGGGCACAAGAGGACCTGATGAATTCCTGAGAAATAACTATGTAGATAGAATCAATGACCAGGATGTGATCATTGAAAATAATGAACCTAGGATCCAGGTTCCATCAGGATATGACCAATTGAATTTAATGCAAAAAATCAGATTTTCCCCTAATGAAAAGTGGGATTTCCAATATGCCTTCCATTATTCCGAAACATCCAATTTTCCAAGATATGACAGATTGATCCGGTACAGGCCTGATGGAACCCCAAGATCTGCTGAATGGAAATATGGGCCTCAGATCTGGATGATGAATCATTTTAAAATAAGCCATTCTTCTGATTCCCGATATTTTGATAAAATGACCCTAAACCTTGCTTTTCAAAAGTTTGAAGAAAGCAGAATAGACAGGAATTTCAACAATCCCATCAGGAGAACCAGAGTTGAACAAGTGGATGCTTATTCAGCCAATTTGGATTTCCTTAAAGAATTACCCTCAAAAAGCGCCAAAATATTTTATGGCATGGAAGGTGTAATCAATGATGTCGTTTCGACAGGAACTGACAAAAATATCGAAACTGGGCAAATTGTTCCCGGGGCTTCAAGATACCCTGATTCCCAATGGGCATCTTATGCCATTTACGCTTCCTATCAACAAAAAATTTCAATAAAGTCTTTATTCCAAGCAGGTTTAAGGTACAATAGATTCCTTTTGAATGCCGATTTCAGGGATAATCTGGAATTTTATCCACTGCCCTTTGAAAAAAGTCAAAATGAAGAGGGAGCATTTAATGCTAACCTTGGATGGGTGTTTACCCCAACTGATTATTGGATATTCCATACAAATTTTTCGACAGGATTCAGGACGCCCAATGTGGACGATATTGGAAAAGTATTTGATTCCGAACCTGGGACCGTCTTGATTCCCAACCCGTATTTAAAACCTGAATATGCCTATAACTTTGAATTGAACGCCAGCAGGGTAATCCAAGAAAATGTCATGATAGACCTGACAGGTTATTTTACCCACTTGGATAATGCACTGGTTAGAAGACCCTCAACCTTAAACGGACAGGACAGCATCTTTTATGATGGGGAATTGAGTAAAGTGCTTGCCTTGCAAAATGCTGCTTTTGTAAGGATTATTGGATTACAGGCAGCATTGGAAATTAAGTTTTCCAAACATTTAACTTTTTCTTCCAAGCTTAATATTCAGAAAGGAAGAGAGGAAACAGAGGATGGAGCTTCAAGCCCATCACGACATGCTCCTCCCACTTTTGGCGTATCCAGATTGGAATTTATGAAAGGAAAATTAAGAGGACAGCTATTTTCGGAATACTCCGGAGGTTTCAGTTACTATGAACTGCCCTTGGAGGAAAGAGGAAAACCGGAACTTTATGCCATTGATGAAAACGGCAATCCTTACAGTCCTTCTTGGGCGACCCTTAATTTGAAAGGTATTTACCAAATCAGTAATTTCCTTACAATAAGTGGTGGCATTGAAAATATTACCAATATCAGATACAGGACCTACAGTTCAGGCATTTCTGCCCCTGGGAGAAACTTTATCCTCACATTAATGGCCAAATTTTAAATTGAAAATCAAAACACTATGAAAAACTTACTCTCCTTCTTCATTTTGCTACTTATGTTTAACGTGGCACATGCTCAGGTTACTTCTCAATCTGAGCATAAAATAATTTTTCAACTAACAGATGGTGACCCTGAAATCCATACCAAATTTCTCAGACAGCTAAATAATGTTCTGACCGCAGCCCCAAATGCTAAAATTGAGGTGGTTACCCATGGCATGGGAGTAGATTTATTATTTCAGGAAAATAATCGGTTTGACAAAGAACTGAATACTTTAAAAGAACTTGGAGTGAATTTTGTAGTATGCGAAAATACCCTCAAGCAACGTAAACTCAATAAAGACCAATTTTTGCCATTGGCCAATTTTGTTCCCTCCGCCATACTTGAACTTGTAATCAAACAAGAACAAGGCTGGATTTATATCAAGGCCGGAGGATAACTTGGCCACATCCTATTGATAGAACCTAAGCATTTATCAAATTATCAAAAACTTGGATATTTTTGCGTAAATCCTTTGGTAATGATAGACTATATAGAAACTTTAGCCACCGAGATAGGACCTGTCAAATCAGCACTTCTCGCAACAATTTTTACCTGGCTGATGACAGCTCTTGGCGCATCTATCGTTTTTTTATTTAAGAATGTTAACAGGGCATTTTTTGATACCATGCTCGGCTTTACCGGTGGGGTAATGATTGCAGCAAGCTTTTGGTCCTTATTGAATCCAAGCTTAAACTTTGCACAGGACATATATCCAACAATACCGTGGTTTCCCGTGGCTGTAGGTTTTCTTGTTGGAGGATTGTTTATTTTCGGATTAGACAAATTTCTTCCACACCTTCATATCAACTTCAAAAAGACAGAAACTGAAGGCCTTCCAACCACCTGGCATAAATCGACATTATTGCTGCTCGCAATCACCTTGCATAATATTCCGGAAGGACTTGCCATTGGGATCCTTTTTGGAGCCGCAGCTCAGGGATTGGATGGCACCACTGTAGCAGCAGCTGTTGCTTTGGCAATTGGTATCGGGGTTCAAAATTTTCCGGAAGGAATGGCTGTATCTATGCCTTTGAGAAGAAATGGAGCCAGCAGGTGGAAGGCATTTTGGTATGGACAACTTTCTGCGATTGTTGAGCCCATTGCAGGAGTATTGGGTGCTATTTCCATGATATACATGAAAAATGTATTACCCTTTGCGCTTTCATTTGCCGCCGGGGCCATGATATTTGTCGTAGTGGAAGAAGTAATTCCGGAAACCCAAAGAGACAAATACACTGACCTGGCTACACTTGGATTTATGGTAGGTTTTGTGGTGATGATGATTCTGGATGTTTCCTTTGGATAGGGAAAGGAACTTTTGTTAAAATGGAAAAAGAACTGGTATTTGGGATATTGATTTTGGCAATTGGACTTTTTGCATGGGGAAAGCTAAGGTATGATTTGGTTGCGATAATTTGTTTGCTTTTATTGGTAATTACAGGATTAATACCTGCAGAAGAATCATTTTCCGGGTTTGCCCATCCAGCTGTAATCACCGTAGCCATGATCCTCATAGTAAGCCATGGTCTTTCCAAATCAGGTCTGATTGAATGGATTGCCCGATGGATGATGGAAAAGGATTTAAGCTTCACTTTGCAATTAACTGTACTCTGCGCGATGGTAAGTCTGGCCTCCGCATTTATGAACAATGTCGGGGCACTGGCCATGACCATTCCTTTGGTTATCCATTTGGCAAAAAAAAGTGGCCAATCCCCATCTTCCTATCTCATGCCCATTGCTTTTGCTTCCTTATTGGGAGGCATGATTACACTTATAGGAACCCCTCCAAACATCATAGTTTCCAGCTTTAGGGCTGAACATGTAAGTGAGGAATTTGGCATGTTTGATTTTGCACCGGTGGGCTTGAGCCTTACTTTGATAGGATTGGTTTTTATCATCCTTATTGGCTGGCGTCTGGTACCAAAAAGATCACCTCAGGGTGAGGAAACCAATAAATTCAATATTGAGGATTATATCACTGAAGTAGTTATTGCAGAAGACTCTAAATTAAAAGGGGAACCAAGGAGCAAAATCCTTGAATTCACCAATGGAAATATTCAAATTTTGAATACCATTAGAAATGACCAAATGATTTATGCACCGGGCAGAAATTTCATTTTTCGGGAAAAGGATATAATCACTCTACAGGGAGACCCTTCAGATATCAAAGAGTTTATTGATGACTCCAATACTAAGCTGGTAGGAAAAGAAAAACATGCCCATAAAAAGAATGAATCAGAGCAAATTTCACTGGTTGAAGCAGTGGTCATGGAAAATTCAAGAATCATTGGAAGAACTGCCTCCAATATGAATATGAGCTACCGGTATGGAATAAATCTTTTGGCCATCTCAAGAAGAAACCAGAAAATAAGGAAAAGGATTGACCATGTTGCTTTTAAAAACGGGGATGTATTATTGGTTCAGGGTGAAAGTGATAAAATAGATGAAGCCCTTGACAGGATGGGTTGCTTACCATTAGCTGATAGAGGCATCAATTTAGGTCAACCCAAAAAAATTCTGGTGGCTCTTTCCATTTTTGGATTATCCTTGGCATTGATTATCTCCGGAATTCTAAAAGTGGAAATAGCTTTTACACTTGCAGCCTTACTTTTAATTCTTTTTAAAGTCATTCCCCTTAGAGACATTTATACCTCCATTGACTGGCCTGTCATCATATTAATCGGTGCCTTATTACCCCTTGGGACTGCACTGGAAACATCTGGAGGTGCAGTTTGGTTGGCAGAAAAAATTCTAATTTTTAAGGAAAGCTTGCCCCCTTGGTTCATATTAGGACTGGTATTGGTTTTGACCATGTTTTTATCTGATATTATTAATAATGCGGCCACAGTGGTTCTCATGGCGCCTATTGCCTTAAATATTGCAAGTGGATTGGGTGTAAATCCAGATCCATTTTTAATGGCAGTGGCAGTTGGGGGATCCTGCGCGTTCCTTACCCCCATAGGTCATCAGGGAAATGCATTGATAATGGGACCCGGTGGGTATTCCTTTTCTGATTACATAAGGCTTGGTGCTCCGTTGGAGGCAATAATTGTTTTGATTGGTATCCCTTTGATCCTAATTTTTTGGTCACTCTAATTTTGTTGGAAAATACTATTTCAAAAAATCAATTATGAAAATATTCAATTTTCGCCCAATACATGTGAAGGCTTTATTTCCACCTTCCTTTTTAATCCATAACCCTCAATCGCATATTTTCTGATATGTTCTTCCATTTCTTCAACTGAATCTGTTAACAAAAACAGATCCAAATCAGCTTTATTAATCGTGCCATAATCGGCTAAATGGTGGATATATTCATATAAATGTTCATGAAATTCGCTGCACATCAATACTACGGGAAATGGCTTCATCACTTTTGTCTGTATCAAAGTCAAGGCTTCAAAAAACTCATCCAAAGTCCCAAATCCTCCTGGCATCACCACAAAGGCAAAGCTATACTTGGAAAGCAACACCTTTCTCACAAAGAAATATTTGAAATCCATCCATTTATCCAAATAGGGATTTGGATGCTGTTCGAAAGGTAGGATAATATTGCAGCCAATGGATTTACCACCTACGTTTTTTGCTCCTCGGTTAGCTGCTTCCATGATTCCTGGACCACCACCTGTCATTACCGTAAATCCCATTTTACTCAGCCTTTCTCCTACCCGTACTGCCAATTGATAAAATTTATCATTTTCCTCAAATCTGGCAGAACCAAAGACGGTGACACACGGCCCAACAAAGTGCAACATTCGAAATCCTCTGATAAATTCAATCAAAACCTTAACAATAAATTTAAATTCTTTCCATCTGGTCTGAGGTCCTGCAAAGAATTCCTCTTCCTCCGGATTGACCAATGGGGAAAAACCTTCGATGTCTTTTTTAATCATTTTATAAAAATTATTATTTCAACTTGTAACCAATATTAAATATAACGCCATAATCAAAGTTTGTGTTGCTTCCTTCCAATGCCTGACTATCAAAACTGGAATAAAACTGCAAACTTAAATTGAGGTTTTTTATAACTTCCCAATTCACCCTCGTATCCCCATCATACCTTTTTCTTCCCCCCTGGTTTAAACCCACGAAATATTTAGGGACAATGGAAAAAGAAAGGTTTGGCATGGAATAATGAAAATAATCTAACCTGAATTGAATAGGTAACTCAAACAAATTCCCTGAAGAACTCCCTTCCAATGGCGTTTCTTGGTTCATTACAACTCCTGAAATCAATGCTCCTTGAAGGTTGCTTTTAAATAAAAATCTCCGCCCAATACCTAAATACTGCTGAATACGACTTGCCAGACCCAACTCTATGTTTCTTTGATAGTTTAGTGCAACCCCTCCTAATAAAACAGGTGAAATATTATATATACCCGCCAAAGTAATGGCTTCCCTGTCTCTGGTTTTTTCTCCCTGATTGTTGGTGAAAATAAAGGAACCTGAAAAATCAACCTGATATTTGTTTTCTGTAAATTTTAAATCCCAATCTATATTGGTCCTGCCAATATCACTCGATTTTGTGTAGGAATAGCCCGCACCTATCGTACCTTTTATTTTTTTAATAAATTTCTTTTCTAAAGTAACCAAATGGTAAATGTCAACAATTGGATAGGCTTTTTCAATGAACCCATCATCAATGATTACTTCTCCAAAAACTTCCGAAGGCTTAATAACACCAAAATAAACTGTTTGATCGATTGTTTCTATTCTGTAAGTTCTGGACACTGCCCTGATCGTTTTGATCTTATGATATTTAACATTTTGAAGAGAAAGATCAGTATCATCAAATTCAATAATGCCCAAATTGATACTGTTTAATTTTCCCACCATAATTTGTCCATTTCTCAGATATACAGTGTCTCTTTCCTGGGCATTTACATCAAAAACACCTATGAGAAAAAATAAAAATATTAGAAAATGAAAGTTCTTTAAAATCATGAAAGTAATTAAGCGGAGTCGTCTATCAAAATTAAAATATTAATGTTAAATTAGAGCATAAGATATCTAAAATCAATTTGACAATTATATGAAAACCAAGATAGGCGCTCTGGCAAAATTTGCATTTGCCATCTCATTTGTTATAGTCTCTTGTTCACCTGCAACGAAAATTGTAGGATCTTGGAAAAATCCGGAACTCGGTAGCAAAAAGTATTCAGACCTTTATGTTTTTGCCATGTCGGACAACTTTATTAACCGGAAGACAATTGAAGAAGATATTGCCCAAATTCTTAAAACAAATGGCATTGATGCACAAACCAGCGTGAATACCCTTAAACCCGGGGGCAAATTAGAAGATGTTAAACCTGACGAGATTGTGACCGCCATGCAACAAGGAAATAATGACGGTTTGCTGACTATGGGCTTGATTGATCAGACCTCAGAAACACGGTATGTTCAAGGAACAGCCTATCCTATGGCCGGCTACGGATTCAGGGGATATTATGGTGCATATGGAGCCATGGCCTATAGCCCTGGTTATTATACCACTGACAAATCCTATTTTATCGAAATCAAGTTGTTCGATGCAAAATCCGGGGATATGGTTTGGTCTGCCCAATCCGAAACTACCAACCCTGGAAATATAGAATCTGCAGCGCTTGACTTTGCAACTGTCGTTGTGGACAGGATGATTCAGGATGGTGTATTGAATGTTCCTTCCAAAAAGTAAGGGGAAATTAAGGTTTAAGTAGTATTTGAAGAAGTATAATTGAAACTGTCAACTTTCGATCAAAAGAAAAACTCCAAATTCGCCATAAAGACCCAACCTGTTGCCCCTACATTAGTAGGATATGCCAAATAACCAACGGGGGACCTCTCAACCCTAATAAATTCAGGATTTTATGAAATTCATACTGAAAATTCCCCCCAACTACTACCTGGGCCGGTAGTCCAAGATTAACATTTGTTGTCCAGGTGTACAGCAAATACCTAAATTTAGGAGTATAGACCCAACCTTTAAAATAAATCATCACTTTTTGAAATTGGATATCGTTCCTTCTTTTTACACTGAAATCTCTTCCAAAGGAGTCGGTGAAAGTGGAATCAATTCTTCTTTGGTTAAGGTACCTTACAACCGAATAAAAACTGATGGAAAGTGATCCCTTATCACCTTCAAATACCTGAAATCCTAAGCCGGGAATATGAAAATTGGGATCCCTTTCTTCTCCAGGTGGATTAGAAGGGATTTGTCCATACAAAATACCTGAGTTCACAAGAATCAAAAAGAACCAAAAAATTGCGAAAACTTTGAAGGATAACCCAATTGAAAATTTAAACTGAGCTTTTTTTTAGAAAGTGATATGGTATTTTTTTCAAGAATCATTATTTCTTGTTTGCTTTTTCCCATTCCCTTACTTTTAAAGCTGCTTGATCAAAAAGTCTTTCAAAGTTCCCTTTAAGAACATTTTCCCTTGTAGATGGAGAAAGTTTGTCCCATAAAGGCTTATACAATTCATAAACACCCATATACATCTCTTTATTTCTTGGAGCAACCACATCTGTCCCAAATAAAACCCTGTCAGGAAACCTTTCCAATAATCTTGCTGAGGCATCTATATTTTCCGGATTGGATATCACATATTTTGCAACTTCATCCCAAGAAATATCAAAATGAAGGTTATTGTATTTTGGGTTAGCCAAAGTTTCTTCGATTAATTCCAGATGATTAGGATTCCTTTCAGGCCTAACTACTCCTCTTGAATCTCTTAAGGGATGGACTACTCTTCCTAAGCCTGTGTGCGCCCAAATAATTGTAGTATTTGGATGCCTTTCAACCAAATCAATCATTTGAGAAAAATATACAGCCTCTTTACCATCTTTTTGAAAAGGAATATCAATATCATTATGTATCACCACCAAAAGACCTGTTTCAGCACAAATTTCCATAATCCTGTCCAAAGCTGGGTTGGTTAAACTTGCTGTTTCACCCGCAACTTTTGGTGAAACAAACTCTTTGTGGATGGTAAATTCACCTATCCCTGTGAAAACCCCCGGAAAGGATAATAAAACCCTTCGGATATGGTCCCCAGCATACATATCTGCTGGATTAAACCCTGTAATCATTGGTTCAAACCTTCTCTTGTCGCTCTCAGAAAGGGATAAATATTCAAGAGCTATGTTAGCATCCGTAAATGAATAATAATACAGTGGGGCATCTGATTCCAGATAATATGTAGGGGCATATTCCCCTGAATTTTGAAAAGACCAGGTTTGCTGCAATGGAATCCCGAATAAGGCCACTCTCCCAACATCATCCCCCATTAAACCGAGGAATTCTTTTATGCCTGGCCCTTCTTGAATATAGTTAGTGAGATGGAAATGGGAATCGTTAAAAAGGTATTCCTTTTTCTGGGCAAAACTTTGAAAATTAACAGCAAAAAAAATTCCCAGAATCAAAAAGAAATAAATGTTTCTTTTGTCTGCATATAATTTATTTTCAGTTGATTCCATTGTTTTTAAGGGATTAGGTTGGATTGCATTTTTGAAAAAGGTCAATCATGATATTGATAAATAGACTCATATCAATATCTAAAAGCCCATAAATTGAAAAGAATTCTCTCTGCCTGCCGCTTTGTAAAATCAGTTTTAATTTTTAGGCTGTACGTAAAAAGGATTTGAACCCAATTCAGCCACTATATGCTTAATCGATTCCTGTGCCCTGACACTGTTTCCTGCTGCATCTAAACGAGGAGAAATGACTGCTATCCCAAACTGCCCTGGATAAAAAGCAATAATTCCTCCTCCTACACCGCTTTTCCCTGGTAATCCTACGTTGTAGATCCATTGACCGCTATCATCATACAAACCAGCTGTGGCCATCACAGGGATTACATGAGCAACAGTTTGGTAAGAAACTACTTTCTTTTTTGTAACTGGATTAGTTCCCCCATTGGCCAAAGTGGCGGCCATAATAGCAAGGTCTTTGGCATTCACAGCCACCGCACATTGCTTGGTGTAAATATCCGTGGTCTCTATGGGGTCAAAATACATTCTTCCATAGGCATTCAATAGCATGGCTATGGCTTGATTTCGTTGATTGGTAGCTGCTTCACTTTCATACACCGGCTGGTCAATACCCAATTTTCTTCCTGCAAAATCATCATAAGTAGATTTTATCATATTCCACTTTTCATCATAGGTATTTCCTTTTACCAAACTTGTCGTGGCAATCGCACCTGGATTAACTAAGGGGTTGATTTCTTTACCTTTATTCATTTCTATGGCAATAATGGAATTGAAAACCATCCCTGTTGCGTCCACACCAACTTTTTCCAGAACTTCTAGTGCACCGGAATCTTCCACTACTCTAGCCATAGTAAAAACCTTTGAAATTGACTGAATAGAAACTTCTGTGTTCAGGTCTCCTGCTGAAAATATCTTTCCATCAACTGTCACTATAGCCAATCCAAAAAGCTCCGGATCCACTTTGTCCAATTCTGGAATGTAATTGGCATTGGCTCCTTCCTTATAGTCTTTGTACTTTTCATAAGCATTTTTCAAAGCTGCATTAAATTCAGAGTCGGTCCATGATTTTCTCTGGGCAAAAGCCCCTAAGGAAACAGGTATTAAAAAAACTGTTATTAATACCAGTTTAAGGATTCCAAAATGTCTGCTTTTTGTTTTCATAACCATTGAATTTAAAGATTAAGAATTTTGAAAATTAAAATCGGCTTTTTATAAAAGATTTCCATGTATGATAAATTCATTTTGGAATAATTACTGCTTTATTAAAATATAAAACTAAACAAATATACTTTTTTAAATATTTGAATTTTTCATTAAAACATATAATATTTTTTTTAAATTAATATTTATATTCAATATAATTGTTTAAATTCAATTTACAAAATTATATATATACTTATTAATAAATTTAACAATAAAATAATATTAAATAAAAAATAATCTACGATATTTTAAATATATTATTATATTATTTTAATGTAAAGAAATATTTTCATCTACACTTTCAAGTCAAACACACCTTGATTTTATCACTACGCTCACATTTAAAGCAATTTGGCCATGAAAACAAAATCTAAATTGACTGCCTTATTTATGATTTTCCTTTTTTTTGAAGTTTCTGTGAATGCCCAAGATGAAGCTGATAGGTACCCACAAAGATTCAGATACAGGTATGTTGAACCCGGTGCATTTCAGGACACGAGTAAAACTGCAGGATTTGATCCCTCATTGTATCACCCGTTCTTTATCAAAAGCAAAGACGGGCAATATTCTTTAAATATTTCTGCCTATGCCCAATTGAGGTATAATGTGGCTTTTCTAAGCAATACCCCGGATGAAATAAACTCAACAGATTTGGGCTATAATCTTGGCAGGTTCAGGACTTTTTTAGAAGGCAATCTAACTGATAAATTTTATTACCACTTAAGGACAAATGTAAACCCATCAGGTAAATTTGAGTTAATAGCAGCTTATATCCAGTATAATATTGATAATAAAAACTGGCTGAGATTTGGAAGACAGTTCATGGCATTAAGCTTGGAAGATTGGATGTATCCTTTAGATCTGGCCTCCATAGAATTCTCTGCCATGGATTTTGAATTCGCCATTTGGAGCTCATTTGGATTGCAATGGAGACATGTAGCCAGTGAGAAATTTAGAACATACGCATCTGTTGGGAATGGGTCATATGGAGGCAGGAGGGATTTCCCTGCTCCTGCAGCCTCTGATTTGGCATTGATAGCAAGGGGAGAATGGAATATCATGGGAGGCACTTGGGGCCGTTGGGATGATATGGTGGGGAGGCGTGACAAATTCCCGATAGGCATGTTATTGGGCTTCAGTATTGGCAATCAGTTTAGATTTGACAAAGAGGTCATACAGACCGAGGCAAATGGAGGAACGCAGGTCAATATGGATTTTAGTCTGCAGGGAGAAAATATCCACTTCTTCTCTGCTTACAATCGGACATGGAAACGGTACGAAACAGGGGTAGGTGAAAATGCATATAGGGAAGGCTTCTATACAACTTTGGGCTATTGGCTGGACAACCAATGGTTCTCTTATGCCAGGTTCGATTTTGTTGGAAAAGGGAACACCCCAGATCCGCAAAATTCACTAAAGAATTACGCTGCCCCTGGTGCAGGGATCAGTTACTACCCCTTCTTTTTCAACAACAAAGTCCGATTTACTTTAGAATTCAATCATTTATCTAATCCAATAGACCAAACAACAGTTGCGCCGGACGGGCAGTTGGGATTCGTTCCCACGCCTTATGGAGGACAATCATCTATCAGGTTTCAGGCACAGTTCGGGTTCTGAGAAATCAGGTAGGATAATTTTTATTCACTTAAATACATTTTATTCATCTGAATTATGGAATCAAAAAAAAACAGTAGCCGCAGAGACTTTCTCAAGATTGGTGCAACAGCCACAATTGCTTTACCGGCAATCAATCTGATAAGCTGTAAAAATGAGGTACCTGCCATTGAACAGAACAGTTACACTCAACTTGGTCATAACAGAAAATTTCCGGATAACTTCGTTTGGGGAACAGCCACAGCAGCTTATCAGGTTGAAGGGGCTGTAAATGAGGACGGCAGAGGCGTATCTATTTGGGACACCTATTCCAAGATCCCTGGAAAAATTAAAAACAATGACAATGGGGATATTGCATGTGACATGTATCACCGATACAAGGAAGATGTCCAGTTGATGAAATCCATCCATTCCGGCGCATACCGATTTTCCATTTCATGGCCGCGTGTATTTCCCAACGCCACCGGTACTCCAAATCCTAAAGGATTGGACTTTTACAATAGGTTAATAGATGAGTTACTGGCCAATGGAATCACACCTTATGCCACACTTTATCATTGGGATCTGCCCCAAATTCTCCAAGATAAATACGGAGGCTGGCAATCAAAAGAAACTTCAAAAGCTTTTGCAGAATATGCGGCTTACGTTACAGAAAAAATCAGTGACCGGGTAAAGCACTTTTTTACGCTCAATGAATTTTACTCTTTCACGGATCTGAGTTATGGACTCGGCCAATTAGCCCCCGGTTTAAAATTACCAATCAAAGAGGTGGCTCAGGTGAGAAACAATGCGGTTTTGGAACATGGCATGGGTTTGCAAGCTATGAGGCAGGTGGCCAAGTCCCCCTTGGAAATTGGGGTGGCTGAAAACATCGTCACGGCTGTTCCTGTCATCGAAACAAAAGAAAATATAGAAGCTGCCAAAAAAGCAACCCGTGAATTGAATGCGGGGCTTTTGACAGTGATGATGGAAGGAAAATATACCGACAATTACCTAAACAGTTTGGGGCCAGATGCACCTGACTTTACAATGGAAGAACTAAATCTCATTGCCGGGCCATTGGATTTTGTGGGAATCAATGTGTACCTCGCCAATAAGTATGTACAAGCAGGTGATAACGAAAATGGTTTTGAGCTCATCCAACATGCGAAACATCATCCGACAATGGCTTCCCCTTGGCATATGGTAAGTCCTGAAAGCTTATACTGGGCACCCAGACTCGTCATGGAATTATGGAAAGCCAAGGAGATATATATAACCGAAAATGGATGTGGAGCGACTGACGAGCTTTCACAAGAGGGTCAAGTAATTGATACCGACAGGGTGATGTTTTTGAAAAACTATCTCACCCAACTTCACCGTGCCACCAGTGAAGGCATTCCGGTCACAGGGTATTTTCATTGGAGCCTGATGGATAACTTTGAATGGATCTTCGGTTATGGGATCCGGTTTGGATTATTTTACATGGATTACGAATCGCTGGAAAGAAACCCTAAACTAAGTGCAGAATACTTTAAAAAGGTAGCTGAAAGTAATACTTTACTTTAAGTTTAGAATATTCTATTGAAGGGTAATCCTCAGCAAAAAGTGATCAAATCCCAATGAGCTTACGCATATCTAGTAAGAATGATCAAATAAGGGATCCCACCTGCCTGAGACCAATAAGGTGTAACAATTAAAAAAATGAAATCATGAAAAGCATATTAAAACGAACCTTAATCATATTGTTGGCATTAGGCGCAGTCATTTTTCTTGCTTTCAAGTTATCACCTTATCCTTCTACTTGGATAATCAGGTATGCTTTCAACAAAGAAGCCATAAGGGTCAATTCAGAATTGGAAAAATTTGTTCCTGAAAACATAGTCAGCATCAACGATGTACAATATGATGAAAATGATAAAGATGCATTTTTAGACGCCTATTTCCATAGGGATTCTGTTATAGCAAAGAGAAAATTACCCGTGATTGTTTGGGCCCACGGCGGCGGTTTGATTTCAGGTGACAAAAGCCAATTAAGCAATTATTGCAAAATATTGGCCTCCAAAGGTTATCTGGCCATATCCATAAATTATACCATTGCTCCCGAAGGAAAATACCCAACCCCCATGCGGCAACTTAACAAAGCATTGGCCTTTATTTCTTCCAATCCTGAAAAATTTTATGCCGACACCTCTTTCTTTGTTTTGGCCGGAGACTCCGGTGGTTCTATGATTTCAGCCGCTACAGCCAATATCATTACCAGTACTGAATATGCAAAAATCACAAAGGTTGACCCCGGAATAAACCCCAACCAACTCAAGGGCTTGCTGTTGTATTGTGGAATCTACGAAATAGACAACTTAAAAACTGAAGGGGCTTTTGGTTCTTTCCTCAAGACAGTGATGTGGGGATATTTTGATAAAAAAGATATCTCAAATGATGAATACGCCAAAACGGCCTCAGTCACGAATTTTCTAACAAACTCCTTTCCTCCCACTTTTATTTCGGCAGGAAACAAAGATCCACTACTACCTCAATCAAGACTTTTGGCTGAAAAACTTGCCACATTGAATGTACCATTGGATACTTTGTTTTTCCCGGACAATCAGCAACCTGAATTAGGGCACGAATACCAGTTTAAACTTGATGAATCGGGAAAACTCGCACTTGAAAGGACGTTGAAATTTCTTCATTCGATTTCTGATTTATAAAGATGGAAAAGGTTAGGCATTTATAAATCAAATGTTCAGAACATAGTCTTATTGAATTTAAAAACCTTTTTCACAAATTGAATTGCGTATCTTAATCTTCAATTGTCAAATCAAAGAAATGAACAGAAGAAAATTTTCCAAAATCACTACTTTAGGCATATCGGCTTCATTATTTCCATTAAATACTTATGCCGGAATGTCAATAGATATTCGTCTTGGGGGACCGGTTTTTGAAAATTTAACTCACCAGATGATTGGGTTGCAGTACTGAAAAAACTTAAATATCGAGCCGCCTATTGCCCTGTTGGACTGAATGCCTCCTTGGAGGAAATCAAGGCTTACGAAAATACCGCTAAAAAAGCTGACATTATTATTGCTGAAGTTGGCGCCTGGTCCAACCCCATAAGTCCCGATCCCCAAGTTGCTAAGGAAGCCTTTGAAAAATGTACTGCTTCACTAAGACTGGCAGATGAGATCGGGGCTAACTGCTGTGTAAATATTGCCGGTTCCAAGAGTATTGAAAACTGGGCCGGTCCACATCCTGAAAATTTCTCAGAAGACACTTTTGATCAAATAGTGGAGATCACAAGGAAGATAATTGATGAGATAAAACCCAAACGGACTTATTTTACTTTGGAGGCCATGCCCTGGATTTCCCCTGAATCCCCTGAAAGTTATTTACGTTTGATCAAAGCAATAGACAGAAAGGCATTTGCAGTACACCTAGACCCTGTGAATATGGTCACAAGCCCTGCCGTATTTTTTAGAAATGGCGAATTAATCAAAGTGAGTTTCAAGAAATTAGGTCCATTCATCAAGAGTTGTCATGCCAAAGATCTTATTTTAAAACAAGGAACATTTATGCCCCAATTTGATGAAGTTATCCCTGGAAGAGGACAAATGAATTATAAAATTTTCCTCCAGGAATTAAGCAAATACCCGGAAATCCCTTTGATGATGGAACATTTAAGTTCTGCAGAGGAATACAGAGAAGGTGCGGAATACATCAGGAATGTGCTGGAAAAAATCTGATCCAAAAGAAATCCTATCCCCCAATAAACCAGAATAAAGAATAATTGGAACTTTCAAATAAAACGGAATTTTCTTTGTTTTAGCCTTAATATTTAACCAATTCTTTAATAATTCTCTTATTTATTACCAGCAAAACCAATTTTCCAAGTTACTCCAGAACAAAAAATGGCAAAACTTTGAAAATCGGTTTATTTTTTAACCGAATTTTTGAAAATTCCCGCCATTTATTAAAAACATGGTTCAAATTTTAAGCATAAAAAAAGGAGTCTCTGTAAAAGACTCCCAAGTTGGGTTTATTTGTAACTGACTATAGCCATATAAACTTTGGTATTTTTCAAACTTTTTGACATTTTTCACTACCAAAATTTTCTAAACTTAAAAAAATGAATTGAAAAGACAATAAAACCTCTACAATATTTTTTAACAATTTTATAAAAGGAAAATAATCTTTCGATCAATTTATGAGTTTTCCACCTGAAATCAACTAATTTCTAATTTGATTTATTGGAAAACTTCCTATTGGTTTTTATTAACGCCTACTTGTGTAATTTTTTTATTTATATTCATAACCAAACAACCTGGATTATGAAGAAAATCTTATTTCTATTGATCATCCTTTTCCTATTGTATTGGATAGGGACCATGGCTATTCCTCCCATAATAGAAAAAGGCAATAATCCAGTAAAACAAGAAGCACCCTATGAAGTATCAGAAGAAGCGATAGCTTTATTCAAGACATTGGATTTTGTAGCTGATTTACATTGTGATGCCCTTTTGTGGGGGAGAGATCTTACAAAAAGATCAGATGTCGGTCATGTAGATTTTCCAAGGATGCAGGAAGGAAATGTGGCCTTACAGGTTTTTACCATTGTATCAAAATCACCAAAAGGTCAAAACATGGACCATAACAGTGCTGATACCCAAGACAACATCACCCTCTTGAACATGGCACAAGGAAGGCCTATATCAAATTGGTTCAGTCTGATAGAGAGGACTCTTTATCAATCCAATCAGCTTGAAAAATTCTCTTCTAATTTCCAAGGTCAGTTTATTGTTGTGAAATCACAAGAAGACCTGGAAAGGCTTATTGCAGTAAGAAAAGAAAATAAAAATATCATTGGGGGGTTATTAGGAATTGAGGGTGCCCATGCATTGGAGGGAAAAATTGAAAACCTTGAAAAAGCCTATGAGGCAGGAGTAAGATTAATTGGACCCTCCCACTTTTTTGACAATGAAATGGGAGGATCAGCTCACGGAGAAAGCGGGGAAGGACTAACTGATTTTGGTAAACAGGTCATCAAACGGATGAATGAACTGAATATGGTGATTGATCTGGCACATGCTTCCCCAAAAATGTTTGATGATATTCTGGAGATTTCCGAAAAACCGGTAATGGTGTCCCATACAGGAATAAGGGCAGTCCTTAATTCTCCAAGAAACCTCTCCGATGAACAGATCAGGAAAATTGCAGACAAAGGCGGCATCATCGGAATTGCTTTTTTTGATAGGGCTGTAGGAGAAAATGAAATCAAGGGGATTGTAGCCAGCATGAAAAGAGTCAAAAATCTTGTTGGGATACAGCATGTGGCCTTAGGGTCAGATTATGATGGCAGTGTGGCAGTACCATTTGATATTACCGGTCTTCCTTTGATTGTAGAAGCCTTGATGGTCGAGGGATTTACTGATGAAGAAATCCGTGCCATTATGGGAGAAAACGTAAAAAGATTTTTAATGGAAAATCTATGAATATGGACGAAATTAATATACATCAGGAGTCAACCACTTTTGCAAGTATACAAAATTACCTTAGAGAATTCGTATATGGTGGAATTGATGGCGCTGTGACTACTTTCGCAGTGGTAGCAGGAGCCTATGGGGCTAATCTTGAGCCTGCGATCATTATTATCCTTGGCTTTGCCAACCTTTTCGCCGATGGATTTTCAATGTCTGTTGGAGCCTATCTATCCGCAAAGTCTGAAAAAGAACATTATAAAAAACACCGGAATATTGAATACTGGGAAATAGAAACCATACCGGAAATTGAAAGAAAAGAAGTCGAAGACATCTATAGGAACAAAGGTTTCGAAGGAAAATTACTTCAGGATGTAGTGGATGTCATCGTTTCTGATAAGGACCGTTGGGTAGATGAAATGATGAAAAATGAGTTGGAGATGATTCCTGACTCCAAAAGCCCATTTAAGATCGGCTTGGCCACTTTGATATCTTTTATTGTTGTAGGATTTATTCCTTTGGTAGTATATGTTTATGATTTTTTTGAAGAAACTACTATAGACACCTTTTTTTGGACCAGTACTTTCACTTGTATTGCTTTTGTAGTTATTGGCTGGTTAAAAAGTTTCGTAAATCAAACCAATATCCTAAAAAGTGTTTCTGAAACTCTGGTCTTGGGAATTGTAGCAGCTTTGGTAGCCTATTATGTCGGGGATTTCCTTGAAAACTTATTGGTGAACGCCCAATGAAATATTTTTAAAATTTATTTTAAGGTTTAAAAATTTGCCTAAACAGTTTTCATTTTGGTTAACACTTAATTTCTTCACTTGTAAAAATCCCAAAACCCTTCCATGTTCGTTTAAGTACTAACTTTATAGGACAATGAAATTTATTTCAATATGAAATACTATTTGGCGGTGTTATTTCTTTTTACTGGCGCATTAAAATTTTCCTTCCTATCTGCCCAAAATCTTTCAATTGAAGGATATATATTAGATCAAAATACATCTAAACCGGTTCCATTTGCCAATATTCAACTCATTGGTAATAACCAAAAAAAAGGAGCGATAACCGACGTAAGAGGATGGTATAGACTATTTCCATCCCCGGAAGATAGCCTTGTCATTATTTCCCATGTTAGCTATGAAAAACGGACCATCCCATTGATAGAATTAAAGGTGAATGCTGACATTTTTCTAAATCCATCAACATTAGTACTAGGTGAGTATGTTTTGGAAGCCGGAGAAAATCCCGCCTTAGCGCTCATTAAAAAGGCAATTGAAAAAAAACCCATTAATGACCCAAGAAAACTTGATTCTTATAAGTTTGAAGCTTATCATAAAACTGTATTGTCCTTTGAGGGTTTGAATGAATTTCCCGACTACGATGATCCTAACCTGAACTATTTGGAAGGAGGCCATTTATTTATGGCGGAAAGTTTCTCTGAAGTTAAATTCAAAAAACCAGGAAAAATAAATGAAATAGTTAAGGCCAGTAAAATATCCGGGATTGACAACCCATTAGTTGCCTTAGCCGCAAGCACTTTTCAACCCTTCTCTTTTTATGAAAATCATTTTAATATTCTAGAAACCCCTTATCTAAATCCTTTAAGCAAGGATGGTCTGTCAAAATACAATTATTACCTGGAAGATAGTATCCAACAAGAAGCCTATACAACTTATATCATTTCTTACCAACCCAAAAAAGGGAAGTTTTTTCAGCTCCTTAAAGGGTTACTTTACATCTCCGGGAAACAGTTTGCTTTGGAAAATATGACCCTCACACCTGCAGACAGTACTTTGGCACTGACATTTGAAATGCAGCAAAAAAATTCCTGGAATGGGAATTTTTGGTTCCCAGAGCAAATCAACGCAAACTTTAGAACCACAGACAATAGTTTTGAGCAAAAAAACCTCCTGATTAAAAACCAAATGTTTATCAATAATATTGAAATCAACACACTTCCCAATAATGAGAAGTTCAATCCGGTAAGTTTGGTTATGGATATCAATAACAGGAATTTTGAATGGGAAAAGCTAAGGTTGGATTCTTTGACCTACCGGGAATACCAAACCTACCGCAGATTTGAGAACATGCCCGAAAAAGAAAAAAGACAACTCAATCTATTGTCCAAATTTATCGGTCAATTAGCCACTGGCCGCATACCCCTTGGACCTGTTGATCTGATTCCGGAACGCCTTTTCCGTATCAATAGGTATGAAGGTTTCGCTTTGGGACTTGGGCTTTCTTCTAATCAAACGCTATCAGACTTTTTCAGAATTGAGGGGTATTTTAGGTATGGATTCAGAGACAAAGCATTGAAATATGGGGGAGGAATTGAATTCATGATCGACAAAAAATATGACACCAGATTAAAATTAAATTTTAGCCAGGATTTGATAGAAACAGGTTCAAGTGAAATCCCAAGGCTGAAGGGCTATTCCCTTTCCGGAGACGCCTTCCGAAGATTTGCGGCAGAACGCATGGACAGTGTCCAAAGGTTTAGTGCAGAAATTTCCCAAATGCCTTTTAAAGGGACAAGAATAGGACTATTCAGCAATTTGGATAATAGAATTTCAGTTCTTAATTATACCCTTGATGATCCGGCCGACAACTACCCAAGCTCTTTTAGAAATACAGAAATCGGGTTGAATTTCAGATGGACGGGAAATGAAAATATCAGTCGAATAGGCAATAATCTGATTTCCTTATCAACCACTTATCCCATAGTCGCCTTGAGGATAGCCAAAGCCCTCCCGGGAATACTTGATAGTTCTCTTGATTTCATCAACACAGAATTAAGATTTTTCCACCAATGGAATAAAGGGAATTCTACGAACAGGTTTTCTATGGCCATGCAGGGAATCTGGGGAGAAAATCTGCCCTTATCTTATATTCATTCAGGTTACGGTATTAATTTGCAAAGAAGAAATGAACTGGATTTTGCATTCTACTTTCCCAGTTACCTGCAAACCATGTTTGTTTATGAATTCTTTTCTGACCGAAGTGCCCTATTCAGCTATTCCCACCAAACCGGTCCTATTTTCAACACCTACTTTGGAAAGCTGAATTTTTCTCCGCAGCTCAGGTTCATCCAAAATTTTGCCATAGGTACTTTGAGCAATCCTGAATCTTATAGTTTTGTAGCATTCAAAACCATGGAAAAAGGATATTGGGAATCGGGTTTGGAGATGAACAATTTATTCAAAGTAAGTTCAGGATTTCAAAAAAGAAGCTTTGGCCTAGGGGCATTTTATAGGTATGGGCCTTACGGAAACCCTCAATGGGAGGATAATTTCGTCATCACCATTTCAACCAATTTGTCTTTCTAGTAAACTGAAATTGATTTTTGTTCAAGGATATGTATTGTACAAAGTACCATGTACCATGTACCAAGAATTGGGCATAGAACCGAATTATTAGACAAGGGATCATAGCAGTAAACTACCAATGACAGATTACCGGAACCGTCATTCTGAGCGAGGGACAAGCGAAGAATCTCCTATAGTTAAGTAGCTCCCCCACAATGCTGCGGGGCAGGTATTCGACTCCGCAAGCTCTGTCTATCATTGAGAGATTGGAGAAACCCTCACTCTGATCCCGATGACTCGGGAGAAGAGTCTCCCAAGTTAGAGGAAATGCTGATTCCGATAAAAATCGGAATCAGCATGTCGCGTAATATTGTCATTACCCATTCTGTACTTTAAACTAAATGTAAAATTCTCAGAATGACGCGGAAAACAAGATATTATTCCCTTTCATGAAATACCAGGTTTTAAAATCTCAAATCTGATTGGCAGTTTTAAACACTTCTAAATTCCTTTCGCTGCGAACATAGGTTTTTGTAGATTCTTCTTTGGCATATACCTGCACTTTCATTTCAGCTAGATCAACCAACTCGTCATAAGGTCCACGAGGTGAAATTAATTTGACAAAGATGGGCGCTGTTTCCAGGGCTACGAACAACAACATTATAAAAACATTTGCCCATCTTATGGCATCACTTTCCTTGCCTAAGACCTGAAGTGCATCAATTCGTGCGGCAAATCCATCAAAGCCTTCTATATTGGGTTGCCTTTTTTCAAATTCAAGCTGACTCAGAGAATTCAGATTTTTGATTTCCTTTTCTATTTCATTGATCCTGATCTGATGACCGGCACGGAGAACATCCAGTTCTTTTTGTGCCGCATCCAATTGTTGCTCTTTTTTCTTTGCATTGCTCCCCAATCCTACAATACCACTGGTGCCATCCGTTTTGGTGCCGAACCGTTCATAGTCATACTCCTGCTGTAATTTGTCTCTGAAAGCAACAGCAGCAGCAACTTCAGATCTAAGGCTGTCTTTTTTTGCTTCAAGCCCTTTGATTTCCTTAAATCCCTCTTTAATCGCCTCCTTGCTTTGCGTGATCATTTCCATCTTTTTTTCGTCCAGCTTCCGGTTGATCTCTCTTTCAAAAATCTTCAGCTCCAAGGGCTTGGATATGACTACAGCCAACAAAACGGCAAAAATCAATCTTGGAATGGCCATTTTCCATTCCGACCAGGCATGGTCCCTTTTGCGCATACTGGAAACGATAAACCTGTCCAAATTAAAAATCATCAATCCCCATAACAGACCAAAGGCTATTGCTATCCATACAGATTGGAAAACTGTAAACAGTGCGTAACCAGCTGAAAGGGAGGCCAATAATCCCGTAAAAAAAATGGTGCCGCCGATACCGACATATTTGTGGGTTTCGGTAGGGGTCCTATTTAACAAGGGAGCATAAGCACCGGAACAAAACCAAAAGAATTGGGTGATTTTCTTCATGAATTTACTGAATAGTTTTGGCAGTTAAATATTCAATCAAAAAACGAACTAGAAAAAGCTAAAGTATGGACGGGAATTGCTTAAGGGAAACAAATGTGATAAAAGATGCCTTATTCGTTTCAGAAAAGCCAAAAATAGGTTTAAAATAAAATTGAAAAACTTTTCTTATACCCATTACAGAAATGTTCAATAATGAGACTACTACTGAAAATGAACATTTTATGTACGGTTTTGCAACATTAATATTATCTGATATTTTGGAAAAAAATAAAATATGAACCCATTCTTCAAGACTTCCGCAATACTGATTTTCCTATTGGTGTTTTCCTATTCACCTGAGATTAAGGCCCAAACGCAACCTTTTGAGAATGAGGTGAAAGAGTTGGTGAAAAAATACGAAACTTCACCCTGGAACAAAGGGGGTGCTGTTTTCACAGGCAGCTCAAGCATCCGTCTCTGGAAAACACTTGAAGAAGATTTTCCTCAGGCCAATATCATCAATACGGGATTTGGAGGTTCACAGACCCATGACCTGATCAGGTATCTGGATGAACTGGTTATTTCATTTGAGCCTAAAAAGGTTTTCATCTATGTGGGGGAAAATGATATCAACGCAGGAAAAACTGTCCGCCAAATAATCAACGAATATGGGATTATAATAGACCGTGTGAGCACTTCCATCCCAGAAGTGGGCTTTTATTTTATAGGAACCAAACCCAGTCCAAGCCGTTGGGATAAAAAAGGCCAAATGGAAGCTCTGAACAATGAAATGCAGGTATTAAGCAAGAGCAAAGAAAATGTCACTTATATTGATGTCTGGACGAAAATGCTGAATAAAAATGGGACACCAAATGAAAAGCTTTTCGTGGATGACCGACTTCACATGAATTCGAAAGGATATAAAATCTGGAAGAAAGCAGTTAAGCCTTATTTGGAGTAAAGTGGGAAGTTGGAAGTTGGGATGTTGGAAGTTGAAGATTTTAAATTTTAGATCTTTGATCTTAGATTTTAGAATTACTCTTGAAGCTATGAGGATTTATCTCGGCTTTCGCTTCTCGCCTCTTGTTTCTTGCCTCTTGTTTCTTATTTCTAAAATCTCACATCTCAATTCTTATGTCTACCCTAAAAAACACTATCAACCTGGGACTTCAGATTGTCCCCAAAAGCAAAACTATGGACTCTTATGCCTTAGTGGATAAAGCCATAGAAGTAATTCAGGAATCAGGGATCAAACATCTGGTAACTCCCTTTGAGACGGTTATGGAAGGACCGGAAGATCAGTTGTTTGAAATTGCCAGAAAAGCTAAAGATGCTGTCTTGGAAGCCGGGGCCGATGAGGTTTTGGTTTATTACCGGATTCAGATAAGGAAAAATGCAGGCGTCAATATTGAGGATAAAATCGGAAAATACAGTCCAAAATAAAACCAACTCAAAACATAAATGCGTTCAAAAAAATAATTTCTTCAATATGAATTAAAATTTACGTTTTTTAAAATAAGTTTTAGATATATTTAAAAGAGCTTTAACTAAAAACAATTTTTACTAAAATTTTATGAATAGAAATACTTTTTCAAAAATCTTCATGATAATCGTGGTTTCTTTAAGTTCATATTCATGTGATGAATCAGTAAAACCAGATCCCAAAATCCCAATCGTTTCAACTTTAACTGCTTCTGCAAAAGAAAACGAAAGTGTTACATTAGTAGGTGAACTAAGTGGGGTGAATGAGATTTCCAACCATGGTTTTTGGTTTACCTCTGACACCTCTGATTGGAACAAGTTTTCTGAAAAAGTAGACTTGGGAAAACCCAAATCAAACGGACGTTTTGAAAAGAAATTTTTCCAAGGTATTTTATCAGGTAAAACCTATTATTTCAAAGCTTATATCAAAGTCAATTCCAATATTATATTTGGAAAGGCTTTATCCTTTGTCTCGAGAGGTGGTAAATTCGCAACAATTTCACGAGTAGAGCCTGAAAAAGGACATCTTGAAGAGGAAATCCAAATTTTTGGAGAAGGTTTTGGAAATGATGCAGGACTTTTAATTGTATATTTCGATGATATTGGGTCCAATTATTACACCATTACCCCAACAAAAATATCCGCTGTAATTCCCCCGGCAATAAAATCCCCCCAGTTCACTATAAGACTGGTTGAATATTATGGTGCTCCGGATGCAACTTACTCCTATAGCTTAGCAACTCCAGAAGTCATTGGATTTGAACCCACTGAGCCCAAGTTAGGGGAGAAAATAAGGATTAAGGGAAATCATTTTGATAAGGAGAAAACAAGAAACCAAGTCAAGTTCAATGGTATTTCCGCTGAAATAATTTCCAGTAGCAGAGACGAAATAGAAGCAATCATCCCAACAAATCTGACAAATTCAGAATTGGAAATTGAAATATCTGCACAGCTCCAAACAGTAAAGATTGAGCAGAAGATAAATATTGCTCCTCCGATAATCGAGTCTTATCCAACTCGGGTTAGAGTAATGGATATTATTGAAATTAAAGGTAAAAATTTCAACCCTGGATATGGAGCCAATAAAGTAATGTTTAATGAACATGAAGCTAAAGTGATTGATGGAAACACTGAATTTCTAATGGTCGAAATCCCGGACAATGCTTATCCAAATGGTTTTGCAAACCTCAAAATACTTGTTGCAGGACAAGAAGCTAATGGAAATCAAACAATCGAAATAACAGATGAATGGTTGATGGTTGACCAAGATCTACCGTTTAGTTTTTATGCCAGCCCAGGGACATTTGTTATCAACCATACAGCTTATGTAATGGCCAACAGTAAAAACTTCAATGATAATAAAACTTACTTATGGCAATTTAATCCAAATACTTCAAGTTGGACACAAATAGGCACCCCATTTACTAATGCCACAGGTGTAATCGCTCATAATTCCTCAAAAGCCTATTATTTCTCTAATGGAGAAAATGGGAAGTTTTGGGAATATGACCCTTCACTTGATAAATGGACCCAAAAGACTGATCTGCCTGGTGCTAAAAGGGAAGATCCGATGATATTTTCTTTTGATGAAAAAATTTATGTGGGATTAGGAAGGGTTTTTAATACTGCCAATCCCATTAATAGTGGATTTTATGAATATAACCCATTATCTGATTCCTGGAGAAAATTAGGGGATCCTCCAATCACCAATAGATTTAAGCCAAATGCATTTGTTTTTGATTCAAAGGTAATGGTTTTCAACGGGGCAGCAGATTCTGGTGGAAATACAGTGTTTCAGTATAGTCCTTCAAATGATTCATGGAAAGAACTTACCCCATTGGAAGAACCAAGAAGTGGTACTTTTTCATTTGTAATGAATGATAAAGGTTATACAAGTAATGGTAGCTCGAATTCATTCGAGTATAATCCATTTACAGATCAATGGATACCATCATTTCCAATGGGCTACAAATACAGAAGTGCCGGGTTTTCATTTGTGGTAGATGGTAAAGCTTATATAGGAGGCGGAGACACTTTTCCGGAAGGTGGAACTGGAGAAATTTTTATTTTTAGGAAATAACTAAATCACATATCATCCTCCCAGATATTTATTTCACTCCCATTTTTTTTGATTAAACGAAAATGCTCAACAAGAGCTGTTTTTAAAGGAAATGACTTGTAAGGAAGTTGATGTTCCTGACAAAAGCTTTTTATCTCATCAGTCACTTCCCTGGCATTTAAATAACTCACATTAGGAAAAAGATGGTGGGCGACATGATAGTTAAAATTGGCCATCACATGTCTAGTAAACCAATTGTGTTCATCGACATCATTGGTAGTAAGCAGTTGGTGCTTTAGCCAGGTATTTGGCAAATTATTATTTTCATCTACATCAGGAAATGTGTTTTTGGTATTGACATGGGGAGGTAACAAAACCAATAATCCAAATGCACCGGCAACAATAAACATCAGAATTCCCGCCCAAAATACCTGAACATAGGAAAATGGCGTCAGCAATCCAGGCAACACAAAAATATAGAATACAAAAATTATCTTGAACAAGAATAGTTTTACAAATTCTTTGAATTCAATAGGTCCTAATCTTTTTACTATTGATGTTTGGCTGAAAAAATCCTTAAAATCCCTAATCAAAAACCAGTTGAAAAGAAAGAATGGATATAAAAAAACAATGAAATGCTGGTATCGGGTCAGCCACTTACCTTTATCATTGGGATGGACTTTTACGAACTTACTTTTTTCAATATCACTGTCCCAGCCAGTGACGTTTGGGAAATTATGGTGGAAAATAACATGCCTTTTTTTCCACATATAACTATTGGCACCGATGAGGTCAAATAGATAGAGATAAAACCTGTTATAGCTTTTCTTTACAAATAAATTTTCATGACAGACCTCATGGATCAGATTCAGAAAAATGATCACCAACATAAATCCCATCAATGAATAGGCCAATAGAAAAAACGCATATTGGGTACTCCAAAGCGATATTATGTAAATTAAAAAATATATTCCCGGTAAAAGGATAGCCTTAATCCGTAGCTGTAAAAATCTATCTTCTGGTATTGTTTTTATCCTTTTTTGGACACGCTCCCGTAATTCATTCAACAAAGAGGAATCATAGTCATTCCTAATAAAACGAGGTTTCGCCTTTAAATAATTTTCAAGCTGCTGATTTGTTGCTGGTTTCATATAAGTAATCGATTATCAAATTACTTACTCAGAATAATCATAGATAGGGACTATTAAGAGAATAAAAAATCTCCAACCGAAGGGATAAGTTTTACACGTTTCCCAGACTATTTCTACTATCCTTTTTCAAACCATTGAAGAAAAACCATAACAGGATATCAACTGTTAATTTAAAAAAAATGAAAAAATTATCCAAAGAAATTCCAACAGGGTAAATTTTCGGGAAACTAAATACACTTAACCAGATAGGTGCACAATTAATCCACCAAATCTTTGGCCTTCTTCAATCCCATATTATCTTTTCCCTCTCATTTCTAAGTAGATCAAAAGAAAACCAAATTTTCTTTCTACCTTTGCACCCTAATTCAATTTTGCAATGCTTAATATTCGGAATATCGCGATTATCGCACACGTTGACCACGGTAAAACCACCTTGGTGGACAAAATTATCCATGCTTCCAAAATCTTTCGTGAAAACCAACAATTTGACGATTTAATCCTGGACAACAACGACTTGGAAAGAGAAAGAGGAATTACCATTCTTTCCAAAAATGTTTCCGTAAGATATAAAGACCATAAAATAAATATCATAGACACTCCTGGCCACGCCGACTTTGGCGGTGAGGTGGAGAGGGTACTAAAAATGGCTGATGGTGTAATTCTTTTAGTGGATGCCTTCGAAGGTCCTATGCCTCAGACCAGATTTGTTTTGAGTAAAGCACTTTCCTTAGGACTTACCCCAATCGTAGTTGTCAATAAAGTGGATAAACCCAACTGCCGTCCAGATGAAGTGCATGAGGCAGTATTTGACCTTATGTTCAATCTCGATGCTACAGAAGAACAATTGGAATTCCATACCTTATATGGCTCAGCCAAACAAAATTGGATGGGACCGGATTGGAAAAACCCAACGGATTCCATTCTTCCACTACTCGATGCAATCATTGAATACATCCCTGCACCAAAAATCGAAGAAGGTTCTTTGCAAATGCAGATCACCTCTTTGGATTACTCTTCCTTCGTCGGAAGGATTGCCATAGGTAGGGTACAAAGAGGCGCCATAAAAGAAGGGGCTCAACTTTCTTTATGCAAAGCGGATGGAGTGATCAAAAAGGTACGTATAAAAGAATTGCATGTATTCGAAGGATTGGGAAAAAACAAGGTAACTGAAGTTAATGCCGGGGACATCTGTGCTGTCACAGGTATTGAAGACTTTGAAATTGGGGATACCATTGCTGCATTGGAAAATCCTGAGCCACTTCCAAGAATTGCCATTGATGAGCCTACCATGAATATGCTCTTCACCATCAACAATTCTCCATTTTTCGGGAAAGAGGGTAAATTCGTCACTTCCCGTCACTTGAGAGACCGGTTGATGAAAGAAATGGAAAAAAACCTTGCCTTAAAAGTAGAACCAACTGACTCTGAAGATAAATTCATTGTATATGGTAGGGGCATACTTCACTTGTCAGTATTGATTGAGACAATGAGAAGAGAGGGTTATGAACTTCAGGTTGGCCAACCTCAGGTAATTTTTAAAGAAATTGATGGTATGCAATGCGAACCAATTGAAACTTTGGTAGTGGATGTACCTGAAGAAACAGCTGGAAAAGTGATCGAATTGGCAACCCAAAGAAAGGGTGAACTCTTGGTCATGGAGCCAAAAGGAGACTTACAGCACTTAGAGTTCAAAATCCCATCCAGAGGATTGATCGGACTGAGAAACAACGTGTTGACTGCTACCCAAGGTGAAGCCATCATGAACCACCGTTTCTCTGCATACGAACCTTTTAAAGGAAATATTCCCGGAAGAATCAATGGTTCATTGATTTCTATGGAAGGGGGCCAGTGTACGGCATATGCCATAGATAAATTACAGGATAGAGGTATTTTCTTTATTGAACCGGGTGATGAATTATATACCGGACAGGTAATCGGAGAACATTCCAGAGACAATGACTTGGTGGTGAATGTGCAGAAAGGCAAAAAATTGACCAACATGAGGGCTTCTGGTTCTGATGACAACGTCAGGATCGCTCCACCAAAACGATTCTCTTTAGAAGAAGCCATGGAGTATATACAAAAAGATGAATACCTGGAAATAACGCCTAAATCCATCCGTATGAGAAAAATCTACCTGGATGAAAATGAAAGGACAAGGATGGCTAAGAAAGAGGCGTAAATTTGTACCAAGGACAATGAACAAAGATGACCCCGAAGGTTTTCAAACCCTTTGGGGTCTTTTTCCTGACTTCGACACTGGGACACCCAAAATCAAAAATTGAACATTTTTGCCAGTTTTCGCTGACTCTCGTTCAAAAGCAAGGTCTTTCTCAGCTTTTTCCCTGAAGATTTGAGTTGCATTTC
>NZ_JBHUIV010000014.1:0-197030 GCF_042683085.1 Shivajiella indica | reverse complement strand
AGATTTAATTTTGGCTAATTAAGGCTGTCTCCTATTGATTCCTTCAAGAATGGATTTTAAGACGAAGTCTTTCATAGGTTATAATCTCTATCAATTACGATAGATTTAATATAAAGCATATATAATAGGACTGCTCTTATAATTCGTGTGATTGGTGGAATTTGTGGACAAAAATAAATACTGGTCCACGAATTACACGGATTTCCACTAAGTGCTAAATTAATGCCTTTTAACTTCCGAAATCCTGAAAATCACCATACTCCATATACTTGGCTGTGTTATCTTTAACTTCTTTTCCGAAGTATTTTTCCACGACATAGAGTGAAAGGTCAATACCGGCAGCTACTCCGGCGGCTGTCATAAATTTTCCATTGTCTACAAACCGGGCATTTCTATCAGGAATGGCTTTAGGTTCCAGGGCCAACACATCTTCAAAGACCTCATGGTGGGTAGTAAAGCGCTGTATTTTCAGATAACCCAACTTAGCCAAAATACGGGCCCCGCTGCAAACAGTAAAGACAGTTTGGGCTTTATGGGCTAAATTGTCTATCCATTCCATCAATACCTTATCCTGGATAACAGCCCTGCTTCCATCTCCACCTGGAATGATCAATATATCCAATTGAGAAAGTTCATCTATTCCCAAATCTGGCATAACTTGTAGTCCGTTTTTGGCCCTGATCAGAGATTTGGATTTTGCGATTGTTTTTACTTCTAGAATTTCGTAACCCGAAAGTTGCGCAGTGACGGAAAAAACCTCAAATGGACCGGCAAAATCCAGTACCTCAACTTCTTCAAAAAGTAAGATAGCAACCGATTTCTTGGACATGATTTTATCTGGAAAGAATTCCTTTTAAATCAGCAGGGGAGTAATAAATAGACTTGAGGGTTTTTCGATCACCAGAGCGGTAAACCAGGTAAAGTTCTTCTTCCTGTTCATAAAAACATTCCACCCCCTGACTTTGATAGTGGGTAACAGTAGCGCGGGCTTCATCTTCCGTTTTACAGGCTTTACTCATATTGGAGCGCTGTACCTCATCAAATAATTCCTTGAATTTATCCGCCAACCCAAATTCAAGTATGGCTCCCGCCAACACATATTGTATATCACAAAGCGCATCGGCGATCTCGACAATATCACCGTTTTGAATGCCTTCTTCCAGTTCTTTCAGTTCTTCCGCAATCAGGGAAACCCTCAAATCACATCTCTTTGAATCAGGTACCCGAGGTTCGGGAAGAATGGGATGTTTGAAAGTTCTATGGAATTCAGCAACGGAAGTAAGGCTCTTTGGATCTTGCATGATAGTTTATCAGTATGAAATTAAGGTACTACAAAGAAAAGGGTTTTTAGCAATTCTTAAAAATTGGAAATTTAGGTTGTAAGGCTATCTGGAATTAATTAAAAAGCCAAGTCAAAAGTAAAAAGGTAAAAGTGATTTTGTTGGCAAGATGGCGTCTTCCATTCTTTCTGATTTTTATAATTAATGTAATGCTTCAATTTTCAGGGAACCGATAGTTTCTTCGCATTACATGACATTTTCGTGTAATTGGCAAAATTGTTGAAAAAAAAACGGGGAACATTCCCCGTTTTAATTAACCTTTCATCAAGGTATCATATCGTTTTTCCACCTCGGACCAGTTGATAATATTCCAAAATGCTGAAACATAATCAGGTCTTCTGTTTTGGTAATTGAGGTAGTAGGCGTGTTCCCAAACATCAATTCCCAACAAGGGAATTCCCTGGAATTCGGAAATATCCATCAAGGGGTTATCTTGATTGGGAGTAGATCCGATTTTCAAAAGGTTATTTTTATCCAGTACTAGCCAGCCCCATCCAGATCCGAATCTACCTTTGGCCGCATCTTCAAATTGTTTTTGGAATTCCTCAAAACTTCCAAATCCGCCATTGATAGCCTGTCCTAAATCTCCCCCAGGCTGGCCACCACCGTTTGGTGACATGATTTTCCAAAAGAGTTCATGATTATAATGACCACCACCGTTATTTCTCATTTTGGTGGAGTACTTGGAAATATTCATCATGACTTCTTCCAGGGGTTTACTTACATCTACACCTTCCTCAGAGGCTGCATCTGCCAGGTTTTTGGCATAAGCTGCCGCATGTTTGGTGTAATGTATTTCCATGGTCATTGCATCGATATGTGGCTCAAGTGCCTCATAAGCATAGGCAAGTGGGGTCTGTTCAAACCCGGTACTGAGTAAGTTTTTTATTTCTTCACCACCTTCACTATTTCCACTACATGCACTTAGAAATGTTGATCCGATTAAACTGCTTCCGATTCCTATAGCCAAAGTCGCTTTTGTACTGTGGTTAAGGAATGTTCTTCTGGAAACATTATAGCCTGTTTTTTTCATAGGGTTTTAAATTACCTTTTAACTGAATTTCATTTTCAAGAAGCCCAAGTTAACCAATTCATAAAGATTATAAAACTGAAATGCAGACAATAAGTCTGATTTTATGACAAGTTGGTTATGTTTGTAAAACCAAAAAAACTTGGTTTGGTTTTTGAAACCATGTAAATCCCTATCATTTGGGCAATTACTTTATGGAAATTTCATTTTATAAATATCAGGGTACAGGCAATGATTTTGTCATGATTGATGACAGGGATCATTCATTTCCTGATAAGGACCTGGCATTGGTTCAAAAATTATGTGACCGAAAGTTTGGAATTGGGGCAGATGGCTTGATTTTGATCAGGAGCAAACCCGGGTTTGATTTTGAGATGGTCTATTTTAATGCGGATGGATCTCAAAGCATGTGTGGAAACGGTGCCCGATGTGCGGTGGAATTTTCCAGATTTTTGGGAATTATTGGTGATCAAACTTATTTTCTGGCCATTGACGGAGAGCATCAGGCAAAAATAGTAGGTCCATGGATTGAACTTGGTATGAGTCCTGTTTCAAGTTTGGCCAATGCAGCAGGGGATTTCTTTGTGAATACCGGATCACCACACCATGTGCGTTTTGTGGAAAATGTTTTGGAATATCCGGTAGTGGAAAAAGGAGCTGAAATCAGGTATTCAGGCCAATATGCACCGAAAGGAACGAATGTCAATTTTGTCACCCCTTTATCAGAGGATGAAATTTATGTTCGGACCTATGAAAGAGGAGTGGAAAATGAAACCCTTTCCTGTGGGACTGGAGTTACTGCCTGTGCGCTTGTCTATGGATACAAAAATGAGCTTCATGAAGTAAAAATAAAAACTCCGGGAGGTGATCTTAAGGTAAGATTTTCCGAGAATTCCGATGGAAGTTTTCAAAACATATTATTGATAGGTCCTGCGGAGCAGGTGTTTTCTGGTAAAATTGAAATAAATATGAAGAAGACTTGAAGAAGCAATTTAAGGAATCGTAAAAGCCCAAAAAATGATCCAGAATGGATGGTTATACAATCTTCAATCTGTTCAATAAAAATTTGGAGGCAATATTTCTTCCTATTTCTCCTTCAAGAGTCTCATATCTCATGTCTCATTACTATTATTAACAAAAAGGCCGTAATTTTAGGCCCCAAATTATACACTTTGAATTATGTTAGAATTTATCGCTAAAGGACTGGCAAAAGTTTTCGGAACCAAGTCAGATCGGGATATAAAAGAATTAACACCAAAAGTTGCCTTGATCAATGAGGCTTTCAATAAATTGAAAAATCTCAGTGATGATCAACTTAGGGCCAAGACCGCAGAAATCAAAGCCGTTATCAATGCTGAACTCAAGACTTTTGATGATAAAATTGCTGACCTAAGGATCCAGATAAGCGCTTTATCACCTGATAAGGTACATGAGAAGGATGCGCTGTTCAATGAAATTGAAAAAACAGAAAAGTCAAGGGATGAGGCCTTGGAAGTAGTTTTGGATAAAGTAATGGTAGATGCTTTTGCTGTTGTCAAAGAAACCGCAAGGCGTTTTAAAGAAAATGGCAGACTGGTGGTAAAAGCCACTCTAAAGGATAAGGAATTAGCCGCCAAAAAGCCAAATGTGGAAATCCAGGGAGATGAAGCTATTTGGCATAACCGTTGGATAGCCGCAGGAAATGAAGTGGTTTGGGACATGGTCCATTATGATGTGCAGTTGATCGGAGGGATGGTTTTACATAAAGGCAAAATAGCCGAAATGGCCACGGGTGAAGGTAAAACCCTGGTGTCAACTTTACCTGCCTACCTTAATGCGCTTTCAGGAAGAGGGGTCCATTTGGTGACTGTCAATGACTATCTCGCCAAAAGGGATTCCGAATGGAATGCGCCTCTTTTTGAATTCCACGGCCTTTCAGTGGATTGCATTGATAAGTATCAGCCCAATTCTGACCAGAGGAGAAAAGCCTATGCTTCGGATATTGTCTACGGAACCAATAATGAGTTTGGTTTTGACTATTTGAGGGACAATATGGCAAGGGATGCAGGAGATCTTGTTCAGGGCAAGCACCACTTTGCCATGATTGATGAGGTTGACTCGGTTTTGATTGATGATGCAAGGACTCCATTGATTATTTCAGGTCCGGTTCCAAGAGGTGATCAGCATGAGTTTATGGATATGAAACCAAGGGTGGCCACATTGGTAGATGAACAGAGAAAATTGATTCAGGGTTATTTGACCACGGCAAAAAAACTCATTCAGGAGGGAAATGAAAAAGAAGGAGGTTTGGCACTATTTCGTGCATACCGTGGAATGCCCAAATATAAGCCTTTGATCAAATACCTTTCTGAACCTGGGATCAAGGTTATTCTTCAAAAAACTGAAAACTTTTACCTGCAGGACAATAAGCGTATGATGCCTGAGGCGGATGAACCGCTGTTGTTTACCATTGATGAAAAGACAAATGGTATTGAACTGACTGATAATGGAATTGAGGTGATTACCCAAAAGAATGAAGATCCTACCTTCTTTATCTTACCTGATATTGGGATGGTCATTGCTGAAATGGAAAAAAATCCTGATTTGGATGACAGGGAGAAATTGATCCGCAAAGAAGAAATTATCAAAGAATACGGTGTAAAAGCCCAAAGGATCCATACAGTCAACCAGTTGTTGAAAGCTTACTGTATGTTTGAAAAGGACACCGAATACATTATTGTTGAAGGCAAAATCAAAATCGTGGATGAGCAGACCGGTCGTGTCATGGAGGGAAGGAGATATTCGGATGGTTTGCACCAAGCACTTGAGGCGAAGGAAAATGTAAAAGTTGAGGATGCCACACAGACTTACGCCACGATCACGCTTCAGAATTATTTCAGAATGTACCATAAGCTGGCAGGTATGACTGGTACTGCCGAAACTGAGGCGGGAGAATTCTGGACTATATACAAACTTGATGTTGTCGTAATCCCTACCAATAAACCTATAGTTAGGGATGACAGAGAGGATAAGGTTTACAAAACGGTCAGGGAAAAATTCAACGCAGTAGCAGATGAAATCGTGGAATTGACCAAAATGGGTAGACCAGTGCTGGTAGGTACCACCTCAGTGGAAATTTCAGAGGTATTGAGCAGGATGTTG
The DNA here is from genome assembly GCF_042683085.1 of Shivajiella indica. NCBI lineage: Bacteria > Pseudomonadati > Bacteroidota > Cytophagia > Cytophagales > Cyclobacteriaceae > Shivajiella > Shivajiella indica. The sequence continues at coordinate 191,519 of NZ_JBHUIV010000014.1, read as the reverse complement.
ACTATCCGCAAAATCCAGCACCAGGTATTGAATGCTAAGCAGCATGCAAGGGAAGCAGATATTGTGGCTGAAGCAGGCAAACCTGGAACAGTTACCATTGCCACCAACATGGCAGGACGGGGTACAGATATCAAATTGACCCCTGAGTCCAGAGCTGCTGGAGGTTTGGCCATTGTGGGTACAGAACGACACGAGTCCAGGAGGGTTGACAGGCAGTTGAGAGGTCGTTCAGGACGTCAGGGAGATGTTGGTTCTTCACAGTTTTTCGTGTCTTTGGAAGATAACCTGATGAGGATGTTTGGCTCTGAAAGAATCGCAAAATTAATGGATAGAATGGGATTGGAAGAAGGGGAAGTAATCCAGCATTCGATGATTACCAAATCCATTGAAAGGGCACAAAGAAAGGTAGAGGAAAATAACTTTGGAATCAGAAAGCGTCTTTTGGAATACGATGACGTCATGAATTCCCAAAGGGAAGTTGTTTATAAAAGACGAAGGAATGCATTGATGGGAGAGCGGCTTGAGCTCGACATCCTAAATGTGATGTATGATGTGTGTGAGGGAATCATTGAGATGGCAAAGTCCACCGAAGACATTGAGAACTTGAGGATGAATATTTACAGTTCTCTGGGGATTGACCATCAATTTACTGAGGAAGACATCAAGAATAAAGAAGCTCATGTTCTGACCCAAACTCTTTTTGATGCAGCATTTAAGAATTATGTGCAGAAAAATGAGCGGATCCTTGAAAAGGCCATGCCAATTCTGAGAGATGTTCACAGACAAAGGGGAGCGACCGTCAAAGAAATTATGGTGCCGATCACGGATGGTATCAAACAGATCGGGGTGGTGATCAATTTGGAGTCTACTGTAACTAATGAAGGCAGGGATTTGATCAGGGCCATTGAAAAGAACGTGACCTTGGCCATCATTGACCAAAATTGGAAAGAACATCTGCGTGATATGGATGATCTGAAGCAATCAGTGCAAAATGCCGTTTATGAACAAAAAGATCCTCTGTTGATTTATAAATTTGAGGCTTTCCAAATGTTCAAGCGATTTGTGGGGAGATTGAATGAAGATACCATATCGTTTTTAGCAAAGGCTGAATTGCCTACACAAGATCCAAACCAGGTAAAGGCTGCACAGACCCCCAAAAGAGAGGATGCCAATGTTAGGGCTTCCAAAGAAGAGGTGGGCAGCTCATTGAATCCGGGAGCAGGCAGGCAGGCTGCTGCTGCAGTCGCCAATAGAACTGCGGCTCCTCAGGTAGTGGCTCCCCGTAAATCTGAAAAATCTTATGGTAGAAATGACAGGGTTTCCGTACAATATCAGGATGGAAAACTTTTGAAAGATGTAAAATATAAAAGTGTAGAGCAGGATGTAGAGGCAGGAAAATGTGTGATAGTCGAACATTAACAAAAACATCATGAAACGGTCACTTTCAGTATACATTGCCTTAGTATTTTTATTGGGTTCCTGTGCAGGAGCTAAAAAAACAGTATCTAAACCAGATATTTATGAAAACTATCAGGAAGATCTTTCAGAAACCCTAATTCAATTTCCTGATTTGGTGGAACAGGCAAAAAAATCAGAAGCACAAGCACCTATACAAGGGTCATTGGCTGTGGATGAAGATTTGGAAGTCTCGATAAATAATTTGGTTGAGACCTATAGAGCTGAAAGATATTGGAGTGGATTTACGGTATTGATCTACAGTGGAGTGGACAGAGATCAGGCATTCAAAACCAGAAATGATCTGTACACCTATTTTCCTGAAATGAAATCAGAAATGCAGTATCAGCAGCCCAGGTATTTGGTCAAAATCGGTAAATTTATCAATAGGATAGAAGCACAACCTTACTATCATCAACTAAAAGAACAATTCCCCTCGGCAAGAATTATCCAGGACAGATTTCAAAGAGAGGGTTATGTAAACCCAGATCCAATAGAGGATGGTCAAAGACAGAATTAAGCAATTAGCTAAAGAGTATAAGGCTGAAATTATTGCCAATAGGAGGCATTTACATGCCCATCCCGAGTTATCCTTTCAGGAGTACCAGACTTCAGCTTTTGTAGAAGAAAAGTTGAAAAGTTTCGGCATCACTAACATTGAAAAAAAGGCAGATACAGGTCTTGTGGCTTTGATAGAGGGGAAAAATCCAAGTTCGAAAACAATCGCCCTTAGAGGAGATATGGATGCCTTGCCGATTGTAGAGCAGAATGAGGTTTCCTACAAATCTACGAATCCGGGAGTAATGCATGCTTGTGGCCATGATGTACATACGGCATCCCTGTTAGGGGTATCAAAAATCCTTCATGAAATCAAAAATGAGTTTGAAGGAACTGTCAAATTGATTTTTCAACCTGGTGAGGAGTTGATCCCCGGTGGTGCTTCCCTCATGATCAAAGATAAAGCCTTGGAAAACCCAAGACCTTCCGGTATTATTGGGCAACATGTAATGCCATTGATTCAAGTTGGAAAGGTGGGTTTCAGAAAAGGGATGTACATGGCCAGTGCTGATGAATTGTATATCACTGTAAAAGGTAAAGGAGGTCATGGAGCTATGCCGGAAACCTTGGTGGATCCGGTATTAATAGCTTCCCATATGATTGTTGCCCTGCAACAGGTAGTTAGCCGAAATGCTTCTCCCAAAATCCCATCAGTGCTTTCCTTCGGAAGGGTGGAGGCTTTGGGAGCGACCAACATCATTCCCAATGAGGTAAAAATTCAGGGAACGTTCCGGACTCTCAATGAAGAATGGAGAGCTAAAGCCCATATCCAAATGGTGAAAATAGCTAAAGGAATAGTTGAAGGAATGGGAGGAGAGCTGGATTTTGAAGTAAGAAAAGGATATCCATTTCTAAAAAATGCAGATGAATTAACAGGAAGGGCACAATCAGCAGCTGTTGATTATTTAGGAGAAGAAAATGTGCTGGATCTGGATATCTGGATGGCCGCAGAAGATTTTTCCTATTACACCCAGGAAATTGATGGTTGTTTTTATCGCCTTGGAACCAGAAACGAGTCCAAGGGAATCATTTCAGGAGTACATACACCTACCTTTGACATAGATGAAGATGCATTGGAAATTGGAGCGGGTTTGATGGCTTTTATTGCTGTGAATGAATTAAATTCTTAATGAAATATGCCAGTCAAAGGCTGGTGAAATATTTTGAAATATGCTGATGCGAAATATATTCAAATAGGGGAAATTAAGACTATTTAAACCCTATTTCTATCGTATTTCAAATTTATTTCCATCATATTTCTACCTTATATCAATCAACATATGAAGACAACCAAACATTTAACCCTGGCCATTTTATTGGTCATCAGTTCCCAGACCAGTTCTTTTGCCTGGGGTCCTATTGGTCACTATGTAATCGGAAAATTGGCAGAATGGCAGATGAAACCCCAAACAGTATCCAAGGTTGAAGCTATCCTTAACCATGAATCTATTTCAGGAGTGGGAGTATGGATGGACAATATACGATCTGATAAAAAATACGATTATACTTATACCTGGCATTGGGTTACCACTGTTGATGGGGAATATGATCCCAAAATCCAGGAACCAACAGGGGATGCGTATGCTGCTTTTTTGAAGATTAAAGAAACCCTAAAAAAAGGAGGCCTGAGCCCTGAGGAGGAAAGAGACCAATTGAGGATGTTGATCCATATTGTAGGGGATTTACATCAGCCTTTCCATGTAGGAAAACCGGGAGATCGGGGAGGAAATGATGTAAAAGTGAGTTTTTTCAACAAAGAGACCAATATTCATGCGGTATGGGATTCCGATCTGATTGAAGGGAAGAAAATGAGTTATACCGAAATGGCTACTGAATTTCAAAAACGTATCAATCCAGAGCTTATCCAAAAATACACTTCCAAAACCCCGGCAGACTGGTTGAGAGAAGCTGTAGCAATTAGGCCGGCAATGTATGACATTCCTGAAAATGGAAGAATAGGTTATGAATATATCTACAAGCATTACCATCATGTTGAAGAGCGATTGATTGCAGGAGGTATACGCTTAGCACAGGTTTTGGAGGAGATTTACGGATAGAAAGAGATATTTAGGGTAAAAAAACAGGGCCGGCTAAAAATTTTAGCCGGCTTTTTCATTTTATTGAAACAAAAGAGTCATTTGGGGTTGATTTATCTTTTTCAATACTTGACAATATCAATTTTGATAGAGAATTTAGGATAACATTCTTACATAAAATGTAGTAAAGTAAGGATAAATAGTAATCTACCTGCCAAAAGGTTTTAAAACATGAATAATTGGAGCGGACTTTCCTTTATTTTTTTTATGATTATGTCTGCTTTATTTTATTCTCATGACCTTTACGGACAAAAGAAACCAAAAGGTATGGTCAAGATTAAAGGGGGCCCACCGGAGAATTTTGATGTGTTTTATTCCAGGTTTCATCAAGACAGCATATTTCAGCTATCAAGGTTGAAGGATCCATTATTAGGAATGAAGAAAATTAATGGGCAGGAAACCCCATGGACATTGGATAACTGGGATTATATGACCACCAAAATTCAGGATTTTGATGCTTCTCATTATAAAACTAAAACTAAGCGGAAAAAAAAGTATTTTGAGCAGGAAATCTGGTCAGAAAACCTGGAATATCATGCAGCCTACAGGTTTGAATTACATGGGAGTAAATGGTATTTGGTTTTTGCTTATAAGGAAGATAGTAGCAATGATTGATACCTTTGGAAACCGATTTTTTTATGTTCTTAAATATGAACTAAATGGATGAAATTAAACCCATAAAAAAAGTATTTGTCACGGGTTCAAATGGTTTGTTGGGAAGTAACCTGATTGAAGAACTCCTGAACCTTGATTACCATGTCAAAGGATTGGTGCGTAATCCCGCTACTTATGTGGGCTTTAGGCATCCACATCTTGAACTGGTTAAAGGAAGTCTTTTTGATGATTTGAGGAATTCATTGAAAGACTGTTCATTTGTCATCCATGTGGCAGCGGAGACATCTCCTGACCTATTAAATTATTCGGATTACCAGGAGACAAATGTAAAAGGTACCCTGAACCTTTTACATGCTGCTATAGACCAAAAGCTCGAAAAGTTCATATTCGTGAGCACAGCCAATACCATTGGATACGCTGATGACTTCAATAAAGGCGAGGAACACCAACCTATGAAATCCCCATATGACCAATCATTTTATGCTTTAAGTAAATTGGAGGCTGAGGAGAAGATATTACAATATTCAGATAGGATTGATATCATCATTGCAAATCCGACTTTTATGCTTGGGTCTTATGATACCAAACCCAGTTCTGGACGAATTATTTTAATGGGATTGAATAATAAAATCATTTTTTATCCACCTGGAGGGAAAAACTTTGTAAATGCAAAAGATGCCGCCCTAGGATTAGTCAGATGTATGGAATTGGGGAGAAATAGTGAAAAATATATTTTGGCAGGAGAGAACTTAACTTACAAGGAGTTTTTCGAAAAGCTTAGCACAATGGTAGGCAGAAAACCCATTTTCATTAAAATACCGAAAGCAGTTCTGGTTTTATTTGGATTATTTGGGGAAATTCTAAGAAATTTCAGGATCAAAACCAGTCTGAGCAAAGCGAATATGTTGATTGTGTGTATCAATAATTTTTATTCCAATGATAAATCCAAAAAATATTTGAAAATCAGGTATTATCCAATCGAAAAGGGGATAACTGAAGCCATTGATTTTTTTAAGAAAAATAAAAAAATTAAATTTTAATGAAATTTATAATTTTTGCAGAAAGTGGCTATTATCAACCACTTATTGTTTATTTTTATATACTTTTCATTGGTTAGCTACTATTTAATCTTTTAATCAAACAATTTAAAGAATTCGCTATGGAAGATTTATCCAATTATGCTTCAAGTTTTATGGATTGGGCGGTAGTTTTTGTCCCAAAATTGGTGGGAGCGATATTGGTATTTATAGTTGGTCTATATGTGATCAATTATATTTCCAGTTTGATCTCCAAAGGTCTCAACAAAAAGGGTATCGATGTTTCCCTTCACTCATTTTTCAGCAGTCTGGTTTCAGTAGGCCTTAAAGTCCTTCTTTTGGTATCCGTTGCCGGTATGCTTGGCATACAAACCACCTCCTTTATTGCAGTTATCGGTGCCTTGGGTTTGGCAGTAGGTCTTGCCCTGCAGGGTTCTTTGGCCAATTTTGCCGGAGGAGTATTGATTCTGGTTTTTAAACCTTTTAAAGTCGGGGACCTAATTGAGTCCAATGGGCAACTGGGTGTTGTGACTGAAATACAGATTTTCAATACGGTCTTGCTTACTCCTGAAAATAAAACTGTCATTTTAGCAAACGGAGCCGTTTCAAACAATACGATAATCAACCTGACCAGGCATGGTAACCTCAGAGTAGATATCAGCATGGCAATAGCCCCTGATAGTGATTTAGTCAAAGCCAAAAAAGTGGTCATGGATGTTTTGGATTCCCATGAATTCGTTTTAAAGGATCCTGCCCCTAGTGTGAATGTATTGAAAGTTGGGGATGGTATGGTTACCCTGGCTATAAGGCCCTATGCAACTCCAGAACACTACTGGGATGTGTTTTTTTCAGTTCAGGAACAGGTAAGGGAGGCATTTTCTAAAAATGGAGTTGATGGACCAATACCTACAAGAGTTATCATTAATAAACCTTGATTAAGGGAATTTCAAGTTTAGAAAAATTTAAAACCGGCTTCTTTGAGATGCCGGTTTTTTGTTAATTAGGTTTGAAATTGAAGTAAACAAATAAACCATGCCTTGGACCAATTATCATAACCATTGTAAATACTGTGATGGGGTGGAAGATATTGAAACCCATGTGGAGAATGCCATCCGTGAAGGTATCATCAGCATGGGTTTTTCTTCCCATAGTCCAGTTTTCTTTGAAAATAAATGGTCAATGAATGTAACCGATATGCCTTTGTATTTAAGGGATATTCAATTGGCAAAAGAAAAATTCTCCGATCAGATTGAGATTTACAAAAGCATGGAAATTGATTTCTTTCCTGAGCAATCCGGAGTCATTAATAAATGGACAGAAGATTTGGAATTGGATTATTCCATAGGTTCAGTTCACTTTATCGATGCTTTTGAAGATGGAATTCCTTGGGAAATTGATGGTCCTTTGTTGACATTTGAGAAAGGCCTAAATGAAATTTTTGACAATGATATCCGGTGTGTTTTGGAAAAGTATTTTGACTATACTATCCAGATGCTTGAAAATGATTGTCCTACAATTTTGGGTCATGTAGACAAAATCAAAATGCAAAACCATCATAGTTTTTTTTTCAGTGAAAGTGAAGCTTGGTATATAGATCTTTTAAAACAGACCTTAGAAGTTGCTGCGAAATCAGGGGTGATTGTTGAAGTGAATACCAGAGGCTTATATAAGAAAAGGGCTTCAGAAACCTATCCCGGAATATTTGGACTGCAATTGCTTAAGGATTTTGGTCTTCCGGTTTGTCTCAATTCCGATGCCCATCATCCAAAAGAAATTATCGGAGAATTTGAAAATACTGCTAAACTCTTGAAACAAATAGGATTCAATGAATTGATGGTGTTGAAAAATAATACCTGGCAGGCAAGGCCTTTTGATTTAAGTGGAATACATTGGTAAAATAAATATGTTGTTCAAACACTTGGGTTATGATAGAAATCCCGGAATCCAAAACACTCAGTTTACAGGCCGTTAAGGCACTGAAGGGGAAAAAAGTGATCAAAGTTTTTCCTCCTAGCTATGTCCATAAATTGGCATGGTTTGAAGGTGATCCCAAAGATTACCCCAAATTACTTGAAGGCAGGAAAATCGAATCCGTGCATGGACATGGTATGTTTGTGGATATTCATTTTGACAGCGATGTCAGTTTGTCGGTCAGTGATGGCACGAATTTGAGGTTAATCCAGAATGTGAAAGAGGCACCCAAAAAGCATCAATTATTGTTGGTTTTTGAAGATGGAACCTGTTTGGCTTTTACAGTGGCCATGTATGGAGGTATTATGGCTTTCAAAGGTAGTCTTGAAAATAAATACCATATTGGAAGTTTGAATGCCATCTCTCCTTTAGATGAGGCTTTTGATGAGAGTCATTTTTATGGAATCCTTGATGCCGCAAAAGACATTTCCGCAAAAGCTTTGCTGGCTACTGAACAAAGAATTCCGGGTTTAGGCAATGGGGTTTTGCAGGATATCTTATTCAATGCCGGTATCCACCCCAAAAAAAAGAAGTCAAGTTTGACCGAATTTGAAAAAGAAGAACTTTTCCATAGCCTGAAAACCACTCTCAGGAAAATGACTGAACAGGGAGGAAGGGATACGGAAAAGGACCTATATGGGAAAAATGGAGGGTACAAAACAATTCTATCAAAAAACACTTTGGATCAACCATGTCCGAATTGTGGAGGAAAAATAGTGAAGGAAGCCTATATGGGAGGAGCGGTTTATTTCTGCCCATACTGCCAGAAACTGTAAATGCATGATATTATAGTTCTCCTTAATCTAGTCATCAAGGTAAACCAGCAAAGGAAAAAAAATTTTTTAAGACCAATATTTTTCAAAATTTAGAAGTGAATAGCAAAGAAATAATATTAGCCAAGTTGCAAAATAGCGTATAAACAATTTTTATTTTTTTCATGATATTGTAAGGGAATTGAAAAACCCTTTCCCATGCATGATCTGTTAAAAGTATCATTTGGGTTTCACACGGTGGAACTTCAAAAATTAAATGGTTATGACAATGTCAACTATTTAGTAGAAACAGACAGGGGAAGATATATATTTAAAACCTATCCATATACCGCAGAAACCTTTGATTTGGTGCAGGCGGAGACAGAATTTTTGCATGCTCTGCAAAAAAGGTTTTTTGGAAGGATTCCCGAACCTGTTCCCTTCGAGGATGGAAATTATGTCAAACTGCTTGAATTTGATGGGCAAAAGCTGATTGGCAGGTTATTGACTTTTTTGGACGGGAAATTCATGGGAGACCAGAATCCTTCAAAGCCGATGTATTGGTCTTTGGGCTTTTTTTTAGCCGAATTAGATCTGGAACTTGGAAAACAAAAAAGTTATTTATTTCAATCCCGGAAATGGGAATGGGATATTCAATACTTGGAATTGGTACAAAAATATCTTGAAGATATTCCTTCGATCAATGACAGGAATACTGTTCGGTTTTTTTTCCTACAGTTTGAGGAAAATGTCAGACCACATCTTTCAGGCTTGAGAAAATCCTTTATTTATAATGATGCCAACGAATGGAATATTCTGATCAGGGATAATCAGGATTTGGCCCTGATTGATTTTGGTGATTTGACTTATGGCCCGTTGATTCAGGAGGTGGCGGTAGCCATGACTTATGCGGCTTATGACAAGACAGACTATCTGGGGTATGCGGTTGAGCTATTAAAAGGGTATAATTCCGTAATTCCCCTTGAAGAAAAAGAATTGGACCTGTTATATTACCTTATCGCAGCTAGGTTATGTATCAGTGTTTGTAATTCGGCGCATGCCAAAAAAACAGATCCTGAAAACACATATGTTTCTGTCAGTGAAGAAAATGCATGGAAAATGCTTTATGGGTGGTTGCGGATCAATCCGATTGAAGCCGAAAACAGGTTCCGATCGGAGCTTGGATTTGGCAGTAGGAAGGTTCCTTCTCTGGAAGAAAGTTTGGCATACAGAAACCAGTATTTGAGCAGCATCTTATCCGTCAGTTACAGCAAGCCTATCAAAATGGAAGGAGCTGCCTTCCAATACATGTATGATGCCTATGGAAATACTTTATTGGATGCTTATAACAATATTCCACATGTGGGACACTCCCACCCAAAGGTGGTAGAGGCAGGCCAGCGACAAATGGCAAAGCTCAATACCAATACACGATATCTCTATGACATTTTGCCCGCTTATGCCGAAAAATTATTGGCTAAATTTCCTCCCTCATTGAACAGAGTCTTTTTTGTCAATTCCGGAAGTGCAGCAAGTGATCTGGCTATAAGAATGGCAAAATGGCATACCAAAAGAGAAGCCATTATGGTGATGGAGCATGGATATCATGGCAATACCCAGATTTCCATAGATATTTCAGATTACAAATTTTCCAACCCCAAAGGGCAAGGACAGAAAGAAAACATTCTCAAAGCCTGTTTACCGGATACATTCAGGGGACATTTTACTGAAAATAATGGCATAGCAGGTAGGGCATATGGAGAGGAGGCAATTCAGCAAATGCAAATGTATTCCCAACCTATAGCAGCTTTTATTACCGAACCAATTGTGGGCTGTGGAGGACAGGTTCCACTGGCAAATGGATATCTGGAGGCACTTTATCCTGCCATCAGAAAACTGGGAGGACTTTGTATTTCAGATGAGGTACAAACCGGATTCGGGAGAATTGGAGATCATTTTTGGGGCTTCCAACAGTATGGAATAGTTCCTGATATGGTTGTTTTAGGCAAACCCATGGGTAATGGTCATCCTATGGGTGCTGTGGTCTGTACAAAGGAAATTGCTGAATCTTTTGAAAAGGGAGTGGAGTTTTTCAGTTCTTTTGGCGGTAATCCTGTTTCCTGTGCCATAGGCCTGGCAGTTTTGGAAGTAATTGAGGAGGAAGGTTTACAGGAAAATGCCAAAAAAGTAGGAGATTATTACAAATCCTTATTGGAAGCCCTCCAAAAGAAATACGACTGTATTGGGGATGTGAGAGGATCAGGGTTATTTCTTGGGGTGGATTTGGTCAAATCAGGAACCAAAGAGGAAGATCCTCAGTTGGCTAAGTTGATCAAAAATGAACTCAGAGAAAGAAATATTCTCATCAGCACCGATGGCCCTAAAGACAGCGTCCTAAAGACCAAGCCACCTTTGGTATTCACCAAGGACAATGCCCTTCAAGTGGTGGAGGAAATGGATAATATTTTGAAAAGAATCATTTGATTTCTTTTTCTATCAGGGAAATTCTGCTTTTGGTCAATTTATTTATTTCAATTTACTGGGAAGGTTTATTTTTGAAAAAAGTTATATGAAATTCAAGCAATTACAGTTTCCTGAAAGTCTATCGGAAAAAGGTTCTATACAATCTTTTATGGCCTATGTTAATGCTTTAGAAGAAAAGAAAATAGAGGCAAAATTGGTAGAAAAGATCAACCTTATAATTGATCAAATTAATCTTTATGAAAAGGATGAAAAAACTTTCATCCCCAAGCTTAAAAAAGCTCGGTCAAAAATTGTAGCGCTTGTGGAAAAAGAAGCCAAACTTGTCCCTATTGGTTATTATCAAAATCAATGGATGGCATTGGGAATGGCAGCTTTTGGTATTCCATTTGGTGTCATGTTTGGGATTGCCTTAGACAATATGGCTTTTATTAGTCTTGGTATTCCCTTTGGATTGTCGATTGGGTTAGGGGTTGGTGCAGCCCAGGATGAAAACGCCAAAAAGAATGGGAGGCAGCTAAATGTGAAAATCAATATTTGATAGATCACAAGGCTACATGCCGGAATAAATAAATTAACATTTATTTCCTTTTCGCGATAAAGACACCGTTGGGTTGGATAAATTTTGCTTCTTTGATATTTCCATTTTCATCCTCTAAAAATTCAATGGTAAATCCTTCCAAAATTTTTAAACTGAACTTGTCTTTTCCTATCGGTAAGAGCTCATATTCAGGTTGGCCTGTCACAAATAAGAAAAGAGTTTTGGGCTGACTTGGTTTGGTATAGAATTTAGAAACCATTCCGGCCAGGTCATACTCACCTACCAATCTTTCCAAGGATTTTTCATCAACTTCAATGACCTTAGGATTTCTTTTAAATTCTATAGGTTCAACAGTTGGTTCCAATTTAGCGCTCATGCTGGAAATGTCTCCTTGGTCATTCGTCCTGAAATTGAACATTATGGGGATATTTTGGGTAGTGTCCACTTTGCCATCAGTAATAGCATATGGGGTAAAAATATTGTAATGGTAGTGTTTAAGCCACATTTTTCTTGTTTTTACACGGGCCATCAAAGAATCTTTTTCCACATATACCTCCATGGTTCCATATCCCGGATTGGAATAATCGCCTGCAAATTCTGTTAGGTTATGAGAGGGTCTTGTTCCCTTTTTTTGATTGGAGCTTTGACTAGAAGATGCCTCCTTGGAAGCTGCTTTTGCTTTTTCTGACCTTTCAAGGTAATATTTATTCCAATCTGTAGGAGTGACTTGAAGAATCCTGTCTGAAATCATATTCCTGACCAAAGAAGGAATCACGGAGCCATTTTGGTTGGATAGCACTACAATGCCTACACTATCCATGGGAAAAAAGGCGGCATTGGCAGAAAAGCCGTCAATATTACCTCCATGTTCCACACGGTAATGTCCTTTATAAGAAGAGATCATCCAACCATATCCATAAGTACTGATATGCATATCCGGAAATTCTTTGTCTGGGATACTATTAGCCATAATCATTTGGGGACTGATAGCTTCCTTGACATAAGCTTCCGGAAGAATTTGTTTATCCTTGAATTTTCCTCCATTGATCCAGGTAATCAGCCAATTGGACATTTCATTCACAGAGCTGTTGATACTTCCTGCAGGACCCATGGCAGCAATGTCATAGTAATCCATTTTTTCGATCAGGGAATCCTGTTTGACCTGATAACCAAAAGAAGCATCATTACCTTTTCTCAGACCATCTATCACTGCATTGGTGGTCTTCATTTCCAGAGGCCCGAAGTACTTATCCTGGAGATTTTCCTCCCAACTTTTTCCGGTGATTTTCTCTGTAATTACTCCTTGGGTTAAAAACATGAAATTATTGTAGTGCCATTTCTCTCTCACTTTGGCAAAGGGTTCCTGGTATTGAATACGCTGCATCAGGGAGTCCCTGGAATTTGTGGAAAACAAATACCAGCTCAAGTCATGTCTGGGAAGTCCTGTCCGGTGGGTTATGATGTCCCTGATGGTAATCTGGTTATTCATTTCATCATTATTAAACCTTAGTTCAGGAATATAATTGATAGGGCTATCGTCAAAAGAGAGTTTCATTTCTTCAGCTAAAATTCCCAAAAGCCCTGAAGTAAATGCCTTACTGCTCGATCCTATGGCAAAAAGTGTATTGGTGGTTATAGGAAGTTTTTTCTCATAGTCTTTGTAACCAAATCCATTGGCGTAAATGATTTTGTCTTTATCCACTACAGCCACTGTAAAACCGGCAACTTTCCAATCCTCCAAAAGTTGAGAAAGTTCCTCATCCAATCCTGTTTGCCAGTTATCAGGAATTTGCGAAAAAGAAACATTGGAGAAAAAAGCAAAGGCGAGTAGGAGGAAAAATTTTTTCATGGGAGCTGAGATTTTTATTTATGAATGAGAGGATTAAAAATAACTAAATTATGCCGTCATTTCTACTTTTATTTTCCTGTCCATTCAGGTGATTTATTACTTTTACGAAAATGATCAATTTATAAAGTCATAAATTAATCTCACTTGTCCGGTTTTTTTGATACCAAAATTGAATACCTCCGTGGAGTAGGTCCCCAAAAAGCAACCTTGATCAACAAGGAGCTGAATATTTTTACCTATGGGGAACTGTTACAACATTATCCTTTCCGTTACGAAGACAGGACCAAATTTTACAAAATCAGGGAAATCACTGAGGACCTTGAAAATGTGCAGGTAATTGCCAAAATCCGTTCGGTAGAAACCATAGGAGATGGGAGGAGAAAAAGACTGGTAGCCCATATCTTTGATGAAACGGGTGAGATGGAACTCACCTGGTTCAAAGGCCTGCAATGGGTAGTGAAAAAATTGGTGATTGGCCCTGCCTTTGTTTTTTATGGTAAACCCAATCGGTACGGAAGAAAATTCAGTATTGCTCATCCGGAAATGGAGCCCCTTTCCCAAGTTCAGGAAGAGAAAAGTTTTTTCCAACCGGTATATTCTACGACTGAGAAATTGAGATCTAGGTATTTAGATTCCAAAGGCATCTCCAAAATCATGGAAGGCTTGGTTCAAGTAGCTTATCCACAGGTTCAGGAGACCTTGCCTGTGGACATTTTGCACCGATTTAACCTGATTTCAAAAAGAGATGCCCTAAAACAGATCCATTTTCCGGACAATCCTGAAATTTTGAAAAGAGCAAGGTTCAGGTTGAAGTTTGAGGAGTTTTTCTTTATACAACTCAGGCTGCTGAAGCTTAAACTCACCCGCACCGAAAAGTCCCATGGACAGGTGCTCAATCAAACCGATTTGTTGACAAAGTTCTACAAAGAACATTTACCTTTTCAGCTGACCGAAGCTCAGAAAAGAGTTGTCAGAGAAGCATTTACAGATATGAAGTCTGGGAAGCAAATGAACCGGTTGATTCAGGGAGATGTGGGCAGTGGGAAGACCATGGTAGCCTTTATCTGTATTTTGATCGCCATCAGTTCAGGAGCTCAATCCTGTTTGATGGCACCAACTGAAATTTTGGCCAATCAGCATTATGAAGGTCTGAAGGAATATGCTGACCTGATGGGTTTAAATATTGCCCTGTTGACAGGGTCTACGAAAAAACCTGCCAGAAAAGTGATCCATGAAATGCTGCTTTCCGGAGACCTGCACATCATAATTGGCACACATGCTTTGTTGGAAGATGTGGTGCAGTTCAGGAATCTGGGTTTGGCCATCGTAGATGAGCAGCACCGTTTTGGAGTAGCCCAACGGGCGAAACTTTGGGCCAAGAACGAGCATTTTTATCCACATGTTTTGGTGATGACTGCTACGCCGATTCCAAGGACTTTGGCCATGACTTTGTATGGAGATCTTGACATATCGGTAATAGATGAATTACCGGCAGGAAGGAAGCCTATACAGACCGTACACCGCTATGACAAGGACCGATTGAAAGTCTTTGGCTTTATGCGCAAGCAGATTCAGGAAGGCAGACAGGTGTATGTGGTCTATCCTTTGATCCAGGAATCTGAAACCATGGATCTTAAAAACCTTATGGACGGCTATGAAAGCATTTGCAGGGCATTTCCGGAATTTCCGGTAAGTATCGTACATGGGGATATGAAGCCTGCGGATAAGGATTTTGAAATGCAGCGTTTTGTTAAGGGTGAGACCAAGATTATGGTGGCCACCACTGTGATTGAGGTGGGGGTAAATGTGCCCAATGCTTCTGTGATGATTGTTGAAAATGCAGAACGATTTGGACTGTCCCAACTGCATCAGTTAAGGGGAAGGGTAGGCCGGGGAGCAGATCAGTCCTATTGTATCCTGATGACCAAATATGAACTGTCCAAAGACAGCAGGATCAGGTTGGAAACCATGGTAAGGACAAATAATGGCTTTGAGATAGCGGATGTGGACCTAAAGCTCAGGGGTCCAGGCGACCTGATGGGTACTCAGCAGAGTGGTTTAGCGGATTTGTTGATTGCAGATTTGAGCAAAGATGCCCCGATACTTACCATGGCCAGAGATGCAGCCGAACAATTATTGCAAGGTGATCCTGAATTGGACCGACCCGAACATGCCATGGTACTCCGGCAGATCCGGGCGCAGAAAAAGCATGAGATCAATTGGAGTAGGATTTCATAAGAGAGCTGCTCTTGTTCCGGATTTTTAGTTGCGTTACATCCTGTAAAAGCAACAATTAAAAAAATAAAATAGGGATATGTAAGTAAATTATTAGGCTGAAATTTTTTAGATTTGGTTAAGCACTAAAGCATTTCCATATGCGAATGTTGAGGTTATTTTCTCTTTTCTTGATAGCAGGATTGTCCTATCCATTCGTCTCATGCGCTCAAGTTTATTTTTCCCGGCCGCTTCCGGTGGATGCTGAAAATAGGTATAAATTTCCAAGTTCTTTAAGAGGGTCATTTAAAGATCAAAAAAGCTTTTATGTTGTAACCAAGAAGGCATTTATCCATTTTGAATCAGATGAATTCTATGTAGAGAATTCGGATTCGCTTTGGTGGGAAAATACCTCTGAACTATTTTTTCACAAAGCCGCTACACCTTTCCAATTAAGAAATGGGAAGTTAGATTTTTATAAATTTTCGAAATCCAGTTTCGAACTGAATCAAGACCAGTTTTTGAGAAAAGCAAGTAAGGATGTTTATGTCCTAAACAAACAGATCGGTGATAATTGGAAGGTTAATCCTATTGTCAGAAAATCAGCCAGAGAATTGGAGGTATTATACCTTTACAAGAGGGACGTTGTTGAAGAGTTAAAAGATGGAGAATTATTAGATGTTTTTTGGACTAAAGAAGATATTATTCAAAGAATAAATGATGGATTATTTAGTGTGGATAGAACTTATTATCGGACTAAAAGAAGATACACTTTTGATCTGGTTAAAACACCTGAAATAATCAAAATGGAAGACAATTAAAGTTGATAGAAAATGAGAATAATCTTGATTGTAGTGCTATCAATATTTCTTCTTGTATCCTGTAGGGGAATTTTTCCTAATTTCCAGGATGATGATTTTTTGTCAGAAAAGCCACAGCCTTCCTGGAGGAAAAACATGTATACTTTTCCTAAAGAATTACAGGGATTATGGGTGAACGTAATTAAATATGATAATGAAAAAGAATTTGAAATAGATAGCACTTGGATCGATCAGAAAAACTATATAAAGTTCAAATATAGTTCTATGGTTCTATTAAAAGATGAATTGGAAAAAGATGATGTACATTGGGAGATTCAAGAGGGTAAATTGTTTGTAATTCAGGAAGAAGATACAACAACATTTGAAAATGGACCTAATCTTTCGTTTTTAATCGATACCGAGGGTAATCTAACAGTGAAAAGTAAAGAAAGTTCAGAACTACTCACATTAAACCAAGATGTCTTCTTGCGTAAAGTGAATAAAAATACCTATGCATTGAATTATAAGCATCCTGAGGGCAGGGGCTGGGATATTTTTCTAATTCAGGCGGAGGAGTTTCAGTGATGGGTATAGTGTTATCCATTCAACCTCTCTTTTGGGCAAAGGAATTTTTGATTTATTGAAAAATGGGTGCTGTTATATCAGCACCCTTTTTCCTGTAGCAGCCGATTCCAGTATCGCTTCCACAATTCGGATATCTCTTAAGCCTTCTTCTCCGGGCACCAGCAAAGGTCTGTTTTCCATGATGGCCAGCGCATCCTGATCCATTTGGTTGGCCTGTTGCCAGGGAACCTCATAAGGGAAGTTGATTTCACCCAAGGGGCTTTTCCCTTTATTGCCCGCATAGGCTTGGAAGGGAGACATTTCAATGGCACCGTTTTCACATTGTATATTCAGGTAATTCACATTTTCAAAAAAGGAAGTTTTGATATTGCCCATCACCCCGTTTGGAAACTCTAAAATGGCTTCCACTACCTCTCCCAATCCGTCTTTATAAATTTCAGGCCGCTCTGCATAAACTTTGGCATATTCTATAGCAATGGGTTCCATATTGGTACCTAACCTTGCGCCCTGAATGGAATAAACACCCATATCATAAATCACTCCTCCGCCCATTTCTCTTTTTTGTTTCCAGTGGTTAGTTCTGTTTTCCCTGTAGCCGGCAGCACAATCCACTCCTATGACTTTTCCCAGTTTTTCATTTTTGACAATATCCTGGAATGCCTGGGTATTGGGTTCATGTTGGCAGCGGTATCCTATTGCAAGACTGACTTTGTTTTCCTTACAGGCATCAATCATGGACTGGCATTCTTCCACGGTTACGGCCATAGGTTTTTCACACCAGACATGTTTTCCTGCCTTAGCCGCCCGGATGGTATACTCCATATGCATGGAAGGGGGCAATACCACATAGACCACATCAATGTCAGGATTATTGGCAATAGTGTCAAAGTTCTGATAGTTGTAAATATTCTTGTCGGGAATATTATATTTCTTCTTCCAATCTTCCGCTTTGGAAGGGGTGCCTGTTACTATACCTGCCAGGTAGCAATGTTTGGTTTGCTGAAGTGCAGGAGCTAAAAGGTCTGTGCTGTAATAACCGAGCCCGACTAAAGCCACACCCAATTTATCTTTTGCTGGTTTAGGATTACATGCCATTAAACTGAAAGGAGAAAAAAGGCTGATTCCTGTTCCAAGTGAAATCGTCTTGAGTGTGTGGCGTCTTGAGATTTTTTTCATGGTTATAGGTTTTAAGGTTTTCAGGGAATACGTAAAGCTGCTGATGAATTTAATGCTTTTTTGGCAGGCCTTCAAAAAAATTGACTAAATTAGAAAACAAGCACATTGAATAACCAAATCTATTAGCCATGAAATACTGTTTTCTTTTGATCTTTCTTTTTTTATCTCTGAATTCCTTTGCCCAAAACCATACACAACCCCATCTGAATCTTGATGAAGCAAAACGCATTGCTGATGCTGCTGAGGCAAGGGCCAAGCAGGACAACTGGAATGTGGTAATTGCCATTTTGGATGGTGGCGGCCATTTAATTCTCCTGAGAAAAATGGATGGAACCCAAATTGGAAGTGTAGATGTCGCTCATGCCAAAGCCAAATCAGCTGTTTATTTCAAAAGGCCAACGAAAGTTTTTGAGGACGCGGTAAATGAGGGGAATACAAGAATTTTGTCCTTACCCAATGCCGTGGCAGTTGAAGGAGGAATTCCCATATTTAAGGATGGGATTTGTGTTGGCGCTATCGGAATTTCAGGAGTAACTTCCTCACAGGATGCCATTATTGCAGAGGCAGGGTTAAAGGCATTATAATCATTTAACATAGCCTTGCAGTCAACTTAGGATTTTAGGTTAACAATTTCAGTATTCTTTTTTAAAGTTGGAACAAATGAAGAGCTAAGGCTTATTGAATAACATATGAAGAGGAAATATCTACTTTACCTATTTTTTCTAATCTTATTATTTTCCTGCAAAAAACAATCTCCTATTCTTTCGGAGGGATATGTGGAGGTCAATGGAGGAAGGATTTGGTATGAAGTTTTTGGAAATGGTCCCGAAGCGCCTGTTTTGTTGTTGCATGGTGGACCAGGAGGGACCAGTTTTGGATTTGAACCATTAAAGGAAATGGGATATAATGGTCCGATAATTTTTTGGGAACAGTTGGGTTCGGGAAGGTCAGATGCATTGACCGATACCTCCTTAATGACGATTGAGAATTATGTTGATCAGGTCGAGCGGCTCCGTAAGCATCTTGGGCTGAAAGATTTTATCCTCTATGGCCATTCTTGGGGTACCATGTTAGGTATGGATTATTATTTGGCTTATCCTGATGAAGTCAAAGCCATCATTTTTAGCAGTCCCCTATTTAGTACGGATTTGTGGATAGCGGATGCCGATACCCTGATCGCCACCTTACCAGATTCGGTACAACAGGTCATCAGGTACCATGAATCAATTGGTGAATACGAACATCCGGATTATCAGGAAGCTACTAAATTATATTACAGCTTATATGTGACCCGAAAAGAAAGGCCCAAAATGGATAGAAGCCATTTGAATCTGGCTTCAGGGGCGAATGTTTACCTTTATATGTGGGGACCCAGTGAGTTTACTTCCACGGGAACTTTAAGGGATTACGACCGGATGGAATACTTGCCTCAGATCAAAGTTCCGGTTTTATTGATGACTGGGGAATTTGATGAAGCGAGGCCAAATACCGTAAAATATTACCACAGTTTGGTACCCAATTCCCAATTTGCCATAATTCCCGATGCAGCCCACAGTACCTTAAATGACAATAAAGAAGCGACTTTGAAGGCGGTTAGGGAGTTTTTGGAGAAGATTGAGAACTAATAAATCAAATTTTAGAAATATGAGTAAAAAAGGGAAAAATCAAGCTGAATTTGTAAAATGGTTTGGGCCTTTTTGTACGTTTGCTTATTTGCTGTTCCCATAAAACTTATCATGGAATTTGTACCTGGCATCATTTTTAGACTTAACCGTTTTGGATTCGGTATCAATCACCATTACCGGAGGATTTTCGTCATTGGCGATAGCTTTTGGCCATTCAGGCAAGCCCTCGCCATTTGGATTATGGGTTTTGATAAAGTTAGCAAAATAATTAAACATGGTCGCGGAAGTCTGATAGTCATGTGCAGTCCAGGCAAATTCTTTAATTCTGTCCAAATTGCCCATGGCATATTCTATTTCCGCGGCATGAGGTGCCCCTAAATCCTTTGGTCTGGGAGGGGCATTGTCAGCTCTCTTGGATGTTCCACCTGCCAATCCCGCTTCCAGGGTTTGGTCCACCATGGGTGGCCTCAATTTGGCATAAAGGTAACGGTACACAGGCTGCTCGGAATTTTTTCTATGGAGGTCAAACCATTTCCAGGTGCTGTAGGAAATAAATCTGTCCCCTGCCAAGTCCATAGCTGAATAAGCTACCTGTTCTTCGGTTTCATGTGGATAAAGTTTCAGGACTTCGGCATAATCCTTGGGATAGGTTTCCTGTACCTTTTTGATAAAGTTATCCTTAGTGGATGGTAGACCCTGCATGAATGCTGCTGCCGGATTTTCCTGGGTATTCCAACCTAAAAGTAAAGGAACTTGGGCCTGTTCTCTGGCATTGAAAATTTCGGTCAAAGATTTGGGTAATAAGTAACCGTCCAAAACGACAGGAAATCCGAACCTTCCCGATTCATTATACATTTCATAGAGATCACGGGTGGGTAGTTTTCTTGCCTCAGCTATACTATTAACTCCGAATTTTTGAAAAAACTCCACCCCAGCTTTTTCACCTTCCGACAAAGGTACCGGAGCAAGGGCAGTAATTCCTGCCCCGCTTTCTCCAATGGCAGCGGAAATTAGATTTTTTGAAAGTGGGGATGCCATTTGATAGCTCACAGATATGGATCCGGCGGACTCACCTGCGATGGTCACCTTTTTAGGATCACCCCCAAACGCCGCAATGTTATCCTGCACCCATTGCAAGCCCAATGCCTGATCCAAAAGACCATAATTACCGGATGCTTTATAGGGAGCTTCTGCACTTAATTCAGGGTGGGCCAAAAATCCAAACACGCCCAATCTATAATTGATGGTAACTACAACAATCCCTTCTTTGGCCATATTTTCACCGTCATATCTGGGTTCAGAGCCGTCACCTGCTACAAAACCACCTCCAAAGAAATACACCAATACGGGCAATCCTTTGGTATTCCTAGTTGCCGGAGTCCAAACATTGAGGTAAAGACAGTCTTCACTGACCCCATTGGATCTGGAATTCATGTCTCCCCAGATCAGTTTTTGGACTGGTCTTGGTCCGAATTCTTTGGTTTCTTTCACCCCTGACCAGCTGTCGATGGGTTGGGGTGCTTTCCATCGGAGTTCACCTATAGGTGGTTTGGCAAATGGGATTCCAAAATATTTTTGAATTCCTGTTTTGGTATCATAATTTCCTTCAATGACTCCATTTTTTATGGTGGTTTGAACAGGGAAGGAATTATTTCCCTGTGCCATTGTACAACCAAGTGAAATCATAAACAGGATAAAATAGAGGATGGGTTTATTGGACATGATTATTGGGATTGACTATCATTATGTATATACTACACAATGATAGTCAATCGTTTTCAAATCTTCAATAAATCAAGTGATTATTTATCATGTTTCCATTATGAAAAAGACAAAAAAATCCCCACACTTTATCAAATAAAATGTGGGGAGAGAATTTCTTGATTTATTCTCCTCTTTCAGAAGCCAGACCCACTTTTTCAGGAGATCTCCATAATGCCGAAAGAATGAGTTCCCTCATAAAGAGAAATTCTTTGGGAATTTTATCATAAGACTGTTCAAATAGTTCAGAATGACCCAAAAGTTCCTTCTTCCAAGGCTCTCTTTCGATCACCATAATACTATCGAATTCTTCCTTGCTGAAGTCTTCCAAACCGTTCCAGTCCATATCTTTATACCTTGGTCTCCATCCTATAGGGCATTCTACGGCTGAAATTCTTCCTTTACATCTTCCGATAATCCATTTCAAGACTCTCATATTTTCACCAAATCCCGGCCAAATGAAATTACCGTCTTTGTCTTTTCTAAACCAATTGACCCCGAAAATCCTTGGTGCATTTTGTAGATCTCTGCCGAATTGTAGCCAGGTATTGAAATAATCACCCATGTGGTAGCCCATAAAAGGAAGCATGGCGAAAGGATCCCTTCTAACTTTTCCTACTTCCCCAAATGCCGCGGCAGTGGTTTCTGAACCCATGGTTGCAGCCATATATACTCCAAAACTCCAGTTGAAAGCCTGGTAAACCAAGGGAATAGCAGAACTTCTCCTGCCTCCGAAAATGAAGGCAAGAATTGGTACCCCATCAGGGTTTTCCCAATCAGAATCAATTACAGGGTTTTGGTAAGCAGGGGCGGTAAATCTGGAGTTTGGATGTGCTGCAGGTTTGCCGCTGTTTTTATCAAAGGGTTTTCCATGCCAGTCAGTTAATCCATCAGGCACATCTTTGGTCATTCCTTCCCACCAGACATCCCCGTCCTTGGTGATGGCCACATTAGTAAAGATGGTATTGGCCTTGATGCTTTCCATGGCGCTTGGATTGGTTTTATAATTCGTACCCGGTGCCACGCCAAAATATCCGGCTTCGGGATTGATGGCATGTAATCTTCCATCTTTTCCTTTATGTATCCAGGCAATATCATCACCGACTGTGGTAATTTTCCAGCCCTCCATTTTTTCAGGAGGAACCATCATGGCAAAATTCGTCTTTCCACAGGCACTTGGAAATGCAGCGGCAACATAGCTTTTCTCCCTTTGGGGGCTCTCAACTCCCATAATCAGCATATGTTCTGCAAGCCAGCCTTCTTCCCTGCCCATAGAACTTGCAATGCGTAGTGCGAAGCATTTTTTTCCCAATAAGGCATTCCCTCCATAACCACTTCCATAAGAAATAATCAGTTTTTCTTCAGGGAAATGGGAAATATATTTTACACTTGGATTGCATGGCCATTTCACATCTTCCTGGCCTTCAGCTAAAGGAGCACCAAGCGTATGAATACACTTTACAAAATTTTCATCTATATAGGGCATGGCCTGATTACCCATCCTAGTCATGATGCGCATGTTGATCACCACATATTCACTATCAGTAATCTGTACGCCATATCTGGAGAATGCAGATCCTACCGGCCCCATACAGAAAGGAATGACATACATGGTCCTACCCTTCATACTACCTGAGGTCAGTTCATCCAAAATGGATTTCATTTCCGTAGGGTTCATCCAATTGTTTGTTGGACCTGCATCTTCTTTTCTCCTACTGCAGATATAAGTTTTATCTTCCACCCTGGCAACATCACTTGGATCCGAAAAACAAGCAAAACTGTTAGGCCTTTTTTCAGGATTCAGTTTGATAAAAGTCCCTTTATCAACTAGCATCTGACAAAGTTTGTCATATTCCTCCTGGGAGCCATCACACCAATGTATACTTTGAGGTTTAAAATGGCCGGCCATTCTCTCCACCCAGGTTTTTAATTCGGTTTTGATTTCTGCAATCATAATTCTGATTTTTTAGTAAAAATGAAATGGTTAAAATTTGGGTTTAAATAGGTTTCCTTATTCAAACTTAATTGATTGACAGTTTAGATTTGAGGAATTTTATGAATTTTTTAAGGGAATTGAAACAAATAGTTTTTTCTATTTTTTTGCTGGCTTGTTTAGAATGTGAACAAATATTTAATCTTCAGAAAAAAATGAAATTTTACTTAATTTATTAAAAAACTTAAGTGGAAAAATTCAAATTTATTTTTTTATATAAAAAAAGGTAAAGATTTACATTTTAAAACAACATTTACCAAAAACAATACCTCACGGAAAATAATTTTAAAAAATATTAAAATAACCAAACTAATTATTTTGAAATTTCTAGTTCTTACTTTAAATTTCGTAGTTTAGTATTATTCAGGTATTAAATTTTAAAATTAATTAACAACAATCCCATTAAACCTATGAAAAAACAATTATGGAATTATGTATTCCTGTTGTTTTTCCTGCTGAGTTTAAGCATTGGAAATCTTGCTTTCGCTCAACAGAGTCAAATAACAGGAAAAGTAATCGACAAGGATTCAGGTGATGGAATCCCTGGGGTCAGCGTATTGGTAAAAGGAACCACAAGAGGATCCATTACTGATATAGACGGAAATTACTCAATTTTGGCATCACCAGAAGAGACTTTGGTAATATCCTTTATCGGATACGAATCTGTAGAAGAGCTGATTGGAAACCGATCGGTTATCAATGTTGGCCTTTCTCAGACTGTACAGGCGCTTTCCGAAATCATTGTGGTTGGTTACGGTACTCAGGAGAGAAAAGAAATTACCAGTGCGGTTACCAGTGTGAAAGCTGAGAATTTTAACCAGGGAACAGTAAATGACCCTAGACAATTGCTCCAAGGTAAAGTAGCAGGTTTGAATATTGCACGACCAGGTGGAAATCCAAATAGGGGTTTCAACATGCGTTTGAGAGGTATTTCTACTATCGGAGAAAATGCGGAACCACTAGTGGTAATAGATGGCGTGATCGGTGGTTCCTTGGCTACTGTGGATCCAAATGATATTGAATCCATGGACGTATTGAAGGATGGTTCAGCTGCTGCAATTTACGGAACAAGGGGTTCTGCAGGTGTAATTTTGGTCACTACCAAAACAGGAAAACAAGGAAGAACAGTAGTGGAATATAATGGAAGCGTCGCAGCAGAGACAGTAGCCAGAACGATTCCTGTTATGACAGCCAGTGAATACCGTCAGGTTCCCAACATGGTGGACCTTGGTGCAAATACCAATTGGTTAGATGAAGTAACCAGAACCGGTTTCAGCCAGGTACACAACCTATCCCTGGGAGGAGGAAGTGCAACAACAGCATATAGAGTATCCATGAACTACCGTGGGGTGGATGGTGTTGGCATCAATTCCGGTTTTGACCAATTAAATGCAAGGATAAACCTTACCCAACGTGCTTTAAAAGATAAAGCAATCTTTACAGTTAACATTTCCAATACCTCTATTGATAGGCAGTTTGGAAATGAGAAC
The DNA here is from genome assembly GCF_042683085.1 of Shivajiella indica. Taxonomy (NCBI): domain Bacteria; kingdom Pseudomonadati; phylum Bacteroidota; class Cytophagia; order Cytophagales; family Cyclobacteriaceae; genus Shivajiella; species Shivajiella indica. The sequence goes on along the minus strand of NZ_JBHUIV010000014.1, from coordinate 166,520 downwards.
TCTTTCCGATATGCTATTATAAGTAACCCAACTGTTCCTGTCAGGAGTTCATTACCACAGGATGCCCAGTTTGGCGGCTATGCAGAAAGGGATATTTTTGATTGGTTCAACCCGGTTTCTATTGCAGAACAGAATATCGATGACCGTAGAGAAAGCAGATTATTGGCCAGCATCAGAGGTGAATATAACTTCACTGATCGGTTTAGGGCAGCTATATTCTATGCCTCCCAAAGAGAAACTGACTGGAGAGGTGCTTATTCTCCAAAGACTGCAAAATTTGGAGGAGGCTTTGGTAGAAACGGTCTCGCAACCATACAGGATGATGTAAGATTGAATGACTTGTTGGAAACTACCTTAAATTATGATGCCACCGCAGGTAGATTGGAAATGGCATTTTTAGGTGGTTATTCTTATCAGGAATTCTTCAATCAAGGCAACTACATGCAAGCCGGGGACTTCCTGACAGACATATTTACCTATAACAATATAGGTGCAGCTTTGGATTTTGCCAATGGTCTTGCTACTGTATCCAGTTATGCCAACTCCAACAAATTGGTGGCGTTCTTTGGTCGGGCCAATTTCAATTTGGAAGATACCTACTTCCTGTCTTTGAGTGCAAGATATGAAGGTTCTACCCGATTTGGTGCGAACAATAAATGGGGTTTGTTTCCAGCTGTAAGTGCCGGGGTCAACTTGGCGAACGTTTTTCAAATGCCTTCCTCTATAAGTGCTATGAAGTTTAGGGCCAGTTATGGTAGAACAGGTACACAGCCAAATCAATCCTACCTTTCTTTGTTGAGATTTGGCCGTCAGGGTAACTTCTTCTATAATGGAGCCTTTGTACCTTCCTATGGTCCTGTATCCAATCCAAACCCTGATTTGGCTTGGGAAACAAAAGACGAATATAACGTAGGGTTGGACTTTGTTATCCTTAACAATAAATTGGATGGTGCTATTGATTATTACACCAGGGTCACTACAGGAATGTTGCTTCCTATCAACGTACCCGTACCACCAAACTTATTCCCTCAAACTGTCCTGAACATAGGTGAAATGCTGAATTCAGGAATTGAGGTTATGGTCAATTACCAGGCCATTCAAAAATCTGATTTTAGATGGACTACAGGATTTAACTTCTCTACATTGAGGACCAATCTTCGAAGCTTATCAGCTGGAGATCTAAGTTTTGGTGAGGTGAATTATAGATCTAACTTTGGTTCTCCCGGACAAAACCTGACCCAATTGATCCGTATACAGGAAAATGGTCCTCTGGGACAGATTTGGGGACCTAGAAAAGTCGGATTGAATGAAGATGGAAGTCCAAGGATGGCCGTAATTAATGGAACCGCTGTAGACGATAACGGTAACCCGGTTTATTGTAATTGTAATGAGGACAGAACCCAATTGGGAACTGCTTATCCAACCTTCAATTTTGGTATAAACAACACCTTCAATTACAAAAGATGGGATCTGAACTTCTTCTTTAGAGGCTCAATCGGACATTATCTGATCAATAGTTACAGAGGCTTTTATGAAAATACTGAAGGAACTACTGTTCAGAACTATAACATCGTAAAAACAAAATATTATGATCCTGCTGTAACTAAGGCAGAATATAACAGTGACCACGTAGAAAGAGCAAATTTCGTTCTTTTGGACAATGCAACTTTAGGGTATAACTTTAATGTGGGAATTGGAAGGAATGTGACCAGGTTAAGGACATTCCTAGCCGTACAAAATCCTTTCATGTTTACAAGCTACACAGGTGTAGATCCTGAGGTTCGTTATCTTGATTCAGAAACAAATGACCCATTGGCTCCTGGGATAGAACGTAGGGCAACCTATTTTACTACAACCATCACAACATTTGGGTTAAACGTTAGTTTCTAAGCTTAAATTCAATATGATATGAAAAAATTATTAAACATACGATACTTCTTGATTGGCCTTGCAATGAGTTTCTTTGCCATATCATGCGTTGATCTGGAAGAGGAGGTATTCAGCGATGTAACGGCAGATAACTTCTTTCAAACGGAAGAAGAATTTATTTCTGCATTAGGTCAGGCATATAGTTCTTTGGGTGGTTTAGGTAATCACTCTGGACTTTGGTCAATCAATGAATTGGCTTCAGATGAAATCACCATCTCCACCAAAGGTGGTGACTGGTTTGACGGGGGTGTGTTGTTGCAATTGCATCAGCATGAATTCCTTCCGGATAACCCTTTCTTCAATAACTCTTGGAACTTCTTATACGGAGGGATTAACACTTGTAACCGTTTGATTTTCTCTTTCGAGTCTTTGGACAATCCCAATTCTCCTGCATTTATTGCTGAATTGAGAGCCTTAAGAGCCCTTTACTATTATTGGGCTATGGATGCGTTTGGAAACATTCCGTTAGTTACTTCTTTTACAGAGACCGAACCTCCTGGTACCTCATCAAGGACTGAAATTTATAATTTTATCCTTTCTGAATTGAATGAAATCATTCCTTTACTTCCAGTTGCAAAAGATGGAACAACTTATGGAAGGATGACGAAATGGGCTGCTTTGATGATTCGTATGAAGTTGTACCTTAATGCTGAAGTTTATACCGGAACACCTCAATGGGCTTTAGCTGCGGCAGATGCAAAAGAAATTATCAATACCGGTCCTTATAGTTTGATGCCAAGTTATAGGGATAATTTCTTAATCAATAATTCTGGATCTACCGAAAATATATTTGTTTATCCTTATGACAAAGTATTTGCAGGAGGCTTTAACTGGGTCATGATGACCTTGCATATTGCCAGTCAATCTACCTTTAACCTGACCCAACAACCATGGAATGGCTATCAGACAGTGGAAGAATTTTATAATTCTTACATTGATCCAGTTAAGAACCCAGGTGTTCAGGGTCCGGTATGGAGAGGCTTGGCATTGGAGCAATCTGAAGGGACTATAGATGGCAGGTTGAGTAACTTCCTGGTTGGACCACAGTTTAGATCTGATGGTTCTTTATTGGAAGATCCGGGAGTGGAGCCATTTGATGCCACAGGTAGAAACGGTGACCCTAATGGAACCCCTATTACCTTTATGCCTTACCTAAATGAAATTTGGCCACAGGGATTACGCCAGGCAGGAGCTAGAATTGGTAAGTATGAGTTTGAAATGGGAGGAACCAACAACATGAGTAATGACTTTGTTGTATTCAGATTATCAGACGCTATCCTTTCCCTTGCTGAAGCGGAATTTAGATTGGGCAATACTACCGAAGCTTTGGCTTTGGTGAATCAGATTCGAGAAAGAGCAGGGAACCTTGATCCATTTACCACTTTGACTGAAGAAAATCTTTTAGCTGAAAGAGGACGTGAAATGTATGTGGAAATGACTAGAAGACAGGATTTGATCCGCTTCAAGAAATATGGTGAAGCTTGGTGGCCTTTCCAAGGAATGAACAGACCTAAAAGAGTTCATTCACCAGGTAGTTTCTTGGAATTGTTTCCAATTCCTGAACCGCAAAGATTGGCAAATCCAAAACTTACCCAAAATCCGGGATATAATTAATTGGATTTGATATTATTGAAAAGCAAGCTGAATCATTTGATGCAGCTTGCTTTTTTTTTGTATTGTTGAATTTGGGTAAAAATGTTTTACTTATTTGATGATTAAGGACAAAATCCTTTATTTTCGAAAACTGATTATGGATCAGCATTGAATAAACTTCTTGAAAATCTATGAATAGATTTTATCAGCTATTGATTTATATTTCTTTGTTAGGTGCAAGCCTATTTTCCTGTGATATGGATAAAGGAAAAAGCTCTGATTCAGATGCTTTATTTATGGGGTTTTACCTTGGTATGCCTCAAAAGGATTTCTTTGATCATTGTACAGAACTAAACAAGCAGCAATTGATTACCCAAGGTCCTGGAGGAAATACCAATGTGGAGCATTTGATCAAGGATAAGTTTTCAAGTGAAGTCAGCATGCGGTTTTTCCCCACATTCATTGATCATAAAATTTTTGAGATGCCTGTTACCTACCAATTTATTTCTTGGGCTCCATGGAACAAACAATATTGGGCGGACCAGTTGTTGGAAGAAGTGTTGGAAGATTATAAAAAAACCTATGGAGATGATTTCAAATTGTTGAATCATCCAACACAGGGAAAAGTTTATTATAGGATTGACGGAAAAAGAAGGATCAATCTTTTTGTAAAGGATGAGCAGTTTGTGCAAGCGGTTTTCACAGATCTGAAAGTGGAAAAGAGGTTGAAAGAAGAATATGCCAAAAAAATATCCCCGGATAATAATTAAAGGATTGTGGAGGTTGTGCTCATTCATTCAGTGAAAATAATATTCTTAATGTTAAAAAGGATCGTGAAAACAGCATCCTTTTTTTTTATTGTTATTTCCTGTGTTCAAAATGAGGAAAAATTGGATCAGGACTTTCTATTTCAATCAATAGACCCTTTAAAAACAGGCATTAATTTTTCTAATGATCTTCATGAAGATGAAGAATTTAACATTATTGAATATCTCTATTTTTATAACGGTGGGGGAGTTGCCGTTGGGGATATCAATAATGATGGGCTGATGGATATTTATTTTTCAGCGAATCAGCAGGAAAACAAGCTTTATTTGAATAAGGGCAACTTTGAGTTTGAAGATATTACCCTCAAGGCTGGAGTTTCCTCTCCTGGATTATGGAAAACCGGGGTTTCCTTTGTGGACATCAATGGAGATGGATTAATGGATATATATGTTTGTAGGCTTGGCAATTACAAAGGTATAGAGGGTAAAAACGAGTTATATATCAACAATGGAGACCTTACTTTTTCGGAAAGGGCAGAGGAATATGGGTTGGATTTTAGGGGATTCAGTACGCATGCCGCATTTTTTGACTATGACAGAGACGGGGATTTGGACATGTATCTGCTCAACCATGCCGTTCATACGGAAAGGAGTTATGGTCGGGCCTCTTTACGTTTCCTTGATGATGGATTGGCCGGAGACAAATTGTTCAGAAGTAATTTAGAAAAGGGGATCAGTAAATTTACTCCCGTAACCAATGAAGCCGGAATTTTTTCCAGCCATATCGGCTATGGATTAGGTGTGGGGATTTCGGATGTAAATAATGATGGCTGGCCGGATATTTATGTTTCCAATGACTTTAATGAAAATGACTACCTGTATATCAACCAAAAAGACGGCTCATTTAAAGAAGTGATTTCTTCCTCTCTCCCTTATTCAAGCAGGTTTTCAATGGGAATTGATCTGGCTGATATCAACAATGACGGTTGGATAGATATCATGAGTCTGGATATGTTGCCAGAGGATGAAAAAACACAAAAAATGTCTGCCGGTGAGGACAGTTATGAGATTTACAACCTCAAGTTGAATTTTGGATATGAGCGCCAGTCAAGTCGGAATATGCTCCATTTGAACAATAAAAACGGCACCTTTTCAGAAATAGCACAATTTGCAGGGGTTCATGCCACGGATTGGAGTTGGTCAGTTCTATTTGCAGATTTTGACAACGATAGCCATAAGGATATTTTTATTTCCAATGGCATCAACAGAAGACCAAACGATTTGGATTACATCAACTTTATCACAGAAAGAGATGGGGAATCAGAGATCAGTAACCTTGACCTCGCCAAAAGAATGCCTCCTGGTGCTGTCTATAATTATTTTTTCAAAAATTCAGGAAATTTGGCTTTTAAAAATGTATCAAGGGCTTGGGGGATTAATCAGCCTAGCATTTCCAATGGTGCTGTATATGCGGATTTGGACAATGATGGAGATTTGGATTTGGTTGTCAGCAATATCAACCAAAAAGCAGGAATCTGGAGGAATACTACCAAGGAGAAAAGTCTGGATTCTGGCCATAGGTATCTAAAATTCAAATTTGAAGGAAATTCCAAAAACCCCTTTGGAATTGGGTGCAGGGTTATAGCGTTCCATGAGGGAAAAATTTTTACACAAGAAAATTTTACGAGCAGAGGATTTCAGTCCAGTGTTCCTCCTGAAATCCATATGGGTTTAGGCGATGTAGATCAACTGGACTCTTTGATAGTTATTTGGCCTGGAGGCTTATCTGAAAAATTGGTAAATGTTCTGACAGATCAGAGTCTTATTTTTAAGCAAGTCAATGCTAAAACGCCCTACACATTTAACATATCGGAAAGGGATTTTTCTTGGAGGAAATTGAGTCCTTTAGAAACAGGTATTGATTTCATCCACGAGGAAAATAGCTATAATGATTTTAATTTAGAACCATTGCTTCCCCATAAGCTTTCCAAAGAAGGGCCAGCTTTTGAAGTACTTGATTTGGATGGAGATGGTCTGGAAGATCTTTTTTTTGGTGGAGCAACTGGTCAGGAAAGTGTAATTTTCAAGCAGGATAAATCCGGCAAATTTATTCCGATTGCTTTACCTGAACTCATGGAGGATTCTGAATTGGAGGAGGTAATTGCAAACTGGGCTGATTTCAATAGTGACGGCTTTCCTGATTTGATGGTTGGAAGGGGAGGTAATATTCCTGATTCTAGAAGGAGTACTTCAGATTCTAAGATATATTTTGGTCTTGGAAATGGGCGCTTGGCAAAAGGCAAAAGCCTGCCTATTGATCCTGCGATTCAGGTTTCGGTGATCCTTCCATTTGATTTTGACAGGGATGGAAAAATGGATCTTTTTATTGGTGGGAGAAATATTGAAGGGAGGTATGGAGAAGTTCCAAGGAGCTATTTGCTAAAAAACAATGGAAAAGGTGAATTTGAAGATGTTACAGACCAAAACGGATCAGCACTTAAATTTCCTGGATACATTAAGGATGCTGTTTTGGTGGATCTTAATTCAGACGGTAAGGAAGAACTTGTTATCGTAGGGGAATGGATGGGTGTTAAAGTATTTGGATCAGTGGATGGGGTTTTCAAAGACCTATCCAAAGAATATGGTATGGATCAAACCAACGGCTGGTGGAATGTTATCCATATGGCAGACCTTGATGGAAATGGTTTTCAGGATCTGATAATTGGTAACCTTGGCTTGAACAACCGCCTGAAACCAAGTGTGGATCTTCCATTGAAAATGTGGGTGAAAGATCTGGATGGAAATGGAAGCTTGGATCCTATTATAGCATATGGAATTGGAAATAGTTATTTTCCTTTGGCCAATAGAGATGAACTGGTCAAAAAGATCCCTTCTCTGAAGAAAAATTTTGTGCGTAATTCAGATTTTGCTGGGAAGACAGTAGATCAGGTTTTCAATAAAATGCCCCTTTCAAATGCGGAAATTTTTGAAGTTCACGGATTCACTTCTAAGGTTTTTATGAACGATGGTAAACAATTACAATCTATACCTCTCCCGGATATAGCCCAACTTGCTCCAGTGCAGGCTATTGAAAGTCTTGACCTTGATGGGGATGGTATTTTGGATTTGATTCTGGGAGGGAATTTAATTGAAACTCACCCTTATTTCGGGGCTTATCTGGGAACTTGGGGAACGGTATTGAAAGGAGAAGGGAATGGAAATTTCGGGGAATTTAATATCAGTTCTCTGGGCATCAAAGGCCAGATCCGCCATATCAAAGCAATTACCGTGAAGGAAAAAAACTGGGTTTTATTTGTTAAAAATGATGGGGAAACCGAAGTGTTTGAATATGTCAAACCTTAATTGTCCTTAGGTTTCCATTTGAAAGGAGATAGATCAAATCTGGTATTTTTACCTAATAATTTATCTGCAATGGCTTCTCCTAAACCTGCAGAATGTTTAAATCCATGGCCGCTGCATGCAGAAGCAACCATTACCTCTGGAAAGTCAGGAAGTGAATCCACTACAAAATAGGAATCAGGCGTAACCGTATAGATACAGACTTTGGATTCGATTACTTTCTTCTCTATTAGATTAAATCGATTGGCTATTTTTTCCAAAAGAAATTTTTCCTCTTCTTCTTTACTCACTTCCCTCGAAAGGGTATCCGGATGATTCCTTTCTATAAAAGATTCAGAAGCCATTTTCACGGATTTCCCATCCAGGGAAGGAAATCCATAGATAAAATCTTCCGCACCTTCCCCAAATCCCCACATAAATATAGGGGTCTTGCCCAAAGTAAAAGCCTTGTCCTTAATAGGAAGCCAATGTAAGATTTGCCGGCAGATTTTAAAATGCGACTTTCCTGTTGGTGGCAAGAAGTCCTTTATCCATGCTCCTGCGCTTATTACAGCCCTTTCTGCTTCAAATTCCCCTTGGTTGGTCATGATTTTCACTCCTCCTTCGCTCAAAGGAGAAATGCTCAATACCTTGGTGTGGGTTTTAATTGCCGCCTTGTTTTTTTCTGCCAGATGGAGTTGGGTTGAAATGGCCAGTTCTGGCCTCAAAAATCCTGCACTCGGTTCATAATAGACTGTTCCCCTTTCTTCCAGATTGAATTCTGAGAACCTTTTTTTGAGTTCGCCTGCATCAAAAACCTCATGGTCTATTCCAGCCTCCTGTGCAAAATTCACTGTTCTTTTGAAAAAACCCTCCGATCCATGTTTGGACCAGCTTTTTCCTCCGGAATCGAACAATAGACCTCCGGTAGTGGTCATGATTTCCTTTCCGGTAATGGTTTCAATTTCCTTCCATATCTCATGAGAGCGCATGACTACCGGAATGAAATCCATTCCTTCTCCCACTGCCAATCGGGTGATTCTGGTCTCCCCGTGGGAAGAACCCATGGTATGCGGAGGAGCAAACTGATCGATCCCAAGTATATTTCGCCCGGATTTGCTAAGCTGCCAAAGAGTGGAGGCACCCAAAGCACCCAATCCAATAACGGCGATATCGAAAACATTTCTTTTCATAGGATGTGCCAACATGCTGAGTTTTTATTTATTCTAATGTGAAAGATAGAACACAGATAACGCGGATGGAGCAGATGCTCGCAGATTTTTTAGCGTCTGTTTTTATAAATAAGTACATCCGTTAATCTGCCACTAACCAAACGATTCGTACGTATTCTGCCCTGGTGGCCTGAAAACCATTGTCAATGTTGCGAGAAACTTTCTGTCTTTTTTTAGTGAATACATTTATCCATACCTCAATTTATCTGCGGCTTTCAGCTTCATTCGTTGAGGGTCGCATAGGAAGCTCTATTGCAGTGGACTTCGCCCATTGGCAAATATCAAGTAATATCGCATAGCAAATATCACCCTATATTCTTCATAAGGTATCGGGGTCACAGTTTTCCGCAATCAGCCTTCCGACATCCGCCTTCGAAACCCTTTCTTAATGAACGTCTTAATGGCCTTCACTTCTTAATGTTTCAAAACCTGACATCTCCCCTATTTAATACCTCATTTTTCATTCAAAATTCATCCCCTCCTATTCCGTCCAAGCTTTGCCCACATCCCCATAATCGATGCATCCTTGAAAAGGACCAGGAATGGGGTCATAGGCTAAAAATTCTTTTCCTATTTTTTCGGAGTGAAAGTAGCCCAGCAAAGCCAGTTCTTTCATCATTCGGTAAAAAGGGAATTCATCTCCGTCAGCAAAATTGTATGCCCATAAGTTTCCGGGTAATGGACCGGATTTTTCTTCAAAAGCCCGGATAACTTCATCTTTTTTGCTGTCATCCAATTTGGTAAAATTCTTACCTTGTAGGGATTTGGATTCAGCATTGAAAGCATCCAATCCCGCCAAAAATCCTTTTTGTATGTTTTCCGGAAATGCAGAAGCTAAAATTTTATCCACAAACTGATCTGTTCCCACATCCAATCCTCCCGGCGTGCTGGTGCTGGGAAGGATCCTGTCAATAAGGCCAGAAAGTATTTGTGCTTGGTTATTGGATAAAATTGTTGGGGTCCAGGAAAGCTTTGGTCCTGATTCGCAGGATTGCATCAAGACAGCTACCGTGGAACCGCTGATAGCATATCCCAAGATCATGGCTGTGCTCTTTAAGGCATCTCTTCTTTTCATGTTTTTAGGTTTAAAGGTTTCCTCGGTTTATTTCTTTCACGGCATGGTCTACAGCCCTTGCGGTCAAGGCCATGTAGGTGATGGATGGATTTTGAGTCCCGGATGAGGTCATGCATGCCCCGTCTGTTACAAATACATTTTTTACAGCGTGCACTTGGTTGAAGGAGTTTAAGACAGAAGTTTTAGGATCTTTTCCCATTCGGGCGGTTCCCATCTCATGGACACCTATACCCAGTGCACCTCCTCCATCATAAGTCTGGACATTTTTGAGTCCTGCAGCTTCCAGCATTTCAGCTGCATCTGACATAATATATTTCCTCATGGTGAGTTCGTTTTCTTTGTATCCTGCATCGAACACCATTTTAGGAATGCCCCATTCATCTTTTTCGGTTGAATGTAGGTACATCCTGTTTTCGTGATAAGGAAGTACTTCACCAAATCCACCAATTCTGAAGGTCCATTCCCCGGCCTGCATCATGCTGTCTTTAAAATCAGCCCCAAACTCTTTGCTATTGGCTCCTCTTGACCAGTTGGTGCGGGTACCGCCCCCTTGGTAGCCATAGCCACGAAGGAAGGCATCGGTTTTGGTCTCTTCATTGATATTGCGGAATCTTGGAATATAGATGCCATTTGGCCTGCGTCCTTTGTAATATTTATCCTCCATACCCTCAAAAGTTCCCATAGCACCCAGGCGGTAATGATGGTCCATGATGTTATGACCTAGTTCACCTGAGTCATTACCCAGTCCATTTGGAAATCTATCTGAAACGGAATTAAGCATAATGGCAGCCGTGGCAGGAGCAGAAGCATTTAGGAAAATGATGCGGGCATAATATTCAATCATCTCCTTGCTTTCCCTATCCACTACCCTGACCCCTGAAGCCTTGCCTGTTTGGGCATCATAAATAACAGAATGTACTACGGAATTTGGTCTAAGTGTCAAATTCCCTGTTTTAGCCGCATCAGGTAGGGCTACAGAGATTGAGCTGTAATAGGCACTGTAGGGACAACCTCTATTGCATCGGTTTCTGGATTGACAGGCTCCTCGACCATTGTGTTCCACTGTCAGGTTCGCTACCCTTCCAATCGTCATATATCGGAAAGGGAATTTGGATTCTATTTCTTTTTTGACATGTTTTTCCAAGCAGTTCATTTCCATGGGAGGCAAAAACTGACCATCCGGTAAATGGGGAAGTCCTCTTTTTTCACCGGAAACTCCCACATAACGTTCCGCATAATCATACCACGGAACGAGGTCTTTGTACCGGATTGGCCAATCTATCCCAATACCTTCTTTTGCATTTGCCTCAAAATCCAAGTCCGACCAGCGATAGCATTGCCTGCCCCATAAGAGGGAACGTCCTCCTGTCACATCAGCGCGGATCCAGTCAAATTGCTGGTCCTCGATATAAGGATCTGCTTTGTCATTGTGGTAAAAATGTTTATTCTCTTCATTTACAAATCCTGAACGGACCTGGACATAAAAGTCTTCCCTTTCGGAATGGGTCAGTTTACCGCGGTTTTCAAAATCCCAGGGATCCAGGTTCATGGTAGGATAATCCTGTAAATGTGTAACAAGGCGTCCCCGTTCCAGTACAAGTGTTTTGAGGCCTTTTTGGCATAATTCTTTGGCAGCGAAGCCTCCGGAAATTCCGGAACCTACAACAATAGCATCATAGGTATTCTCAGCTACTGCCTTGATATTGAGGTTACTCATTGAAATTGGGTTTAAATAGGTTCATTGAATATATAAGACGTTTAATCTAGATAAAAACCTCATTTAAAAAAAGGGAAAATAGATCAAGGAAAAAATGAAGCCATTAAAGCTATTCTCTAGCAGCTCCACCATCTATTACCAAGCAATTGCCATTCACATAGGCCGCTTCATCGGATGCTAGATACAGGTATCCATAGGCGATATCCAAAGGTTTACCCCAATAGCCCAAAGGTATCATAGGCATCATTTGGCAAAAAGTCGAACTGTTGCTTCCCCTATTCCATTGGCTCCGCAGGTGATGATGGCAATTTTATTTTCTAGACGCATACTTTAAATTTAATGAAAATGATCAAAACCTCACCATAGAAATCATTTCTGCGACACATACTGGTTTAGGTGAATTATTGGATTCCATTTCGACATGAATAAAGAGCTTGATGCTGCCATCTGGACTCTCTTCTAATTTAGAAATATTGGCATTTAGCCTTACCTGATCCCCAGAAAATACCGGTGAAGGAAACCTAACTTTATCCACACCATAATTTAAAGCCATCTGAGCACCTTCAATGGGCAAGATTTCATACAAAAGTTTGGGAGCTAAAGAAAGTGTCAAATAGCCATGGGCCAAATTTTTCCCACCGGGAATCAGTACCTTGGCTTTTTCGGTGTCCACATGGATCCACTGAAAATCCTCCGTGGTCTCCGCAAATTTCTGTATTACCTCTTGGCTTACCATGGTCCATGAACTAGCTCCCAGAGATTTTCCCTCATAAGCCTTCAAATCCCCCACCGACCTAAATACCACTTTTCCACTTCCGCCTTCCGCCTTTCGTCCTTCGCCTTCCAAAATCCCACTTTCTTGGTTCTTGATTCTTGCCTCTTGATTTTTGTTTCCCTCTAATCTCTCGTCTCTAGTTTCTAGTCTCTCTTTCACCTCCACAACCGCTTTCCCCACCACCTTTCTATCCATTAAGTCTTTTAGTGCCTGTGGCGCCTCCTCAAGCGTGTAAGTTTTGTAAATATGCTGCTTGATTTTGCCAGAATGAATCATTCCCAACAGTTCCATGATATTTTGCTGATTTTGTTTGGGTTCTTCTGAAGAAAACCTTCCCCAGAACACACCCATTACCGAGCAACCTTTGAGCAAAGCTAGATTGAAAGGCAATTTGGGAATTTCCCCAGCAGCAAACCCTACCACTAAATACCGGCCTTTCCAGGCCATGCTTCTCAGGGCAGGTTCTGCATATTTGTCTCCAACTACATCCAGCACCACATCAACCCCTTTGCCTGAAGTGAGCTCTTTGACTTTTTCTTTAAGATCTTCTTCTTCATAATTGATCAGCATGTCGGCTCCTTTTTGCTGGCAAATGTTCAGTTTTTCCTGTGTAGATGCTGCAGCAATGACCTTTGCGCCAAGAACCCTTCCCAATTCCACAGCAGCCAGGCCCACTCCTCCCGAAGCACCCAAAACCAAAAGGGTTTCCCCTTCTTTGATCTGGGCCCTGTCTTTTAAGGCATGATAAGCGGTACCAAAAGTGTAAAGGGTTGAAGCAGCTGTGATGTCATCCAAAAATGGGGGAATTGGAAAAACCCGGTCTGCAGCGACTTTCACTTTTTCTGCAAAACCTCCCCAGCCACAGAGGGCCAAAACGCGTTGACCTATCTGAAGATGCTTTACTCCTGGCCCCATATCTGTAATTATTCCGGATACCTCCCCACCAGGAGAGAAGGGAAGTTCAGGTTTAAACTGGTACTTATTCTGAATGATCAGCACATCAGGAAAATTCACTGCACAAGCAGCAACCTGGATGATGACTTCTTTTTCTCCTACAATAGGTTCTGTTGTTTCGGTATATTTTAGGAGTTCGGGGCCTCCAAATTCTGTACAAAGAATGGCTTTCATGGATAAAAGTTTTGTGTAAAATAGGCAATTCTTATTATATAACTTAATTTTGGACGAATCAAAAAATATCAGAATTAACCCATTTATGTCAGTAAAACAATATATTCAGGAAAACCAGGAAAAATTTCTCCATGAACTTTTTGACTTATTGCGTATTCCTTCAGTGAGCGCAGATCCCAAATTTAAAAATGATGTCTTTGCAGCTGCTGAATTCGTCAAAGAAAGCCTAGAGAAGGCGGGTGCAGATAAAGTCGAGCTTTGTCAAACTCCAGGATACCCGATTGTCTATGGTGAAAAAATAATTGATCCCGGTTTGCCTACTGTTTTGGTCTATGGACACTATGATGTCCAGCCAGCTGATCCTTATGAATTGTGGGATTCGCCACCTTTTGAACCGGTGATCAAAAAGACACCAAGGCACCCGGAAGGAGCCATTTTTGCCAGAGGCTCCGCGGATGATAAAGGGCAGTTTTATATGCATATTAAAGCTTTTGAAGCCATGATGGCCGATCAATCACTTCCCTGTAATGTGAAGTTTATGATTGAAGGGGAAGAAGAAGTAGGTTCTGCTAACCTGGATATTTTTGTAAAGGAAAATAAGGAGAAACTTAAAGCAGACGTGGTGGTGGTTTCCGATACCCATATGATTTCTTTGGAGCATCCATCAGTGACTGTTGGATTGAGGGGATTAGCGTACATGCAGGTGGAGGTAACAGGACCTAACCGTGATCTTCACTCCGGAACCTATGGGGGTGCTGTTGCCAATCCCATCAACATTCTTTGTAAAATGATTGCTACTCTACAGGATGAAAACAATCACATTACAATTCCCGGTTTCTATGATAAAGTGGAAGAATATTCTAAAGCCTATAGGTCTGATCTGAACAAGGCACCCTTTGATCTTGAGGATTACAAAAAAGAACTGGATATTGAAGATGTTCATGGGGAAGTAGGTTATACGACTATTGAACGTGTCGGAATCCGCCCAACTTTGGATGTAAATGGCATTTGGGGAGGATATACAGGGGAAGGAGCCAAGACAGTTTTACCTTCCAAGGCCTATGCAAAAATTTCCATGAGACTGGTTCCAAATCAGGACCATAAGGAAATTGCCAAACTATTTGAGGAACATTTCATGGCTATTGCCCCAAAATCAGTAAAAGTAAAGGTTATACCCCACCATGGAGGTGCTGCTGCAGTCGTTTCCACGGAAACCCCGGGGTATAGGGCTGCAGATTTAGCAATTCAGGAAGCTTTTGGCAAAAAGGCCATCCCGACAAGGGAAGGAGGATCAATCCCAATCTGTGCCTTGTTCCAACAGGAATTGGGTCTGGATCCCATTTTATTGGGATTCGGTTTGGATACCGATGCTTTGCACTCTCCTAATGAACATTATGGAGTGAAAAACTATTTAATGGGAATAGAAACCATTGCTTTGTTTTTCAATCATTTCAAAAAAGAAGCCGGCAAATAATTGGAAAAAGCCAAATTCATTGATTGGAATTATCCTTATGGATTTTGGCTCCTTTCTTAATTTACATTGATTACTGAACTAATTTCACTCAACTCCCATTATAATTGATCAGTAAAGCATAACACCGATATGTCAAAATACTTTAAAATCAGTGTAATCCTATCCTTGTTTTTATTGTTCACCGGACAAGTCTTTTCCCAAATTATTGCCCCTCCGAAGTGGACAATTCAATTTTCTAAAAATGAGCTTAAGGTTGGAGATGAGGTTAAAATTATTTTTAAAGCCCAAGTACCCAAGGACTGGTACATCTACTCTAATGATTTTGATCCCGATCTCGGACCCATGTTGACCGAGTTGGAACTTAAACAGTCAGAAGGGTTTACTCTTGTGGGAGGATTGAATGCAATCAATCCAAAAAAGAAGTATGATGAAATTTGGGAGGGTGAAGTCACCTATTTTGTGGGTACAGGCACTTTTGAACAAACTATAAAAATAACCTCAGAGGATATAAAAGCAGAAGGTTTCATTGGATATCAGATGTGTACTGATGTTACAGGACAGTGCATTCCTTTTGAAGAAGATTTTACTTTGACTTCCAAGGCTGCTCCGGCGCAGGTTTCCGAGTCAATAGAAATTTCGAATACTCAGGAAGAACAACCCATAACAGTAGAAGTAGGGATATCAGAAAAAAACGAAAAGGAGATTCAAGCAGAGGTTGTTGAAGAGAGAACCTATATCAGTTTGGATGAGGAGGAAGACAGAGGAGGGTTGTTGGGTTTTATGTTGATTGCTTTCCTTGCCGGTCTGGCAGCATTATTGACGCCTTGTGTATTTCCTATGATTCCCATGACGGTAACTTTTTTTACCGGAAGGGCAAAATCCAGGATTTCAGGTATCAGAAATGCCTTCCTTTATGGATTCTCCATTATAGCAATTTATACGATTGCCGGGACAGCGGTGGCGGCTATACAGGGGCCTGAATTTGCGAACTGGCTATCGACGCATTGGATTCCTAATGTGTTTTTCTTTTTGATTTTTATCTTTTTTGCTTTTGCCTTTTTGGGAATGTTTGAATTGACCTTGCCAAGTGGTTTTGTAAATAAAATGGACGCAAAGGCGGATAAGGGAGGGATGACAGGCATTTTCTTTATGGCCTTTACTTTGGTTTTGGTTTCTTTCTCCTGCACGGGCCCAATAGTTGGCTCCATTTTGATCAGTTCTGCTGGAGGTGCATTGTTGAAGCCTATTTTAGGCATGTTTGCCTTTTCAATGGCTTTTGCCATTCCATTTACCTTATTTGCAGTTTTTCCTGAATGGTTGAATTCACTGCCTAAATCCGGGGGTTGGTTGAATTCGGTAAAAGTTGTTCTGGGCTTCCTGGAACTGGCATTGGCATTTAAATTCCTCTCTGTTGCAGACCAGGTATATCATTGGGGTCTTTTGGATAGGGATATTTACATTGCAATTTGGGTGGTGATTTTTGCTTTGCTAGGCTTCTACTTATTGGGGAAAATCCGCACAAAGCACGATGATCCATTGGATTATATTGGCGTTCCAAGGTTAATGTTGGCGATAATCACTTTTGTTTTCGTCATCTATTTGATCCCTGGCCTTTGGGGAGCTCCTTTAAAGGCACTGAGTGGTTATCTTCCTCCTATGGCTACGCATGATTTCAATATTTTTGAAAACAGGTATGCAGCTGCCACAACAGAAAACAAACTTGACGAGGTACCAAAATACGCAGACTTCCTGCATTTCCCACACGGAATTCAGGGGTATTTTGATTATGATCAGGCGTTATCTGCAGCTAAAAGAACCGGTAAACCTCTCTTCATTGATTTTACCGGACATGGTTGTGTAAATTGCCGTGAAATGGAGGCACGTGTATGGTCCGATCCACAGGTATTACAAAGGTTGAAAGAAGATTTTGTGATGGTAGCCTTGTATATTGATGAGCGTTACGAACTCCCGGAATCTGAGTGGTACACCTCCGAATATGACGGTAAAGTAAAATCCACTATTGGAAAGCAGAATGCAGATTTCCAGATCACCCAGTTCAATAATAATGCCCAGCCCTATTATGTGATATTGGACCACAATGAGGAACTTTTGGTAAAGCCAAAGGCCTATGATACCAATATCCAGAATTTTGTGAATTTTCTGGAAGAGGCAAAAACGGAGTTTACAAGAAGGTGATCAGCCTTTGCAATACTCCCTATTTGAATTTGGAAAGGTAAAGATGTGGAAAACCCAACTAGCTTCAAAAGTTTGATTTTTCAATTAATAATTCCAGTAAATCACCGATGGAATTAAAATTGATTTTGTTGTTTTAATCAAACCCCAAAGCCTGTTTGTTCTTTAAGAATTAGCATGTAAATTAGGTAAAATCTCATATAGTATCTTCTTAGAGCGTGGTTTTAAGAAGACAAAGAGGGATTATTCTAATTGCTGCCTATGCTATTGATTCAATTGACAGGTCTGTCAGGTTCCGGAAAGTCAACTATTGCCAAGGGGGTTAAAGAATTTTTAGTGGGGAAGGGTTTCCAGGTTGAAGTCATAGACGGGGACCAATACAGAAAAATTCTTTGTAGAGATCTTGGGTTTTCCAAAGAAGATAGAAATGAGAATATCCGTAGACTGGGTTTTGTCGCCAATCTATTGGCCACTCATGGAGTTATTGCCATCCTTGCTGCCATCAATCCTTATGAAGAAGTCAGGAAGGAGTTGAGAGATTATGGCCCACATGTGAAGACAGTTTGGATACAATGTGATTTGGATACACTGCTCAAGAGGGATACAAAACAATTGTATCAAAAAGCCTTTCTTGCTGAGGGACATCCAGAGAAAATTTCCAATCTAACGGGCGTAAATGATCCATTTGAAATTCCTGTAAATCCGGATTTGATTATCAGAACGGATTTAGAAGAAGAGGAAGAAAGTATAGAGACTCTTTATGCATTTATTCTTGACAACATTAAGGTTTAAAATCCAATAAAATATGAACCGTCTTTTTCCGCTACCAATTTTTACCTTTTTAAGTTTAGTGATCAAGAATGGTGGTATTTCATTACGAAAACTTAAGAATACGCCTCCTTGGATTTTAAAGACCATTGTCTTTGAACCGGTTCGCTGGCTTGAACTGGCCATTTTTAACCAGAGGATCAGCTGTCATAAGTTGGAAAAGGACCCTTTGTTCATTCTTGGGTTTTACAGAAGTGGTACTTCTTATTTACATGAATGTTTTACCCAAGATGACCGGTTGGGATACCATAACAACTATCAGATGGTTTTACCTGAAGTCATGCTTAGTACGGAAAAAGTCCTATTGCCTTTTTTCCAATTCATTTGCCGGATTTTTAATTTGAAGGATTCAGTCCACAGGGTGCCTTTATCCTTTCGTTTCCCTGGAGAGGAAGATGCCACGATGACCACGTTCCTGGATCCAAAGGGTGCACAATGGGGCTACTTTTTTCCAAAGATGATGGAGGAACAGTTTCAAAAATATGTGATGTTTGAAAATTTGACTGATTGGGAATTACAAGATTGGAAAGAGTCATTTTCCTATTTGATCAATAAGATTTCCATTGCCAATAAGGGCAAGCAATTGGTTTTAAAAAGCCCTCCCAATACCGCAAGAATAAAATTGTTGCTTAACTTATATCCAAAAGCCAAATTTATTTTCATTCACCGTAATCCGTATCAGGTTTATGCCTCCAACAAACGGTTTTGGGAAGTGGTGCAGAAGGTATTTGCATTGCAAGGGACCAAGGGTGTGAATGTCAATGAAATTATTTTGGAAACTTATTCGAAAATGATGCAGAAGTATCTGGCGGAGAAAGAATTTGTACCTAAAGGACAATTGACTGAATTGGCTTATGATAATTTTATTCAGGATCCTGTCAAGAGTCTGAAAAATGCTTATGAAGAGCTCAACTTGGGTCATTTTGCTTATTGTGAAGAAAAAATGAAATCATTTACAGCAAAGAAAAAGCAATTCGTACAGTTGAAACATTCCTTACCGGAAAAGGAGAGGATTTTGGTTGATGAATATTTGGAACCCATTTTCAAACACTGGAACTACGCTCAGCTATGAACCTATCTGTGATCAATAAAATTTGGGAGAATAAAGACAAAACTGCTTTCCGTTCAACCAAGGGTAAGGAAAGGCCTGAATTCTACATCACCCCAACCCATGACTTTACACAATATACCAAGGACTGTGAGGAAAAGTATTACAATAAAGATACAGCATTTGATTGGAGTCAGAATGTCGGTGAAAATTTAAAGGATTATATTGAAAATCTTCCTGATGGAGAATTCGCAAGAATCACATTCATGGTTTTACCCATGATAAAAGAAAATATTGAGCGCAAAATCTATCAGATTGAAAAAGGGGGTCTGCCTTTGGATGAGGACGCCATGAAAGATATAGCAGAATGTATTCCCTTTGATAAGTTGAGCATATTTAAGGCAATATATATTCTTTCCCCTCTTAAAAAGCTTCAGTACGATCATGTGAGATTGGAAGATCAAATGGAAATTCTTCAAAGGGAATTACTTGAAGTAAGCGAACAGCAGCGCTTGGGATTTTTTAAAAAAGGGGAAAAAGTAAAGAGTTTAGAAACAGAAAATGAAAAAAAAGAGCAGGCTGAGGAAATTTCCCGATTGAAAAAACGCATTGCGGAAATCAGCCATGATAAAAAAGAATTGGATAAAAAGTACAGTGATGAAGAAGAAGCCTTAAAGGATAGGATTCAAAAAGAATTGGATGCCATTGATAGGCAAATACTTCTTGATTTAAAAGAATCTTTCACTTTACTAGAGGAAATTTTGACTTCAAAAGTTATCCCAAAAAATGAACAGATGCTTGCAAGGCTTAAAGATCTGATCTGGAAAAGGCAGTTTAGAGGCCTTAAAGACTTGGCCAATCATTCCCTGGTTGTAGAACAAACTGCAATAGCTCCTTTAAGTATGGGAATCATTCATTACAAACGCTACAGGGAAATCCAGGAAGCCATGACCACTTTTATCAATGATGAAGCAAAGCATTCAGCGATTTTTAGGCGTTTTTTGGTAGAAAAATTGGAAGCGAAGGAATATGTTTCAGACATTCTGATCAAGGGTGCTGAAAAATATATGTGGCTTGCCCGCTTTATGCCGGCAACAGGCATGTTCCTCGCTGTAATTGTGGAGGTTATCGGGGCCTCTTACCTTGAATTTTTCGGTCATGAGAAATATATGCCCGACAAACTGTTTCGGAAAATTTGTCAGACCATTTCCATGCAAGATGAGAAGAGGCATATGGATTTATGTGTTGCCATGTACAATGAACTTTTCAGGAAAGGAACCAAATGGGAAAGGATGAGAAACCAAACTGCCTTAAAGGTTATCTTGAAAGCAGTCTATGGGGATAAAAGTGAGGACCATCACCTGATTCAGGCCTTTCGGGCATTTGGGGTAGAATCCGAAATCCTGTATAGGCATATCATTACCCGATTAAGCGAACAATTGGCTAGGGTAGGCATATACGAAGATCCGGATAAACTATTGGAAATTATTTTGGGAAAAGGAGTAAAACTAATCCAGCCTCTGCAACACTAACATGAAAGGAGTCAACCCTAAATTATATCCCTTTAAAAGCCATTTTGAGACAATTGGTGGCCATCAGTACCATTATGTAGAGGAGGGAAAAGGAGAACCTGTAATCTTACTCCATGGGAACCCAACCTGGTCTTTCTACTATAGAGAGCTTATCCAAAAACTTTCACCAAATTTTCATTGCCTTGCTCCGGATCATATTGGCTGTGGTTATTCCGATAAACCTGATGATAAAGAATATGCTTATACTTTGGAACAAAGGGTCAGAGATTTGGAGGAATTTTTGGAAAAAAAAGGGATTGACCAAAATATACATTTAGTGGTACATGATTGGGGAGGGATCATAGGTATGGCCTATGCGACCCGTCATCCAAAGACAATCAAGAAGATTGTCCTTATGAACACTGCAGCTTTTCATTTACCCAAAATAAAAAGATTTCCGATTGCACTACGGCTTGCCAGAACCTGGATTGGTTCATTTGCTATTAGGGCCTTTAATGCTTTTAGTGGGGTAGCAACGGTGGAAGGAACCAAACGCATCAGGCTCTCCAAGGAAGTCCGACAGGGGCTTACTGCTCCCTACAATTCCTGGAAAAACAGAATAGCCACTTTGCGGTTTGTCCAAGATGTACCCTTAAATCCCAGTGATCCAGGCTATGATCTGATTTCAGAAATGGAGAAAAATTTGGCCCAATTCCAGAAAACCCCTATTCTTATTGCCTGGGGAATGAAAGACTTTGTTTTTGACAAGCACATTCTAAATACCTGGGAAAAACACCTACCAAAAGCAAAAGTCTATAGGTTTGAGGACTCTGGGCATTATATTTTGGAAGACCAACAGGAAGTAATTGGTGAATTGGTACTTAACTTTTTTAGGGAAACCAATGAATGATTATAACATTGTATCTGCCCTCTTTGAAAAAGCAAAGGCTCAGCCAGATGTATTGGCCATTGCCTTTCCTAAAAAAAACAGTATTGACAAAAGCGGGATAACACAATATAAGAAAATTTCCTTCAAAGAACTTGCCCATGAAACTGCCTGTATGGCAAGGGGTCTTTTAGACTCTGGTTTTAAAAAGGGGGACAAGGTTTTGATGATGGTACCTCCGGGGTTTGATTTTTTTATCTTGGGATTTGCCATGCTTCAATCTGGCATTGTACCCGTTTTTATTGATCCTGGAACAGGTTTGAAAAACCTAAAAAAATGTATCAATGAGGTAGAACCGGATGGATTTATTGGTATCAGCAAAGCACATATAGCCAGAGTTCTTTTTGGCTGGGGGAAAAATTCCATTCAAAAAATCCTTACTATCGGTCCACGTTTGTTTTGGGGAGGGAAGAAGTTGGAAACTATTCGGAAAATTGACGGTTCTGAAACAACGGCTTCAATTTTTCAGGCAGAGCCCAATGATTTGGCAGCGGTACTTTTTACGACCGGATCTACTGGTTTACCAAAAGGAGTTTATTATACTCATGGGAATTTCAAAGCACAATTGGAAATGATCCGGGAAACATTCGGATTTTCCCCGGGTGAGATAGATATGCCTACCTTTCCACCTTTTGCACTCTTTAATCCTGCTTTGGGAGTAAGCAGCATCATACCTGATATGGATCCCACCAAACCAGCTTCTGTAAATCCAAGGCATATCATTGGACCTATCAAACAATTTGGAATTACCAATATGTTTGGGTCACCCGCCCTTTTGGAAAAAGTGGGTAGATATGGGGAAGAGCATGGTGTCAAGCTTCCTAGTTTAACAAGGGTGATTTCTGCAGGAGCACCGGCATCTACCAAGGCTTTGGTTCGATTTTCTACTATGCTTAATACTGATGCTGAAATTTTTACACCTTACGGTTCCACCGAAGCGATGCCGATCACCAAAATAGGAAGCCATCAGATTCTTAGAGAAACCCAGACAAAAACTGAAAACGGTCATGGGGTTTGTATAGGAAAGTCAATAAAGGGCGTCCAAGTGGATATTATCAAAATTATGGATGAAGCCATTCCGACCTGGTCTGAAAATCTTAAAGCGGCTCCAGGACAAGTAGGAGAAATTGTAGTAAAGGGACCCAATGTTACACAATCCTATTACAAAAGGGAAAGCGCTACTAAACTGGCAAAAATTCAAGATGGAAATGAAGTCAGACATCGAATGGGAGATTTGGGATACCAAGATGCCGAAGGAAATTTTTGGTTTTGTGGACGAAAATCCCACCGGGTAAAGTCAGGTAATCAGGAGATGTATTCTATTCAATGTGAACATATTTTCAACAAGCATCCTGATGTATACAGGACAGCATTGGTGGGAGTGGATGGGGAAGCAATTTTATGTGTAGAGATGGAAAAAGGCAATACGCATATTGACAGGGAAAAACTCAAGAAAGAACTGTTGAGCTGGGCCAATGAACACCCTTTAACCAAACCTATCAAAACCTTGCTTTTCCATCCCAGTTTCCCTGTGGATTACAGACATAATGCGAAGATTATCCGTGAGCAATTAGCAGATTGGGCCAAAAAGAAACTGACATGAAAATCTTGGTTACAGGTGGTGGTGGCTTTTTGGGTTTTGCCATTGTTCGTCTCCTGAAAACCCAAGGGCATGAGGTAGTGAGCTTTTCCCGGCATAATTATCCCTATCTGGATGAATTGGAAGTAATACAGTTCCAAGGCAACTTACTAGATTTTAAAGCCCTTAAGAAAGCAGTGGAAGGTTGTGAAGTAGTATTCCATGTTGCTGCTAAACTAGGGATGTGGGGGAAATACATAGATTTTTTTGAAACCAATGTACTGGGTACCGAAAATGTAATACAGGCATGTAAGGAAGAAGGTGTTAGATTTTTGGTTTTCACAAGTTCTCCCAGTGTGGTGTTTGATGGAAAAGACTCTGAAGGGGAGGATGAATCTCTTCCTTATCCTAAAAAATATAACGCTTTTTATCCCCAGACCAAGGCAATGGCTGAAAAGCTTGTCATTTCAGCCAATAATTCCTCACTCAAAACAGTTTGCCTCCGTCCACATTTAATATGGGGTCCTGGGGATACACAGTTACTCCCAAGTTTGATCGAGAAAGCCAAACAGGGTAAGCTTCGTATTGTGGGAGATGGCCGTAATAAGGTAGATTGTATATATGTGGAAAATGCAGCGATGGCCCATACAAAGGTTTTAGATCAAATGATCAAGAATCCTTCAAAGGTAGAAGGCAAGGCTTATTTCATATCTCAGGGTAATCCAATCCCCATGGCTGAACTTATCCAAAAACTTTTGGCTACAGCAGGAATTTCACCTGTTAAAAAATATCTATCTCCTCTGATCGCAAAGTTTTTGGGGAGAGTTTTGGAAACCTCTTCCCGTTTTTTAGGCATCCCGTCTGAACCGATGGTTACCTTATTCCTGGCCCAACAGCTTTCTTCCGCCCATTGGTTTGATATTTCCGCTTCAAAAAGGGATTTCGGATATGAACCAGAGATTTCTATTGAAGAGGGGATGAAGCATTTAACAAATTGGTTATCAAGTATAAAAGATATAAAATGATACTAAATTCATAAGAAATTCTTATATTAAAAGGTATAAAAAAGACTGAAAAATAAAGAGCTATGTGTTTCTCAGCGGGTGCCAGTTTTGCAGTAGGCGTTGGCCTGATCGGTCCGGGATATTATTCGGTCAAAAAGACTGAATCCCGGGGAATGTTGCTTTTTGCAAGTACACCTTTACTATTCAGTTTCCATCAAATTGCAGAAGGGTTTCTTTGGTTATCTTTGACAAACCCTGATTTTGCTTCTATTTACACTTTTGCACTTTATGGGTATTCGTTCATTTCCCAACCTATATGGCCAATTTGGACACCGATGATTTTTTGGTTGATGGAACCGGATAAAAACAGGAGAAAAATTTTAAGCTACTTCGTCTTATTGGGCATTTTCACTTCGCTGTATATGTTTTATTGTTTGATCAGTTTTGATATTTCAGCAGTAGTCGAAAACCATCATATCCGTTACTATAGGGATTTTCCGAATCTCCATATTTTCAAACCCTTGAATTTTATAACCATAGCCATAACGCCTTTTCTTTCCACCCTAAGGTATACCAAACTTTTAGCCTCTGTGATGTTTGCTTCCCTGGTTATCACCTACCTTTTTTTCAACAATTATTTAATTTCTGTTTGGTGTTTTTTTGCCGCAATCCTGAGTTTGTTGGTTATTCTGGTTGTAGTCTCAAACAGGAATAAAGAGGGAAATCCTTCTTAGGATTTCTGGTTGATTTTTTTTGACGGAAATAGGATGATTTTCAGTTGGGAAAGATTAAACTGATTTTTTATCAAGAAAACTTGCCAATTCGGCGATGGTTTGATATTCAAAGAGATGTTCTACATTGATCTTTATTCCGAACATATTGGCTTTGGCAACAATTTGCAGGCTCTGCATAGATGCCCCTCCTAGATCAAAAAAATTATCATGAATCCCTACTTGGGATAAGTGGAGCACATTCTGCCATATTTCTGCCAATATTTTCTCTATCTCATTCCGAGGGGCAACATGAGTGGCTAATTCAAGGAGGCTTTCAGGATCAGGTAATTCTTTTCGATTGATTTTTCCACTTGTACTTAAAGGGAGGGAGGCCATACTTACAAAAATGGAAGGAATCATATATCCGGGCAACTTCCTTCCGATGAATTCTTTTAACTCATTTGGACCAATTGAAATATTGTTTTTTGGTACAAAATAGGCTACCAGCTTTTTTTCCCCAGAACTTCCGGTTCTTGTTACCACGATCCCGTCCTGAATGGAAGGATGTTGCAACAATATAGCTGTAATCTCTCCCAGTTCCATTCGGTTACCATTTACTTTTACCTGATCATCCAACCTTCCCAAAATTTCTATGGATCCATCAGACATATATCTTGCCCTGTCACCGGTTTTGTACATATGAGCATCAGGTTGGGAGGAAAAAGGGTCAGGAATGAATTTCTCCTTGGTGAGTATGGGTAAATTGGCATATCCTCTTGCCAATCCTTTTCCACCAATATGTAATTCTCCCACTACTTTTAAGGGAATGGGTTGCTTATATTTATCCAAAACATAGAGATGTGTATTTCCAATAGCTTGCCCGATGGTAATGGGATGGTCTCCCTTATTTATCAGATTGACTGCTGACCAAATGGTGGTCTCAGTTGGTCCGTACATATTCCACAAGCTGCCGACTTTTTCTAATAATTTATTGGCAAATTTCCGTGTCAACACATCTCCTCCGCACAAAGCTTTCAATCCTGCTTTTCCTTTCCAACCAGAATCCAACAGCAGTTGCCAAATGGCCGGGGTGGTCTGCATTATACTTACCTGATGTTGGTCGATTGCTTGGGATAGTAACACAGGATTTTCCAACATTTCCTCACTCGCGACAACTACTTTGGCCCCAGCCATAAGAGGTAGGAAGATTTCCAGGGCTGCAATATCAAAAGAAAGCGAGGTAATTGCCAAAAGCACATCTTTTTGATGGATCCCAGGCCTATCTTTCATAGACCAAAGGAAATTCATAAGAGAGGAATGATTGATCATCACCCCCTTAGGCTTTCCGGTAGAGCCAGAAGTGTAGATAAGATAGGCCAGATTTTCCGGGCTTGATTGAGAAGGCAGGTTTGTATAAGTTTTGGGTAGAGTTTGGGGTTTTTCTTCCAATTCTATTACTGGAACTTTGAGTCCTTTATATGATTCAGGGTCCAAATTGGTGATCAGAATGTCTACCTTAGCATCTTCTAAGATATACTGAACCCTGGCCTCAGGATAAGTGATATGGAGGGGAACATAGGCTCCCCCGGCTTTATGTACTGCCAAAAGTGCAACTGGCAAGGTCCATGATCTTTTCATCCATATACCAACCCTGAATTCAACGGCACCTGAAAATTCCAACAAACGATGGGCAAGAAAATTTGCCTGCTGGTTCAATTGATCATAGGTCAATTGTTGTCCCTGATGTATTATAGCAATAGCATCCGGTGTTTTTTCAACTTGAGCTTCAAATACCTGATGGAATAAGAGGTGTTGATTAAATTCCATTTGGGTATGGTTGCGTTCATGAAGGAGTTGTTGCAGTTCATTTTGGTTGCACCATTGGAGGTTTGATATGGGTAAATCAGGATGAATGATAGCATCTTGCAGCAAAAATTGATATGAACGGAACATTCTGGCAATTGTCTCCTGATGAAATAGATCCTTATTGTATTCTACCGAAGCGTGGTACTGGCCTTCCCTTTTTGAAATCATCAGGGTCAGATCAAATTGTGAAATTCCGGTATCAATTTCTAAAAAGCTTATTTCCAAACCTGACATTTCCAGTTTTGGCAAAGGGGTATTTTGTAAATTGAAAACTACCTGGAATAAAGGAGTCCGGCTTAGATCTCTTGTAGGCTTTAGCTCTTCCACCAATTTTTCGAAAGGTAAATCCTGGTGGGAAAAAGCCTCCAAAGAAACTTTCCTCACACTCTGTAACAATTGACGAAAGGAAATATTTCCAGAGAAAATGGAACGGATCACCAAGGTGTTGATAAATACCCCAATCAAGGATTCTACTTCAGGAAGATTTCGGTTTGCGATCGGTGTCCCGATCAAAATATCCTCCTGGCCTGAGTATTTATGGAGTAAAATATAAAAAACACTCAGCAATGCCATGAACAAAGTACTGTCTTCCGCCCTGCTGATTTGTTCCATTGCGTCTATCTGTTCTTTTTGAATGACAAATCGATAAGTACCACCGGAGAATGTACGCCTTGGGCCTCTTGGATTATCCGTAG
This sequence comes from Shivajiella indica, assembly GCF_042683085.1. NCBI lineage: Bacteria > Pseudomonadati > Bacteroidota > Cytophagia > Cytophagales > Cyclobacteriaceae > Shivajiella > Shivajiella indica. The sequence continues at coordinate 139,108 of NZ_JBHUIV010000014.1, read as the reverse complement.
GTAAATCCAACACAGGAAGGTCACCTTCCAATTGCTTTTTCCAATAGGAAAGAGAGGATGACATTGATTTTTGTCTTTCTTCATGGGTTTGCCAAAACGCATAATCAGCATATTGAATGGGCAAATCAATTAATTTTAATGGTGTTCCTAGGGTATTTGAATGATAAAAGGCGATCAGTTCCTTGAGAAATACCCCCAAAGACCAACCATCTGCAATGGTGTGATGGATGATGGCCAATAGTAGATGGTTCTGCTCATCAATCTGGTAAATTTTGAGGCGAATTAATGGAGCTTTGGTCAAATCGAATGCCTGTAACACCTCCTTTTCTGCCAATTTTCGGGCTTCCGCAATCCGTATATTTTTTTCAAAACCTTGCAAATCCACTTTAGTGATGGTGATATTAGTTTGGTTTTTCAGCTGGGGAACAGGAAGTCCTTGATCAAATGAAAAACAAGTCCGCAGATTTTCATGACGTTCAAGAATCTGATTGGCGCTTTTTTCCAAGGCGAAAAAATTCAGATTCCCTTTCATCTGAATAAAAACTGAAAGATTATTTACGGCTGTTCCACGATCTAGTAACTCAAGAAACAATTGCCTTTTCTGAGGGAAAGAAAGTGGAATAATACTGGAATTGGGGCGTGGAGAAATAATAGTCTTATTGGCTTCAGTCTGCTTTCCTTTGAGCCATTTTTCCAAAAGTGCTTTTTTTGCCGGTGAAAGGTCATTGTTTGCCATGTTCCTTATTCAAGCCTCCTTTTAGCTTCCTCTTCGGTCATTTCTTCAATTTGTCTTAATATTTCTGCTTCCAGTAGTTCTCCTAAACGCTCTATGGTAAATGCCTGGAAAGCATCCTGTGGATTGATACTGATACCATAAGTTTTTCGGGCCATGGCAAGGATTTGTGCGGCAAGCACAGAATCCCCCCCCAATTCAAAAAAGGAGTCATGGATGCCAACCTGGTCAATGTGCAGTGTTTGCTGCCAAAGCTCAGCCAATTTTTTCTCTATTTCAGTCCTTGGGGCTACAAATTTTTGGCGAAGATTGGGCCTTGCATATAATTTGGAAACATGCGTTTCGCTTCCCCCTACCTCTTCAAAGAAGGACATTCCAGCGGCTGTGGGATAAAGTTCGAGTAAGTTTTTCAGATCAAATGGCAAAACTGAAACCTGAGCTAAAGATTCAGTCATGAGATATTCCAAGGTTTCAAGCCCTTGTTGTATCTCAATCACTTTGACCAGATGCTGGGTGGATACATTTTGTTCTTCCAGTTTTTCTTTGGCTTCTGCAGCCAATCCCACTTCGGCCCAGGGGCCCCAATTGATGCTTAGACATGGTAACCCCAAATTTCTTCGGTAATGGGAAATGGCATCCAAGTAGGCGCTTGCCGCTGCATAATTTCCCTGACCTGGGGAACCTAGAACAGAGACTGCTGAGGAATACAACACAAAGAAATCCAGGTTTAGCTTAGAAGTCAGCTTATGCAGATTCCAGGTTCCCTGGACCTTTGGATCCATGACTTTTTTCATCCGCTCAGGATTCAGGTTAACCAAAGCACCATCATCCAATAAACCTGCAGCATGAACAACTCCCCCTAATTCGGGCATTTGCTTTCCGAATTTCTCAAAAATTGGTAGTAGCTGCTTGTATTGACTTACATCGGCTAATGCTATCTCTACTTTAGCGCCAGTTTTTTTCATCTGTTCCAAAGCCTGCCAAGTGGAAGGAGAAGGTTCACTTCTTCCCAACAAAACCACATGTTTTGCTCCTTTGTCTATCATCCATTTGGCAGTTTCAAGCCCTAATCCACCTAAACCACCGGTAATCAAATAGCTACGGGTTCCATGAAAAAACAATTCTTGGAAAGCAGCGGAAGGTTTGAATGGGTTTAGCCGAAGAACAAAGCGGTTATTTCCCCTAAATGCAATTTGGTCTTCATTATCCTCAACGAGGATTTGTCGGGACAAATAGGTCATGGATTCTTCAGTAATCTGTTTGGGATCCAGGTCAATTCGTACAGATTTTAATTCAGAAAGTTCGAAAGAAATCACTTTGCCCAGTCCCCAAATAGGAGATTGCTCCACTAAAACCTCTTCACCAGATTGTACTGACTGGGCACCCTTAGTTACAAGCCATAAGCGGGGAGATCCGGCAAAACGTTCTGCCAATGCCTGAACAAGATGAAGGATGCTGTTGCAACCCAGCAAGTCCATTGCTTTATTATTTTCAGTGGTCTGTGGAGGAATGGACAGACTCCATAAATGGATAATACCAATAAATGGAGATGGAATTTCTTTTAGAATATCATCTATTTTTTTCCTCAATGATAATTCACCTCCTTCTATTGCCTCTTGAGCTGATAGAAGGTAGCAGAAATCTCCCTGATCTTCCAGTTTTTTCGCTAGGGAAATACCATAGCCTTCCGAGTCCGCAAAAATCAACCAATTCCTTTTTCCACTAGTTTGAGATTGACCTTTCATGGTCAGATTGCGTATCTGCCAATTTAATTGATAGAGCCAAGTGTCTTTTCTTGAAAACTTTCGGAGAATAACTCTTTCAATTCGCTTAAGCTTTAGACCGGTAATATCAATGCTTATTTTTCCGCTCAGATCAAATATTCGGATATCAGCTTCCAGGAAATCTTCATATGAATGAGTTTCATTTTTAAGGGAAGCATGGCTCCAAATTTCTCCTTCAGGTTTAGAAAAAAATCTGATTTGATAGCAATTTGATGGAACATAGAGATGATTACCAATTGAAACATTAGGGATTCCGGCTATTACCTGCAGACAGGCATCAAATAGGACAGGATGTACGTGAAAATCATCTTTTTGAAAGGCTAATGAATCCGGCAAATAGATTTTAGCCAATGCCTCTTTTGGTTTGCTCCAAATGTGTTCAACCCCCTGGAAATCTGGCCCATAATTTAATCCTCTGAGCTGAAGTGTACTATAAAAATCTCCTTTTGACTGCTCTGTTAAGGCTTCTTTTCTGAAGGAGTCTAAGAACTCATGAAAATTTAACCTTAGGTTATTTTCTTCTTCCTTTGGAATGAATTGGATAGAAGCATGGAAGTCCCAATTCGATTTTGGATTGTTTCTGCTGTAAATTCCTAAGCTATATTGACCTTCCTGGCTTGGGGATAAAATTGCTTGGATTAATTTGTTTTTCCCCTCCTCTAAAATCATTTTTTGCCGAAAATCCGCATTCCCCAGACTATGGGATTGGTTCAATCCTCGTTCTTTTACGGCCTGCAAGGCCATTTCAATATAGGCCGTAGCGGGAAAAACTATTTCATCACCGATCTTATGGTCTTTCAAAAAAGGCAGGGAATCCATATTGAGTAGGGTCTGCCACACAAGGGCTGAGTTAGCGAGATCCATAGAGACTCCCAAAAGAGGGTGACCTAAATTATTATCTACTTGAAGTTTATTCCGTGAACCGGGAAAAACCGCATCCATCCAATAACGTTGTCTATTCCATTTGACAGGAGGGAGCAGCACATATTTGGAGTGGTCGGGGTATAAGTAATCCCAGTTTATTTTAAATCCTTCAACATATAAAACACCAAGTGAACGCAGCAATATTTCCCGCTCTGGCTCTTCCCTTCGAATTGAAGGGAGTAATTTTATTTCATTTTGGTTCAGGTTTACAGTTTGTTGGATAGCACCAAGGAGAATAGGGTGAGGTCCAATTTCAACCATCATGGTATGACCATTTTCTAACAGTTTATTGACTGCATTGGAGAATAAAACCGGTTTCCGGATATTGTCTATCCAATATTCTGCCTCAAAATTTGTATTTTCTTCCAGATGCCCTGAAACGGTTGAATAAAAGGGAATACGGGAAGGTTGGGGTTGAATATTTTCCAATGCCTTGTTTAAAGATGGTCGTAATTGTTCTATTTGAGGGCTATGGGAAGCCACATCCACCTTGACCCACCTACAAAAGAGATTTTGACTATCCAGAATATCTTTCAGTTTCTGCAGTTGCTCGGGATTACCTGAAAGCACAGTTGCCAAAGGCCCGTTGATTGCAGCGATGGAAACCTCATTTTCCTGGCCTTTCAACATTTCTTCAGCCTGCATTGGAGAAAGTTCTGTTGCTAACATGGCTCCTTTTCCTCTTAATTTTTTCAAAAGTTGGCTACGAAGGCAGACTATTTTAACGGCATCTTCCAGATTTAATATTCCTGAGACATAAGCAGCGGCCACTTCTCCCATGCTGTGTCCACAGACTGCGTCCGGGGTTATTCCCCAGTGTTTCCAAAGTTCTGCCAATGCCACCTGAATCGCGAAAATTGAAGGCTGGACTATATCAATTTTCTCAAGATGTTTTTCATCAGCTTCAGCTAGAAGCACTTGTTTCAAAGACCAGTTAAATAACTTTTGGATGACCAGATCAATTTTATCAATGGATTCTGAAAAGACATTCTCTTTCAACAAGAGTTCTTTGCCCATATCATACCATTGTCCCCCCTGTCCTGAAAATACAAAGGCTATCTTAGGAATAGTAAAAGGACTTCCTGAATGGTCTGAGGTTATGAGATTGGGGCTATGTTCACTTAATGAAAAAGCTTCAAGGCCGAGGCTTAATTCTGCTTTGGAATTTCCCAAAACAGTGATCCTATTGCTGAATTTACTGCGCCTTTTCCCCATTGAGAGGCAAAGGTCAGGAATAGCAATATCTTTTTCAGGGGACAATAGATCCTTGATACCATTGGACAGAGAAATTAGGCCTTCGCTGCTGTTTGCTGAAAGGGGTAAAATAAAACAATCTGATAGTTCTGTATCGGCTGATTTTATTTCAGATTTTCCTAGGTTAGGATCTGGTTCCTGTAGAGCCACATGAACAATGGTTCCTCCAAATCCAAAAGAACTTACCCCCGCAGTAAGTGGGTCGCTATCAGAAATCCAAGGAGTCAATTCATGTTGAACTTTTATGTTAAGTTCTTCAAAAGGGATATAGGGACTCGGGGAATGATAATGTAGACTTGGAGGAAGTGAGCGATGTTGCATGGAAAGGACAACTTTAATGAGCCCCGCGATACCTGCTGCTGCTTCAAGGTGTCCAATATTGGTTTTTACCGAACCAATTCTACAAGGGTTATTTTTTCGGCCCTTACCAATAATCGTCCCTATGGCTGCGGCTTCCATAGAATCTCCTAAAAGTGTACCGGTCCCATGGGCTTCAATATATTGAACTTTATTTAGAGAAATCCCTGCATTTCTATATGCTTCTTGTAAAAGAGCCTCCTGCGATTCACGGTTTGGGGCCATCAGTCCATTTGTTCTTCCATCTTGGGCCATAGCAGTTCCGGAAATTACAGCAAGCACGGGATCACCGTCTGCAAGGGCTTTAGAAAGCGTTTTCAAAATCACTATTCCACCTCCTTCTCCCCTGACATAACCATTGGCCTCTGAATCAAAGGTTTTGCATCTACCCTCCTGAGAAAGTACTCCTGCTTTGGTAAAGGCTATCGAATGAACTGGGGATAAGATAATATTCACACCTCCGGCGAGGGCCATTGGACATTCTCCATTTCTGAGGCTTTGGCAAGCAAGATGGACCGCTGCAAGGGAGGAAGAACAGGCGGTATCGACAGAAATGCTAGGTCCTTTGAAATTATAAAAATAGGATATACGATTGGCTGCAATGGACAGTGCAGCTCCGGTACCGGAATGGCTTGATATGGTCAAAGGGTCGTCAAATTGGTTATGACTGTATTCATTGACGGAAATTCCCATAAAAACACCTGTTTGACTGCCATCTAATTCTTCGGTACTTTGACCGGCATTATCCAATGCTTCATAGGATAACTCCAGCAATAAGCGTTGCTGGGGATCCATTTGTTTGGCTTCGTTGGGTGAAATACCAAAAAAGAAAGGGTCAAATTGGTCGATATTACTCAGGAAACCTCCCCATTTGGAAATGGATTTTCCCGGAACGGAAGGGTTTGGATGATAATATGTCTGCTTGTTCCACCGGTCGGCGGGGATTTCTGAAATGGCATCCACACCATTTTTCAACATTTCCCAGAAGGCTTTAGGATTATCAGCACCTGGAAATCTACATCCCATTCCTATGATGGCAATGGCTTCGTTTTTGGAGTATAAAGAAATATTTTCTTTGTTTTCTTCGTTTTGTGATTCTTCAGATTTTGAAAGGTGGAGTGATAGTGCTGCAATACTTGGATATTCATAAGCCAAAGTCGGTGAAAGTCTGAGCCCCAATAATTCTTCAAGGTCACCGGATAAGGTCACAACATCTCTTGAAGTAAGTCCATAGTTGGAAAATGGTTCATGAATATCAATTTCACTTTGATTTATATGTGCAAGTTCAGCAATCTGTTCAATTAACCATTTCTGAATTTCTCCTTTGCTCATTTCATTCTTTCTCAAAAGTTCACAGAAAATTTCAGATACTTATTTGGATCTTTTACCACCTACCTGCATTTGCCAAAATGCAGTCATGCCCGGTCTCCTGTCCGGTGTTCCCTGTGTATTTGCTGCACTCATTTTTTCCCAAATTAGCGGGTAAGCCTCAACAGGAGGGATATCTTTCAATGGATCCGGCAAACTGATTTTTTGGTTAGCGGCTTCTATAAAGGGTGCAAGTTCACGCTCCTTGATTTTTATCCTTTTTTCCTCCCTTTCTTTGAATTGGGGAAGGACTTCTTCAGCAAAGAGTTTCAGGGATTCACAAATATCCTCATGCCTGTAAGTACCACATTGTTGTAATAAGATCAACTGATCAACTCCAGCATCTTCTAAAGCCCGGAAATTCTCTATCAGTTGTTTTGGATTTCCTATACCCCTCATTCCAGCCTTTTTTCTTTCCTTTTCAATTTTTTGATCCACGGTAACAGGTCTTTTTTTGAATTCTTCCCATAAATCTGTTTTACCTGGGGTATGTATGCCGTCGCGCCAATAATGTCCCAACCCATAGGCGAAAAACTGGGCCCCATCATATCCTAAATTCACGGCGGTATCCTGGTCTTTGTGGCACATAAAACCCGTAAGCATAGCAACATTCGGATTTACTGCCTGACCTATTGGGTTGCATTCTTTTTTGAAAGTTTCGTAATATTCATCTACCCAAAATTTAGCTTCTTCGGGATTTACAAACGCGAAGGTCAAACCTCCCAGACCCAATTGTGCGGCTAATTTTAAACTGTCCCGGTTGGAGCAGGCGGCCCAAATCGGAGGGTGTGGTTTCTGCAAGGGTTTAGGCACAACGTTCCTATGGGGCATGGAAAAATATTTTCCCTGAAATCCTGGATAGGGATTCATGGACATCATTTTGGCAGCTTCCTCCAAAGCCTCTGCCCACATGGGTCGTTTATCTACAAAGTCAACCCCAAAACCTTCCAATTCCATCCGTGAACCGGATTCTCCGGAGCCCCATTCCACCCGTCCTCCACTAAGAATATCCAAGGTTGCCAGTCGTTCTGCAACCCTGGCGGGATGATTGAATTTAGGTGACATTACTACTATTCCGTGTCCCAAACGGATTTGTTTGGTCCTCTGAGTACAAGCGGCAAGGAAAACCTCAGGGGCAGAAGAATGACAATATTCTTCCAAGAAATGGTGTTCCTGTACCCAAACATAATCAATACCCAAGCGATCCGCCAGTTCAACTTGTTCCAAAGCTTCATTGAAAAGTCTGGCTTCATCCCCTTCATCCCATGGACGGGGTAATTGCAAATCAATAAATATTCCGAATTTCATATGTGTATAAGTTCTTTTAAGGTATTGGAAAGGTAGTTTTGTCTACAGACGAAGTGCTTTATTTTGCCGCTGGTTGTTTTGGGAATGCTTCCAGGAAGAACCAATCTGATATCCTGAACAGGTAAGTCATGATTTTCTGAAATAGACCTTTTGATGGACTTTTTCACCTCTTCGGTATTATCCAATGATTTAAAGGGAACTTCAGCTATGACAATAATTTGTTCCTTACCGGAATTTTCCACAGAAAAAACGGCACAGCCTAGGGGAGAAATACTTGGGTGGGATTCTTGAACAGTTCTTTCAATATCATGTGAATAATAATTTTTCCCATCAACTATGATCAAACTTTTTAACCTTCCTGTAATAAACAACTCCCTTTTGTGTATAAAACCAAGATCTCCTGTTCTTAAAAATGGGCCTTCTCCCGAATCAGGAAAATGTGCACCAAATGTGGAGGATGTTTCCAAAGGTTTGTTCCAATACCCTTTGGCCACACTAGGGCTGGATACCCAGATTTCCCCTATCTGATCCGGAGAACAGATTTTTTGGGTTTCTGGGTCTACAATCTTTATTGTTTGGTTTTCTCTAATCTGTCCGCAACCCACGACGGTTTTTGTGGCATTATTCTTTTCTTTAGTAAGGATGACTTGGTCTTTTTCTAAACCAGCTTTGTCAATATTTTCAGCTACCGGCAACCTGCATTTTGGACCACCTGTTACCAATAGGGTAGATTCTGCCAGTCCATAGCATGGTAAAAATGATTTCAACCTGAATCCACAGGAGGCAAAGTAATCCGCAAACTGTTCCATTGTTGCATAGGAAACAGGCTCAGCTCCGTTGAATGCTACTTCCCAGGAACTAAGGTCAAGTAGGTCTCTTTGTTCGGGTCTGACCTTTCTGAGGCATAAATCATAGGCAAAATTGGGGCCTCCGCTGGTTGTTGCTTTGTACCTGCTTATGGCTTGAAGCCATCGGATAGGTCTCTGTAAAAACAGGAGATGTGGGATCAATGTAACTGGATTTCCTGTATAAAGGGGTTGAAGAATTCCCCCTATTAAGCCCATATCATGATAAGGTGGTAGCCAAATGACGGTTTCACTTTTGCCTGTTTGTCCGAAAGAATTCTCGATCAGGCCCAAGTTGTGTATGAGGTTGCCATGGCTTACCATCACTCCTTTGGGAGCAGTCGTGGACCCTGAGGTATATTGGAGAAAGGCGATATCATCTCCTTTTATTTTTGTTTCTTTCCAACTTTCCGCCCAATCCTTGACCGAATCCTCCATAGTTAACACCAACTTTATTCCTCTGAACTGATTTAAAATTTTAGTATCAGCCAAAATAGCTTCATAAAGAGATGGGTTTAAAATGGCTGCTGTCGGTAATGCATCTTTGATGATACGAAAGGTGTTGGTCAATGTGAATTCAAGCCTTGCAGGATGTGGTGGTGGTAAAGGGACGGCAATTGTGTTCGAGTAAATGCAGGCGAAATAAGCAACTATGAAATCAAGTCCTGGAGGAAGCAAAAGGAGTACCCTTTCTCCAGCCTTAACAGAAACCTGAAGTTGGGCTCCTAATGCCCTTGCGCGGAGATCTAATTCTCCATAATTTAAAGTAACTTCATCTAACTCTCCATCTTTCAGAAACCGGAGTGCGAGTTTATCGGACTGGTTCTTTCCCCTCCATTTCAGGATTTCAACAAGAGTTGTTGGTGTACTTATCATTAAAAGCGCAAAAAGGGTGTAAAATGGTTATTTATTAAACCTGAAAAACAAACACCACATCCCAACAGTAAAATCATATTTATTTTCCATTTAAACCTAAGTTATGATATCTTTATGATAATAGCAATATGGATGAATGGGTGAATTCCAAGCAAGATTTTTGTTGAGGAAAAACATTTTATTTCTATTTATTTAATAATTTAGAATGAGAGGCAGAGGCAGATATATGCTCAAAAGAATGATCTTTAAATTTTTATTATTTAGATGTTTTCCACTCTTATAAAGGGAAATATGGGAAAGAAAGAAAACATATTAATTGAAAGCATTGGAACTTACCTTCCTCCCAAATCCATTTCTACCCAAGAGGTACTCCAGGCATGTAAAAACCAGATCCGTTTTCCTTTGGAAAAAATATCAGGAATTAAAACTAGGAGGATGGCAGGAGAGGAAGAATTCTCTATTGATTTGGCGAGAAAGGCAATATCCGAATGTTTGAAAGATTCAAAATATTCCCCTGAGGAAATAGACTTGCTTATATGTTGTAATATTTCCAGAGTAGATAAACCCGATTTACAATCTTTTGAACCTTGTACTGCCGTCAAACTCAAAAAAGAATTTGCCTTCCTTAATGCACTGGCATTTGATATTACCAATGCCTGTGCAGGAATGTTCACCGGGGTATATATTGCCAAAGCCTTAATGGAGACCAAAGCCGTTAAGAAGGCTATGATAGTCAGTGGGGAATACATAACACATCTGACTTTAACCGCGCAAAGGGAAGCTGAAAATTATATGGATAGCAGATTGGCCTGTCTCACTTTGGGAGATGCGGGCGCAGCTGTTGTATTGGAAAGCACTTCCAACGATCAAATTGGATTTGTAGCCTTGGATCTTCAGACATTTGGCCGGTATAGTCCATATTGTATAGCCAAAACTTCTGATCAAGGAGGTTGGATTATGTTAACAGATTCAGTTAACCTAACGGATGCCGGCATCAAATCAGGGGCCGAAAGTGCTTTAGATGTTTTGAAAAGGGAAGGATGGTACCCGGATAAATTTGATCATCTTATCTTGCATCAGACCTCTAAAATGACCCTTAATAGTGCCAGAAAAGAAATCAATGATCTTTTGGATGAGCCCATTCTTCATGATGAAAATACCATTAATAATTTAGAGGAGAGGGGAAATACTGCCTCTACTTCCCATTTTGTGGCCCTTTTTGACCATATCCAAAACAACAGGATTAAATCCGGTGATAAGGTTGTTTTTGGTATTTCTGCCTCTGGTCTTACCACGGGCACAGCGCTTTATGTTTTTGATGATTTGCCAGATCGGATAAGGGAAAAAGAATCTGCAAAAAAGCACTTAATTAATACTTCACCGGTTCAGAAAAATATTCCACATCATTCTTCTCAATTACCTTGGATTCGAGTGGAAAGTATAGGTACCCTTCCACTTGATAGACAAAGTGGGAGGGATTCACTTGAACTGCTCCGTAAGGCTGCTGAAAATTGCCTGAACCAATCCTCCCACCCTGTAAATGATATTGGATTACTCATCCATACAGGGATTTACCGAAGTGACAATGTATTGGAACCTGCCTTTGCCGCATTGTTGGCAGGGGAACTGAATCTGAATGCTTCCCTTGCGGATAAGGACAAAAAGAGCTTGGCTTTTGATATTTTTAATGGATCTATGGGATTTCTACAGGCCTGTTTTATAGCTCAGCAAATGATTTCAGCTGGAACAAGCGATACTGCCATGATAGTAGCGACGGAATTGGAAAATAACGCCAAATTTTTTCCGAAAAATCTGATTGGAATCTGTGAAACAGCTTCAGCAATACTGCTTGATAAAAGTCCTCAAAAAGACAAAGGGTTTTCCCGCTTTCTTTTCAAATACCTTTTAGAGGATATTGCTGCTTACACTGTAAATTGTTCCACTAAAGAAGTCATACCCTTTTTTCAAATTGAAAAAGGTTCAGAACTTGAGGAAAAATATCTTCAGGCAATTCAACCCCTCGTGGATGAAATTTTGAAGCAGGAGGGAATTATGCTTCAGGAGATTGATTGGGTCTTTCCACCCCAGATTTCCTCTGGATTTATAAAGTCTTTAAGTGGGCGGATAGGTCTTAATGATGAAAAGTTTATTGATATAGTGGGTGAAGGACCAGATCTATTTTCTTCTTCGATTCCTTTTGGGATGAAATATGCATTGGAAAATGGTTTGGTAAAATCCGGAGATATCGGATTAATAATAGCAGTGGGATCCGGATTACAGATTGGCTGTGCCATTTATCATTTTTAAAGAAAATGTTATGAAAGTGATCAATAAATCCAAATTACCACCCGGGCCAAATCCAAGAATTTCCCTGATCAATTTATTGAGATTCCGAAAAGATAGTCTTGGGTTTTTGAAGGGAGTAGCCTCAGAATTTGGAGATATCGCTCATTTTAAAATGGGACCTTTACGGGTTCTATTGTTAAACCATCCTGATTATATCAAGGAAGTATTATCCACACAGCAAAGTAATTTTGTCAAAGGACGTCCTTTGGAAATGGCCAAAGAGCTTTTGGGCGAGGGACTTCTGACCAGTGAAGGCGAGTTTCATAAACGACAATCCCGTGTTATTCAACCGGCCTTTCATAGAAAAATGATGGCCAATTATGCACCTGCCATGACAGAATATGCTACCCGGTTAATGAACAGTTGGGAAGAAGGGATGCAAGTGGATATGATGAAGGAAATGATTAAAATGAGCACAGGGATAGCAGGGAAAACGATGTTCAATGTGGATATTGAGGGAGAAGCCCCTGATATCAATCAGGCGCTGGAATCAGTGATGAGCTTATTTGATAGGGTTACGCTTCCTTTTGCCGAGTATCTATTAAAACTCCCTTTTCCAGGGACTATTCGATTTTTCAAGGCCAAAGCCAGATTGGACAATACCATTTACCGGATTATTGATGAAAGAAAACAGAACAGGCTGGACAATGGGGATTTACTCTCATTGTTATTGAAAGATCAAGAACAGGGGGGAATGAGTGATCAACAAATTCGGGACGAGGCATTGACCCTTCTTCTTACCGCATTTGATACCACATCTTTAGCTCTTACCTGGACATGGTATCTCATTTCCCAAAATCCCGAAGTGGAAGCTGAATTGCATGAAGAATTGGATCGGGTACTTCAGGGAAGGATGCCCACCCTTGAGGATATTCCTTTACTAAAATTTACTAGAATGGTCTTCTCTGAAGCAATGCGTTTATATCCCCCTATTTATATCATAGCCCGGCAGGCAATACATAGTTTTTCTATAAGGGATTATGAATTGCCTGAAGGGACCATTGTTCTCATGAGTCCCTATCTTATCCATCATGATTCACGGTTTCATGCTAATCCTGAGATTTTCAACCCGCATAATTGGGAGGAAAAGCCAGGTGGACAGCAATCAAGATTAGGATACTTTCCTTTTAGCGAAGGCCCCCGGTCCTGCATCGGACAGCATTATGCTTGGTTGGAAGGAGTGATGGTTCTGGCTGCCATTGCACAGTTTTGGCAAGCAAAATTGGTTCCTGGCCATACTGTAGAAATTGCCCAATTGCTGAACCTCCGGCCGAAAAACGGGATGATGATGCAGGTCAATCGAAGAAAGTAAGGGATAAATTCAATGATCAGAATGGATACCAATTCTTCTTGGCAAAAAGGTTTGCCAAAGGCAAAGATTCAAAATGAAATAATTCATGTCTGGACTTGTTCCTTAGATTTAGCAAAGAGTTTAAAGGAAGATTTAGAAAGGACCCTTTCACCGGATGAAATGGAAAGAGCAGGGAGGTTTTATTTTGAGAGGGATCAGGACAGATTTATCGTTTCCAGAGGAAGTTTAAGGCAAATTCTAGGGATTTATTTACAGCAAGAGCCAGCTTTGATTAAGTTTGAATATTCCGAATTTGGCAAACCTCTACTTAAATCTGATTCCAATTCCAGTGGAATTTGTTTTAATATTTCCCACTCAGAAAATTTGGCCTTGATTGCCATCAGTGAGGATGTGAGTTTAGGAGTAGATATTGAGCGTATTCGTTATGATATGGACATCAATCAAGTGATGGCTAGGTTTTTCACAAAAGAAGAAATTAGGATAATTGAAAGTTTGGATAGCGAAAAAAGGAATGAAAAATTTTTTCAGCTATGGACCAGAAAAGAGGCCTTTTTAAAAGCTACGGGAAAGGGACTCTCCCTGCCAATGGAACTATGTGATGTTTCATCAGTGGACGACAGTGGTTTCTCACAAGTCAAGGTTCCTGTTGATTTAAGTGACAAGAACAACTGGTTTGTAATGGACTTAGGGGTTGGGGAGGGATTCGCAGCCGCTGTTGGAACAGATAAAGCTGAAATGGGGGTGATAATCCGGAATTTTTCTTTGGATTGAAAAAAAAGGGATCAATTCTTCAAATGATCCCTTTAAGCTTAAAGACTCCAAGTATTTCCTACATCTGATAAAGGTATACAGCCTTTGTATTCACCTGGGACAGGATCATAACTCAGGTGGTTTAATCCGATTTCCTCTGATGAAAAATATCCCCAGATAGCCATGGATTTTAAAGAACGGTAAAACCCGACAGGTTCTTGCTTGCCAACAGCTGTTCCCCAAACGCTTGGGTTGAATTTTCCGGATTCGGATTCAGCTTTTTGAAGTATTGCTTTTTTGTCTTCTTCGTTCAGGTCAGCAAAAATTTTTCCATGGCTTGCTTTGCAATCTGCATTGAATTTATCGATCTGGGCTGCTACATGCTCCTGTGCTTTGGTGTCATAGGTTTTGGCAAAAACCAAATCCAGAAAAATATCCGTTTTCACATCCAAAGCCCCGGGTGTGCTAGTCCTTGGAAGTAAGGTGTCCACAAAGGAAGAAATAAATCTTGCCTGATCCTCATTTAGGAATTGAGGTGTCCATTCCAGACGGTTTTGTTGCTTACAGGATTGAAGTAAGGAAAATAAAGAAGGGGCAGCTACGGCCGAACTGGCCAATAATGCTGTTTTTCGTAAAGCGTTTCTCCTGTTCATGGTCTTAAAGGTTATTTTTCTTCAATTCAGATACGGCATGGTTAGCTGCCCTGGCAGTGAGGGCCATATAAGTCAGGGATGGGTTGACACAGGAAGAAGAAGTCATGCATGCCCCATCTGTCACAAATACATTTTTGCAGGAATGGACTTGATTTGTTCCATTGAGAACGGAGGTTTTTGGATCTCTTCCCATTCTTGCGGTTCCCATTTCATGGATTCCAAAACCGGGTTCATGTTCATTATCAAAGTCCACAATATCTCTCAAACCAGCTCTTTCCAGCATTTCCTTGGCATCTATTCTGATTTGTCTGTTCATGGCTTTTTCATTTTCCTTGAATTCACAATCAATGGAAAGAGTGGGTTGGCCCCATTTATCCAATACATCCTTGTTCAGGTAAACTTTGTTGTCATGGTATGGAAGACATTCCGCAAAGCCCGTGATAAAGAATTCCCATGGTCCTGGCTTCATAAGGCTGTCTTTAAAGTCCCCGCCGAAATCTTCCAAGTTGGCGCCGGCACCCCAATTGGAACGTCCTCCCGAACCCTGATAACCAAATCCTCTTAAGAATTTATCTGTTTTTGTTTTTTCGTCCAAATTGACATAACGGGGTATGTAAATGCCATTAGGCCTCCTTCCTTTATAATATTGATCCTCGAATCCATCTACTTTTCCCATAGCACCGACACGGTAAGTATGGTCCATAAGGTTATGGCCTAATTCACCGCTGTCATTTCCTAATCCTTCGGGGAAACGGTTGGAAATTGAATTCAATAAAATTTGGGTAGTGCTCAAAGTAGAGGCATTGCAAAATATTATTCTAGCATAATATTCAAGTACTTCTGAGGTTTCCGAATCAATGATTCGTACTCCTGTTGCTTTTCCTTTTTCCTCATCATAAATGATGGATTGGACAATGGAAAAAGGCCGGATGGTCAGGTTTCCGGTTGCATTTGCAGCTGGAAGGGTTACCGCATTACTGCTGAAATAAGCTCCATATGGACAGCCGCGGTCACAGCGGTTACGGAACTGGCATTTACCTCTTCCATTAAGTGGTTCGGTAAGGTGTGCTACCCTACCAATAATCATGTGTCTGCCCTGGAATTCCTTTTCAATACGGCTTTTAACATGTTTTTCGACGCAGTTCAATTCCATGGCCGGAAGGAAATGGCTATCTGGAAGATGAGGTAAGCCCAAGGCTTCCCCGCTAATACCGGCAAATTTTTCCACATGGGTGTACCATGGGGCAAGGTCTTTATAGCGTATTGGCCAATCTACGCCATAACCGTCTTTGGCATTGGCTTCAAAGTCCAGATCAGACCAACGATAGCATTGTTTTCCCCAAAGAATTGACCTTCCACCCATTTGATGGGCCCGTACCCACATAAAGGGTTTGACTTCAGTATAGGGATTTTCCAGGTCATTGGCATGAAAATGTTCGTTGGTCTCACCAATAAATCCGGAACGTCCGCCTTTGGGATGTTTTTGCTTTATCTCTGGTGGCAAAGAGCCCCTATATTTCATATCCCAAGGATCCAGGTTCATGGTTGGATAGTCTTTCACATGTTCTACCAGTCTTCCACGTTCAAGCACTAAGGTTTTTAAACCATTTTCGCACAGTTCCTTGGCAGCCCAACCACCACTGATACCCGAACCTATGACTATGGCGTCATAGGTCATATTTTGTTTTGCATCAATATTAAAATTGGCCATAAAATTTTATATTTTGGACCCTTAATATAAGTATATATGGGAATTGTTCGGAAAGTTAGTCCACAAATTTTGGAAATTCCATGACAAATTATCCGGAAATCATTCTTATCCGTATTTTCAAAATCAATTCTCTGACTTTCTTTAAATTTACTCCAAGCTATATGGAACCAATAAGAAAAAATAAAGAATTCAATACAAACAGGAGAGATTTCATCTGGAAAATTTCATGTCTAATAGGATCTGCTTATACCCTTAATTTTCCTGTTTTTGCTTATGGTAAATTGTCAAAAAATAGAAAAACGGTTAAACAGGTAATTGATCTTATTATAGAGGATATTCCAGGGGCACCTTTTACCCGAACTGTGGATCAATTAAGGACGGGCAGTTTGGACCAGGAAGTTACGGGAATTGTAACGACGATGTTTCCTACTGTTGACGTAATCAGAAAAACTGCGGAAATAGGGTCAAATTTGATCATAGCCCATGAAACCTTGTTTTATAATCATCAGGATGAGACGGAATGGCTGGAAGAGGATGAGGTATACCAACGCAAACTGGAATTGATCCATAAACATAACATCGCCATTTGGCGATTTCATGATTACTGGCACAGAAGACAACCGGATGGTATTGCTGAGGGAAATCTAAAAAAACTGGGTTGGGAAAAATATTTCAATCCTTCCACCCCAAGATTATTAACCTTACCAGAACCACAAAAATTAGAAGATCTCGTTTCCCACATCAAAGAGCGGTTTGGTATTCAACAGGCACGTTTGGTTGGAAACAGGGTACAGGAATGTCAAACCATTTACCTGGCATTTGGAGCCATAGATAGCAGGATGATCATAGCAGGTATTCAGGAATATAAACCAGACCTCATCCTTAGTGGGGAAACGAGGGAATGGGAAACTGTGGAAAGGGTAAGAGATGGACAGTTGCTCGGGGAAAAAACGGCATTGATGATTTTGGGACACGAATTAAGTGAAGCGGCAGGTATGGAATTTGCGGCAGAATGGATTCAGGGTAAAACTCCTGAAATCAAAGTGAGTTATATTCCTTCTGGCGAAGCATATCAATTTGTTTAAAAGAACCCTCTCCAAAACTAGCCTATCTTATCTAATTGAAAATTATTGGAATATTTGTTCTTTTTGAGGGGTATACCTGAAAAAATACTCCAAGGGTATTTTCATTTGGTTTTTCAAATTTTTGAAACCATTTTTTCAATTTTTGGATTTAAGACCATAGTACCTTAAACCAAATATAAGATTTATGGAAAGACCAAGTTTCAATATAGATGAAGTCAATAAAATCATCCGTGGACGCAGATCTATGTTTGTGGCCCAGTTTAAAGAAAATGATCCAGTAGATGATGCCATTATTCATGAAATTTTAGAGAATGCGAATTGGGCACCAACCCATAAACTGACAGAGCCTTGGAGTTTTACAGTTTTCACCGGGGAAGGGTTGAAAAAATTTGCGGACTTCCAGGCGGAGCTGTACAAAGAAAGGGCAATAAAAGCAGGGAACTTTATTGAAGCCACCTATGAAAAATTCAAAGAAAACCCTTTAAAAGCGTCACATGTCATTGCCATTAAACTGAAGCGTGACATGAAAGCAAACCTTCCATTAATGGAAGAAATTGCAGCAGTGTCCATGGCAGTTCAGAATATGTACCTGACGGCCTCAGCCCATGGTCTTGCTGCGTATTGGGGTACGGGTGGTGCCACATTTTGGCCTGAAGCAAAAGAATGGTTCGGTTTAGGAGAGGAAGATATGCTGATGGGATTTTTCTATATCGCCAAACCAGTTACTGATAGGTGGCCAATGGGAAAAAGAAAGCCAGTAGAGGAAAAAACTGAGTGGGTGAGATAAAACCTTTATTAAATTACCAATTACCAATTTAAAATCCAATTTTCAAAGTTCAAGGATTTTGTTTTGTTAATGGGGGTATATAGAAAAAGAGAAGGCAAAT
The DNA here is from genome assembly GCF_042683085.1 of Shivajiella indica. Classification (NCBI taxonomy): domain Bacteria; kingdom Pseudomonadati; phylum Bacteroidota; class Cytophagia; order Cytophagales; family Cyclobacteriaceae; genus Shivajiella; species Shivajiella indica. Next base: position 120,915 of record NZ_JBHUIV010000014.1, on the reverse strand, counting down.
TTCTAAATGATTTGCCTGCTCCTTTTCTCATTAATGGTATTGAATTACATCCCCATTCCGCGATATCTTGGTGGTTCTATACCTTGAGCCCTGATATAGGAGACGGCTGCACCCCTATGATGGGTACAATGATCATCAATCAAAGCGATAACTTCTCTTCGAGAAGCAGCAGTACCAAAAATCTCCACTTTTTCATCAAGGTCAGCCATCCCGAGATTTTTGAATGTCTTAGTTCCATAATCATAACATGCTTCTACAAATGCCTTTAATTCTGCCTTTGTTGCAGGTTTGGCGTTAAAATCAAATCCAGGCTCCTGACCTTTCAAAAACCTTTGACTGATTCCAACAATTGCGGAGGAGAGGTGGGTCACCTGTTCCCTGAAACTCATTCCGGAAGCTTCCGGCCTATAGTCATAAAATTGATCAGGCATTTTGTCTACCACTTCTAGACTAAATTGCTTTCCTGCTTCCCATTTGGTTAAAAATTCTTCCATGGTAGTTTGAGCAGAAGACATGGTCTGAACACATAAAAAGGCTATCAAGCCCAATCCAAGCATGAATATTTTTTTGGTCTTTTCCATAATGATTTTGGTTAGAGTTCCGTATAAATATCCGATTTCTAGGCCGTAAATCAAACGCTTTTAATAAATTTGAAACCATGTCAAACAAGTCTCTGTATATTCTATTATTCTTGATCGTCCTCTCTAGTTGTGGTGGAGGAGATTATCTGCCCAAACCAAAAGGTTATAATAGAATTGATTTGCCGGAAAGGGAATTCACAAATTTAGAGGAGGGGAAGCCTTACACTTTTCAACATTCTATCCATGCGAGGATTGAGCCTGATTCTTTCAATTTAGCCGAAAAAAACTGGATAAACCTCAATTATACTTCTTTGGGAGGAAAGGTTCATTTGACTTACCTGGAATTGGACACAAAAGGGAAAGATATCAAAACTGTGGTAAACGATGCCATTAATCTGACTGCCAAACACCAGATCAAAGCTTATGGGATTGAGGAGTCGATCATGATGACTCCCAAAGGATATACCGGAGTAGTGGCTGAATTAACTGGTGAAGTTCCCACCCAATTCCAGTTTTTTGTTACTGATTCCACCAAGAATTTTTTAAGGGGGGCGCTGTATTTTGACACAGCATTAAAAAATGACTCACTTGCTCCTGCCATTGAATACATCAAAATAGACATGGCCCATTTGATCAATACCCTGGAGTTTAGAAATTAATTGACCGATTCCATACGCTGAAATCGGACAATTTTGTTCTTATTTACGCCTCGGAATGATAATGGTTGCTCTATTTGAGGTTTTTCCAACTTTTGATGATGATTACCCCTCCTACAATGGCTACGAGAGAGGCAATAATGGCAGGAAGTATATTGCTGTAAATCCAGAATCCCACTGCAAATAATGCAGAATAGACCATAACGGAACCCACCAACATCAATCCTATTTCCTGTGGAAGTCTACCTTGTTCCTGATGTTCTTGAGGATATCTGTACAGTAGTTTTTTCCAGCCAAATGCTGCAGGTTTTACTTTTCTATAAAAAGATAATAGAATTGTATCTTTTTCTGGCTGGGTTAATAAAGTGACCAAAACCCACCCTACTGTGGTAATCCCTACGCCGTATAAGAGCTTCAAATATTCCTGGTTTTCAGGTATCACTATCCATTGTACTTTCGGGTTGATACTCTCAAAGAAAATTGCCACCGCAAAAGAAATGATCATCGCTGAAATTTCAGTATAGGCATTTATTCTCCACCAAAACCAGCGTAATATAAATATCGCTCCTGTACCTGCCCCGATCTGTAGTAAAATATTAAAAGCTTCCAAGGCACTGGATAGGGCCAAAGCCAAAATTGCTGCCAATACCATGAGCAAAACCGTGGAAACTCTTCCCACAAGTACCAGTTCTTTATCAGAGGCATCTGGCCTTAGGAATCTTTGGTAAAAGTCATTGACTACATAAGAAGAGCCCCAGTTGAGATGAGTGGATAAAGTTGACATAACAGCTGCGATAAGCGAAGCCAATACGATCCCGATTAGACCGGTTGGTAAAAAGGTGAGCATAGCCGAATAGGCAAGGTCATTTCCTAATTTATCTACTGGGATATGCGGAAATGCTTCCTGCATATCTGAGACATTTGGGAAAATGATCAGTGAAGACAATGCAATGATGATCCAAGGCCAAGGGCGCATACTATAATGGGCAATGTTGAAAAACAATGTAGCTCCAATGGCGTTTTTTTCATCCTTTGCGGAAAGCATCCTTTGAGCGATATAACCACCTCCTCCAGGTTCAGCACCAGGATACCAAGTTGCCCACCATTGGATGGCCAAAGGCATGATCAACAAAGGTATGAGGAGGTTGTAATCATTGAAATCGGGGAGGAAATTAAGTTTATCAGAGACATTGGGATGCGTCAATAAATTATTCAAGGAACCAATTTCAGGCATTTCCAATACATAGATAGCCGCACCTATAGCTCCGGCCATTGCAATAAAAAACTGGAAAAAATCAGTAAGCAAGACCCCTTTCAGCCCTCCCAATGAACTGTAAATAACTGTCACAACTGATGCCAAAAGCAAGGTTTCCACAGGAGATAACCCGAGCATCACTCCTCCTATTTTTATGGCGGCAAGTGAAACTGTCGCCATGATGACGACATTGAAGAACACACCCAAATAGATGGCTCTGAATGCCCGGAGAAATGCAGCTGGTTTTCCTCCGTATCTTAATTCATAAAATTCCAGATCTGTAGTTACTTCAGATCTTCTCCATAGTTTGGCGTAGACAAATACAGTCAGCATCCCGGTCAACAGGAATGCCCACCAGACCCAGTTTCCGGAAACCCCGTTTTTTCTGACAATGTCGGTGACAAGATTAGGTGTATCGGCAGAAAAAGTGGTTGCCACCATAGACACCCCCAATAACCACCAGGGCATATTCCTACCTGAGAGGAAAAATTCTTTGGCGGAGGACCCTGCTTTTCTGGAGGTTAAGACACCAATAAGCATGGATATCACAAAAAAAGCAGCGATTATCGCCCAATCAATCATTGAAATATTCATAGGTATTTGGGTTAGGTGGCTATAGAAATAAGAAGTTTTTAAATTTTTTTATTTACTTACCTATACTTAATTAATAAATTTCACTAATGTAAAGAATAATTCAAGAATTGCAAAGTAGACTTTACCAAAAGGTGAATAATGATTTTTGCAAATTTTATCCTTCAATTATTCTCTTAAAAGTGAAAAACTTACTTTTACATCTCAATTAAAAAATTATGAATGCTTTGTCCTGGTTACCTGAACTCAATCAAAGGTATGGTTTGGAAATAGAGGAAAGTAAAATTCGTAAGTTTGGAGACGGCCATATCCATCAAACCTATTTAATAGAACTGGATAACCAAAAACTTATCCTCCAGCGGTTCAATAACAAAGTGTTCCAAAGACCGGACATCATTTCGCATAATCATAAAATCCTGATTGACCAGCTAGATACAAGGGTTTTACCTTTCCAACTTCCTTTACCTTTGGCCAATAAAAAAGGTGAATTATTTACAGAAATCCAGCATAAGTATTTCAGGATTTCGCCTTTTGTGTCAGGCACCTGTGTCAATGAAATCGAAAAGGCCGAACATGCTTATTTGGCAGCAAAAGCTTTTGCACAATTTATCGTGGCTGGTATTCATATTCCTGCTGATCAATTTCAAGAGGCTATTCCGGGTTTCAATGACCTGGATTTAAGATACCATCAATTATTGGAGGCCATAAAAAATACCAAAAGGAAAATTCAGGGAGAACTGGATGAAATAGTGGGATTTTATTTGGATCAAAAAAATTTAGTAGAGGAATATAATTCCTGGAAAGCTGAATTACCCTTAAGGTTAACGCATAATGATACAAAAATCAATAACCTCATTTTTTCAGAGGATTTTTCAAAAGTAAACGCAGTTATTGATCTGGATACTGTTATGGCAGGCTTTATTTTTTATGACTTTGGAGACCTCGTCAGAACAGTAGCTTGCACAGAAGGGGAATCTTCCCAAAACTGGAATAAAATAGAAGTGGATCAATTAAAGTATGATGCCTTATTAAGTGGATTTCATGCTGGAGGTAAAGGTGTTTTCACCAAGGAAGAATTGGATTCATTATCCTTTGGAGGAAAAATGATGACCTGTATTATGGGCTTTCGGTTTTTGGCAGATTACCTGAATGGAAACATCTATTATACCATTCATTATGAGAAACAAAATATGCTTAGGGCAAAAAATCAAATGTGTTTGTTGAGGTCATTAATTCAATTAGATGCTTAAAGAAAAGTTAAATTAATGGTATTTAAAAAGGTTTAAATCCTTGTTTCCAATTGAATATTTTCCTTTCCCCTGTTCACCAATTTACTTTTAAAATGAAGTATATTTCTGTAACTTGAACCCTTATAGAAATATGATAAGAGTCATAGATTTTATCAATTGAAAATTGATTCAAATAAGCAAATTAAATGATAATTTAGCTTTTGTAACCTAGATAAATCAATTAACCAATATTATTATGGATAATAACAAAAATCAAAGCGGAGGCGATTTGAGTAAATGCCCATTTCACAATGGTCAGATGAAGCATGTGGCAGGATCAGGTACCCGAAACAGTGATTGGTGGCCTAATCAATTGAATATGAGTATTCTAAGGCAGCACTCCCCCCTTTCAGACCCAATGGACCAGGATTTTGATTATGCAAAAGAGTTCCAGTCTTTGGATCTGAAAGAAGTAAAGGCAGAAATTGAAAAAGTATTGACTACCTCACAGGATTGGTGGCCTGCGGATTACGGTCATTATGGACCTTTTATGATCCGAATGGCATGGCACAGTGCAGGCACCTATAGGGTTCATGATGGAAGAGGAGGTGCAGGAACGGGAACCCAGCGTTTTGCCCCTTTGAACAGCTGGCCAGATAACGCCAACCTTGATAAAGCCAGACTTTTGCTTTGGCCGGTGAAACAAAAATATGGCAAGAAATTGTCCTGGGCTGATTTGATGATTCTAACGGGTAATGTTGCTTTGGAATCTATGGGATTCCAGACATTTGGTTTTGCTGGAGGTAGAAAGGATATATGGGAACCAGAACAGGATATTTACTGGGGAAATGAAAAAGAGTGGGTTGCCTCCCATAGGAACCCTGAATCCCTTGAAAGTCCTCTTGGGGCTACAGAGATGGGCTTGATTTATGTCAATCCTGAAGGTCCAGATAAGGTTCCTGATCCACTTTTGGCAGCCAAGGCTATTCGTGAGACTTTTGGCCGTATGGCGATGAATGATTATGAGACTGTAGCTTTGATTGCCGGAGGCCATACTTTTGGTAAAACCCATGGTGCTGCAGATCCTGGTAAATATGTAGGTCCTGAACCAGCAGCTGCATCCATTGAAGAAATGAGTCAGGGATGGACAAGTAAATATGGATCAGGTCATGGTGCTGATACCATTACTTCTGGACTTGAAGGAGCATGGACTTCAACACCGGCAAAATGGGGACATGATTATTTCAAATTTTTATTTGAATATGAGTGGGAATTGACCAAAAGCCCTGCAGGTGCACACCAGTGGGTGGCAAAAAATGCTGAGGCTATTATTCCAGACGCACACATTCCTGGAAAATTCCATAAGCCATTCATGTTGACCACTGATTTATCCATGAGATTTGATCCTGACTATGAGAAGGTTTCCAGACGTTTCTATGAAAATCCTGATGAATTTGCTGATGCTTTTGCAAGGGCTTGGTTTAAATTGACCCACAGGGATATGGGACCAAAGTCCAGGTATCTAGGTTCTGAAGTTCCTGCAGAAGACCTTATCTGGCAGGATCCTGTACCCGCAGCAAATCATCCGCTTATAGATGAAAAAGATATTGCTGGTTTGAAGGCCAATATCCTTGCTTCCGGTTTGACTGTTGCTGAACTGGTAACAACAGCCTGGGCTTCTGCTTCCACATTCCGAGGTTCAGACTTTAGAGGTGGAGCCAATGGAGCAAGAATCCGTTTGGAACCTCAGAAAAATTGGGAAGTTAACAATCCTGCTCAGCTTACTAAAGTTTTGGGGACCCTTTCCAGCATTCAGGAAGAATTTAACAGTACTGCTGCCGGAGGAAAGAAAGTTTCCATGGCAGACCTTATAGTATTGGGTGGATGTGCAGCAGTTGAAAAAGCAGCGAAAGATGCAGGATTTAATATTTCTGTCCCATTTGCTCCAGGACGTACCGATGCAACTCAAGAAGATACAGAAGTAGATTCTTTCCAATACCTAAGACCGGTAGCTGATGCTTTCAGGAACTATCTTGCAGGTGATTGTGAAGTTAAGGCTGAGGAATTGCTTATTGACAAAGCTCAATTGTTAACCCTCACTGCCCCTGAGATGACCGCATTACTTGGCGGAATGAGAGTATTGGGAGCCAATTGGGACGGTTCTAAGCATGGGGTGCTTACTGCCCAACCAGGAAAATTGTCCAACGATTTCTTCATAAATATATTGGATTTAGGCACTACCTGGAGAGCCACTTCAGACAAGCAAAATATCTTCGTAGGAAGTGATAGAAAAAGTGGAGAGCCTAAATGGTCCGCTACCCGTGCCGACCTTATTTTCGGTTCCAATACTGAATTAAGAGCTATTGCGGAAGTGTATGCCTGTGAAGATGGTAAAGAGAAATTCGTGAAGGATTTCGTAGCTGCATGGAATAAAGTGATGAATCTTGATCGTTTTGATTTAGCCTAATTATATTTTTGAATTTCAAAATAGAAATGGTGGCCCAAAAAGGCCACCATTTTTTTTAATCAGGTCGTACCTTAACAGGAATTTTCCAATAAATTCAACAAAAGTGTTAATCAAGGGGATACTTTTTCGAAAACTGGGAGTATTATTAGAAAAGTTATACTTTTATTCGTAATCAAGTAAGGGTATACTAAGAATTCTTAAATATTATCCAGTTTAACGGAAGTTTAGTTGAATTATGAAGCGGAAGCGGCCAATACTTAAGGAAGCCAAATATTTTATTATTTTCCTTTTTGTAAAATGGCTTTTGTTTTTGTCAAATCTTTTACCGAGAAAGGTATTATTGAATCTTTGCGGTGCATTGGGTAAAATGGCTTTTTATTTAGTAAAGGATTCCCGAAAAAAAACTTTAGCGCATATTACCTTAATATTTGGCCACGTAAAATCTTCGGAAGAAATCCTTTTGATGGCCAAAAGGGTTTTTGAGATGCTAGGGAAAAATGCCGCTGACATTCTTCGTTCAGTAAGCATGAATGATATTATTGCCTTCAAAAAAGTGGTAAATGTTACAGGAGAAGAATACCTGGAAAAAGCCTTCCATTCAAAAAAAGGAGTGATAGTATTGACAGCCCATATGGGAGCATTTGAATTAGTAGGAACCTATTTGGCATTGATGGATTATCGGCCACAGATTATTGGCAAGATTCAAAAGGATCCAAGGTTAAATCGCCTATTAATGGATAATCGAAGGAAAAGAAATGCTGAAGTTATAGAAAGAGGTAAGGATACTTTGAAAGTAGTAAGGAATTTGAAATCCGGAGGAATGGTTGCCATGTTGATCGATCAGGATACTAAGGTAAAAAGTGTTTTTGTGGATTTTATGGGAAAGCCGGCTTCCACACCGGTTGGAGCTGCTCTTTTTGCTCTTAGAACTGGTGCCAAAGTAGTACCAATTGGAATTCACCTTGATGACAAGCTTCAACAACAAATGACAATATATCCTGAAGTCCCAATGTTAAGAATTGGCAATGAGGAAGTAGATTTGGTAAACAATACATTAGCCTTTTCAAAAGCGACAGAATTGTTGATCAATCAGGATCCCACACAGTGGGTTTGGATGCATGAAAGGTGGAAAACCCAAAAAGAGAAAAAACTGATTTAAATTAACTTAAGATTGGTTTTGAGTTTGATAGTGGATAAACAAAAAATTTTTATAGGTTTCAATTTAAGCAAAAAACTTTAGAGACATTAAAACATTTATTCGAAAAGTCATGTCAAGTTTTTTTCTTTCGTAGTATGTGTTAAAAAGCGCTTTTCAAATCCAACATCTTCAGTTTTCATCCAAACATCCCAAAAAGTGAAATACAAACCATAATTGCAGCGATACTTCAAATGGTGCATATCATGATGGGTTGCTCCGACCATCCACCTGGCCAAAGGTGATTGAAGGGTAGATTTTGAATATACTTCCACTCCGGCATGGTTGATGACAGCAGTAACAGACATGGTAATCAACAAAGCGAGTAAAACTGAAAAATGCATTGGCAAAAACAACACCAGCACCGGCAAAAATATAGCCTGTAAAAATGCTTCAATAGGATGGAAAGAAAACGAGGTAAAAGAACTTGTATACAGACTGTTGTGGTGTATATGATGAAAGTACCGAAGCACTTTTGGGCGGTGCATCCATCGGTGTAACCAATAATAGTAAGTTTCATGGATGAAAAGTGCAATAAAAAAACTCATTGGAACCCATATCCAATCCCAAAGAGAAAGTGATGTATAGAGCTGAGTTAATCCTGTTTGCCAACAAATCAGCATAACAGACCCGGAAATGGCAAAAATGATGGCGCCATAAAAAGAATATTCAATTTCTTTTTTCACCTGAGGAATTCTGACCTGTTGATGTAGCCTGCGGTAAGGCATGGAATCTCCGAGTTTTTTATATACCAGTTCATGATAGACCCAAGCCAAAATGATGTAACGCAGGAAAATTCCTATGAATAGGATGGAGGATATGAGAAGAAAATTCAAAGGTTGGCTGTAATCTGTGCCCAATAACCAATCAAGATCAAAATCCATTTATTATAAGTACTTAAGCCTTAAATTTAACCAAAATAGGACATTTAAGTTTCCTGAGGACCAAAGAATTTCGAATTTCCATTGTATGCTACTTATTTTTGAAAGGAAAGATTTTGCGGCCTTTCCAAGTTATTTAACTGAAAAGTTCTGAATTCCAATAGCTGAAGGAATAAACTATTTAGTTCCTTTTTCAATTTTTCAATATCCGCGTATTTGTAATAATCATATTGGGAATGGCTGATGATTTCTATATCTGAATAGTAGGGATAAAGTTCTGAAAAAGTATTTTCGAAAATTTGCTTCAAAATATCTGGATCCAATTTTTCTAGGACTTCCTTAAACACTTGTAGGTATTTGGCATATAAAAATTCATCTGTTGCTATTTTCACATCAAGAGCATCCTCACTGGAAAAAATCAATTTTCCACTTAAAATTCTATCTGTGACTTCTTTTCCCTCATGTGGTGCTTTGGCAAAAATATCATCATAATCCCAAGGGATAATGCGCAATTTGCCTGATTTAGGGTCAGCGTAAAAAAAGACTTCATCTGCATAATCACCGTTATGCACAAAATAGTTAAAGGCTAGCCATCGCATGTAATTTTCCAAATCGATCCTTTCCGAAAGCATTTGATATAACTCTTCGCCCTGGTACTTAGGAAGTATTTTGTAAATCTGTCTAAAAGAATCTACAAAAAACTTACTTTCCTTTTTATCTGCTTTTTTGTTCAGTTTGATTTTATCAATGCTGTGATTGTAACCTCTACGGATAATCAGGGGAGATTTTCTATCCTGTAATGCCCAATCCTGAGGCCGCTCCACAACCAGATAGATACCTTCGCTATTCCCGTTGATTTTGAATTCGGAAAAAGTATAAAAGAGTTCAAACAATTCTAAGTGTTCCATCATTTGGAAAGCCAATCGGTTACGGATGTAATATTTGTCCATAGATAGGCTCAACAAATCAAACTTTTTAAGTTTTTGATTTTTTTCATTATGTTGAAAAGAAGCAGCTGAATTCAAGCTAAAGGCCAGACTTTTTCTCTTGAAGTTTAAGGTAGACTTTCCGCGTGTGTGTATTTCTTCCGGTTCAAATGAGACATTATTTATGTTCAGATTTTTCGCTCTTAAGTTTACCTTTTCACCGGTTATCATGGTCAGGGCTTCATAATCCATTGTAGAAAGATCCAAGTTGATGATATTTTCTATCTGCTTAGAGGTATTTGAGAAGTTAAGGCTAAGGGTTGAATGTACTTGACTTTGAAGGGTAAATGGAAGAATAAACAAAAAAATCAGGACTATTGGCCGATAAATATTTTCGAAGGCCGATAGTTGAGAACAGAAATAAAGAAAGAGCTTCCTTTCAATTTTCATATTCAAAGTGTAAACCTTTAATAATCAAGAAATAATATGAGTGTTTTTTATTGTAATTTATAAAAATTTCTAGTCAATAAAAATTTTCAAAAAGGAGGATGAAAACCCATTTCTTTGTTTTCAAAATGAAAATAAAAAAAAGCGGGACCTATTCGGTCTCGCTTTTAACTTGAAGTTCAATTTCTTCTCCTGTTTCATCCAGGAATTTGTACTCCGTCACCGGGAGTGAAGAATCTTTTATCAGTTTTACCCATTTGAGGTATTTGAAAAACCACCTTACTCTTTTCGAAATAAATCCGTTTGTAAAAAAGGCATAGAGATAAGGGTGTAATCCTATTTGGATGTTTGAAACATTTTGGATAGTTGCAATATGCTCGAGATCTTTTTCCAATTGATCTGCCACGAGGATAGATGCCTGAATTTTTCCGGTTCCGTTACATGCCGGACAGGTTTCCTTGGTGACGATGTTGACTTCCGGTCTTACCCTTTGTCTGGTGATTTGCATCAGACCAAATTTGGTCAAAGGTAATACCGTATTTTTAGACCTGTCATCTTTCATCTCCTCTCTCATTGCATCATAAATGGCTTTTTTGTTATCTGCCTTTTTCATGTCAATGAAGTCGATGACGATAATGCCTCCCATGTCCCGGAGGCGCAACTGTCTCGCAATTTCTTTCGCTGCGACCAGGTTGGTTTTTAATGCTGTGGTTTCCTGGTCACTTTCCTGATTGGACTTATTTCCACTGTTAACGTCAATGACGTGGAGGGCTTCTGTATGTTCAATGATGACATACCCTCCTTGTGGTAAACTGATAGTCTGCCCAAACAGGCTTTTGATTTGTTTCTCTATTCCAAAATTTTCAAAGAGCTTTGCTTTACCGTTGTAAAGCTTTACAATTTTTTCCTTTTCAGGGGCAATGGATCTGATATAAGACCTGATTTGATCATAGATCAATTCATCTTCAACCGTGATTGCATCAAATGATTCGTTGAGCAGGTCCCTGATAATAGAGGAAGCCATACTCATTTCTCCAATAACTTTGTCGCGTCCTTTGGCCTTAGCCAGTTTTTTCATGCCATCTTCCCAAGTCGTCAACAGGTTCCTGAGGTCTTTGTCCAGTTCGGTAACCGACTGGCCCTCAGCTACTGTTCTGATGATGACACCAAAATTGGCTGGTTTGATGGAGGTGATTAAGCGTACAAGTCTTTTTCTTTCTTCAGCACTTCGTATTTTTTTGGATACGTTGACTGTTTCTGCAAAAGGAACAAGTACCAGGTAGCGACCAGCTAAAGAGAGCTCACACGATAGTCTTGGACCTTTGGTAGAGATTGGTTCTTTGACCACCTGTACCAAAACCTGCTGGTTTTTTGAAAGGACATTGGAAATTTTCCCAAGCTTTTCTATGTCAGCATCCTTCTCAAAGCCTTTTAGATTATAAGCAGAGTAATTATTGTTACGGACCAGTTTGGTAAAATTGTTAAGGCTATTGATCTGTGGACCTAAATCCTGATAATGCAGGAATGCATCCTTTTCATAACCAACGTCAATAAATGCAGCATTAAGCCCATTGACGATTTTACGTACTGTTCCTAAATAAATATCCCCGACTTTAAACTGGTTTTCTCCTCCTTCTGAATGGAGTTCTACCAGACTTTTGTCTTTAAGAAGAGCTATCCGACTGCCGTTTTGAGTAGAATCAATAATTAATTCTGTGCTCAATCGTGTCTGATTTTATGATTTAAATGAACGTATTGGTTAAAAACTCAAAAAGAAGAAGTGTATTACTTCTTCTTATGTCTGTTTTTTCTCAGTCTTTTCTTACGCTTGTGCGTAGCGATCTTATGTCTTTTTCTTTTCTTACCGCAAGGCATAGTTTTAAAGATTTAAAGTGGAACAATTATTTATAGCTTATCCAGATAGCTTTCCACACTTGCCAGTACCATAGGGTCTGTGGTCATGCGCTGCACTTCCTGAAATTGCTTTTTTGCTTTATTGTTTTGTTTGGATTCAAAATAACTCACCCCAAGGTAAAACTGGCCTTGGAGATTGTCCGGATGATATCGCACCAATTCTTCAAATCGTTCAGCAGCTCTTTTGTACTGCCCTGACTGCATGGATAATACGCCCATATTATACAGGCCATCCTCATTGGTGGGATCCTCCTCCAAAATTTCCCTCAACATGGTAATACCCTGCATGGGATTGGACGATGACACATAGGTCATGGCCACTTTTGTTTTTAAATCCAGTCGTTTTGGGTCTTTTTCCAAAACTTTATTTAAATACACTCTGGTTTTATCTGCTAGATAAGCAATTTTTTCTTCATTCAATGCAAAAGTGAACGCTTCATAGTAAGCATTACCTGTTTTTTCCAGACTTTCAAGGGTCTCCAATCGGATAGCTGACTGTTCAAGGAAAAAAGCTGCAGAATCAAATTTACCTATCTGAGTGTATAAAGAAGCCAGTGTATCGGCCAAAACAGCAAATTTTTCTTTATTTCCTTCTGATTCCAGTTGGGAAGCAAGAGAAGTTAAAGCCTCTCTTGCTTCTGCTGGAATAGGGGCATCATGCAATTCTTCTACTGGTTTGGAAGAAGCCTGGGCTTCTTCTGATTCAATCGGGGCATCGCCTTCGTCATTATCCACCACTACTCTGGGCAGTGAAAACAGGACACCAATTGAAATTACTCCAATAATGAGAATGATGATCTGTGATTTTTTCATAAAGGAAAATAGCGCTCAGAACTATTCCTGAGGAGCTAATTCTTTAATTTTTTTGCTGTTTTTGATTTTGTCAATAAACACTTTGGAAGGTTTAAAAGCCGGCACATAATGCTCGTCAATCACGATCGCAGTGTTTTTTGAAATGTTTCTGGCGATTTTTTTAGCTCTTTTCTTATTGATGAAGCTGCCAAAACCTCTTACGTAAATATTCTCTCCCTCCGCCATGGAATCTTTTACCACTTTGAAGAATGCCTCAATGGTTTGAGTCACATCGTCTTTCTGAATTCCAGTTTTGTCCGAAATCTTGGTGATTACTTCTGCTTTAGTCACTGTTTGATAAATTTAAATTATTGTAGAATTAAGCTTAAAGACCTATTAACCAACTATTTTTGGGACTGCAAATTTAAAGGAAGCAATTCAATATAAAAACAAAATGTTCAAAATAAGATTGATTTGTTTAACATTGCCTTAATACATTAAATTCTGGGTATTTTGAATAACGAACCATTTGTCCATATATTATTAGAGTGGTACCTGCATCATAAGAGGGATTTGCCTTGGAGAAACACCAATAACCCATATATCATTTGGTTGTCAGAAATTATTTTACAACAGACAAGGGTTGCCCAAGGACTTCCTTATTTTGAGCGTTACCTGCAAAATTATCCTACATTGGAAGATTTGGCCTTGGCACCTTCTGAAGAGGTAATGAGATTATGGCAAGGGCTTGGGTATTATAGTCGGGCCAGGAACCTCCATGATTGTGCCAAATATCTGTATTATAATTTTGAGGGCAATTTTCCGGAAAGCTATTCAGAACTAATAAGATTAAAAGGAGTAGGGTCTTATACTGCAGCAGCAATCGCTTCTTTCGCATTTGCGGAGCCTGTGGCTGTGGTAGATGGGAATGTTTTCCGTGTACTGGCTCGCTATTTTGGAATTGGGACTGATATTGCCAGTGGAAAGGGGAAAAAAGAATTTGAGCAATTGGCCAACAGTATCATTCCCAAAGACAGACCAGGAGAATTTAACCAGGCCATCATGGAATTTGGCGCATTACAATGTGTTCCAAAAAATCCGGATTGCGATAATTGCCCCTTGAAGGGAGGGTGCTTCGCTTATGCTAAAAAAATGGTAAATGAATTGCCGGTAAAAATTAAAAAGTTAAAAATCCGAGAGCGGTATTTTCAGTATTATCATATTATTTGCGGAAGCCAAACAGTGGTGAAGCAAAGAAAAGAGGGGGATATCTGGCAAGGACTTTTTGATTTTCCAATGTATGAGCTTGACAATTTTGAAGATAATTTTAAGGAACCTGTAAGTGTTTTTGAAGATAATTTAGCTTTTGGGACAATTACTGTCATACAAGATGAGCATGTTTACAAACATATACTGACTCATCAAAAAATTTTTGCCAACTTTGTAAAGTTCGTGGTGGATGAGTCGTTTCGTTCGGTTCTTGCAGGCTGGGCATCTGGTAGGGGTTATCTGATGGTGGATACAAAAGAGTTGGAAAATCTGGCAAAGTCCAGGTTAATTTTGAAGTATTTGAACGAAGAAAAATAATCCGTAAATTTATACATGAACTTTTTGTTACACATTTAAACAACAACAATTATGGCCGGAGTGAATAAAGTTATTTTAGTAGGCAATTTGGGAGCAGACCCAGAAGTAAAGCATTTGGAAGGGGACAAAGTGGTAGCAAATCTTCGATTGGCCACCACAGAAGCCTACAAGGACAAAATGGGCAATCGCGTGGAAAATACCGAATGGCATGACCTGGAATTATGGGATGGACAGGCAAGAATAGCCGAGCAATACCTGAAAAAGGGCATGCAGATTTATGTAGAAGGTAAAATCAAAACGGATACCTGGCAGGATGAACAGGGCAATAACAGAAGGAGGGTAAGGATAAGAGTAATCAACTTTACCATGCTTGGTGGAAGACCTGAGGGCACAGGTTCCCAAGTGCCTAACTACAGCTCGCAAACCGTTTCCACCCCCGTCTCTACCATGGCACAGGGCCCGGAAGAAGAGGATGATTTGCCTTTCTGAAAATAAAAAATTGAAGAATTGATCAGGAATTGATTAATTTTGCAATCATCATCGCTATAATTTAATGGAAGACCCATACCCGAGTCTTATGTTGCTGGTTGAAGTCAATCAAATTTCAACCAGCTACATTTTAGCCAACATAATCATTTTTGTGATTTTATTGATCTTGTCCGGACTGGTTTCCGGCACTGAAGTAGCGTTTTTTTCTTTAAATACAGATGACATTTCCAACTTTGATGAAAAAAACAAGAGTGAGGAGAAAGTGATCATGTTGTTGGAAACACCTAAGAGTCTTTTAAGTACTGTCCTTATTTTGAATAATCTGATTAATATTGGGATCGTTACCCTGACGACTTTTTTTACCTGGAGTTTATTTGGTCTAAATGCAACCGGAATTGTAATTATCTTAATTCAAACCATAGGTGTAACTTTTGCGATAGTATTTTTTGGTGAAATTGTTCCAAAAGTATATGCTACAAAAGCTAAGGTTGAATTTGCGAAAATGATGGCATCTCCCATCTATTTTTTTTCTGTGATTTTGAAGCCCCTTTCTTCAATGTTGATGGCAATTAGCAATATTATAGAGAAAAGGATAGAGAAAAGGGGTTATTCACTTTCTGTTGACCAATTAAACCAGGCGCTTGAAATAACCACCGAGGATACCACTGAAGAAGAAAAGGATATCCTGAAGGGAATAGTGAATTTCAGTACACTTTCTGTCCGTCAGGTCATGAGATCCCGGATGGATATAACCGCAGTAGAGATTGAAACTGATTTCCATGAGTTAATGGATAAAATAAATAAAAGTGGGTATTCAAGGATTCCGGTTTTCAGAGAGACCATTGATCATATTGAAGGGATCTTATATATCAAGGATTTGCTTCCTTACATAGAAAAGGATGAGAATTTTGAATGGCAAAACCTTATAAGAAAAGGGTTTTTTATACCTGAAAACAAGAAAATTGATACACTTTTGAAAGATTTTCAGAAGAAGAGGGTTCATATGGCCATTGTGGTGGATGAATATGGCGGTACTTCAGGTCTTGTCACTTTGGAAGACCTGATTGAGGAAATCATTGGAGAAATCAATGATGAGTTTGATGAAGTGGAAGATTTTTATTTCAAAGAGCTTGAAAAGAACACCTTCATTTTTGAGGGCAAAATTTCCCTGAATGACTTTTGTAAAAAACTAGAAATCGACCAACAGATTTTTGATGAGGTAAAAGGGGAAAACGAATCACTTGGGGGTTTGTTATTGGAATTGAATTCCAACCTACCGAAAAACGGGACCAAAATCAGGTTTGATATTTTTGAATTTACCATCCTGGCAGTTGACACAAAAAGAATTAAAAAAGTTAAGGTACAAGTTAATTCAGAGGACAAAGAAATGGAAGGGCATAACCTGGATTGATTTTTTGCCCAACGAATGAAATTTTGCATATTACAATTTTTACAGGTGATTAATTGGCAGAATTTTTAGAGTTTTTGTAAAACAAATCTGCTTATCAATTCCCTTTCCTTAAAAAGTTGTAAAAAAAATTGATTTTTTTTCTTTTACCCAAATTTTTCAAAAAAGATAAAAAAATCATAGATTATGGTAGATAAAAAAACCAATTTTTAAATTTTGATATTTAAATTTAATTTTTTCAGTTAAAAAATTAACCGATACAATATTTTTATTATAAGCAATTAAGGCTCAAAATAGATATCAACTATGCATTTCAAAGGCTGTTTTATTGCTTCAATTTTAAAAAAAGGAAAATATTTTGTAATTTTTGCAACCAAATTTATGAAACCTATTAAACATTATAATAATGAATCAAGGACTATATCGTGATGCTTTTGAACACGATTCCTGTGGGATTGGAGCGGTAGTCAACGTCAAAGGTGTAAAGAGTCATGAGACCATCAGTGATGCCCTTTTTATGCTCAGTAATATGGAGCACAGAGGGGGGCGGGGGAGTGATCCGAAGACTGGTGATGGTGCAGGGATATTGATACAGCTGCCCCATGCATTTCTTAAGGAAGTAACCCATAGGGCGGGTTTCGAAATTCCGGAAGAGGGGAGCTATGGGGTAGGAATGACTTTTTTCCCAAAAAATAAACAGCTCTATAAGAAATCTAAGGCTTTACTGAATAATATAATTGAGGATCTAGGTTTTAACTTATTGGGTTACCGGGATGTTCCTGTGGATGAAACCGTTCCAGGATCAGGTGCCCTGGAAGTGATGCCCAATATTGAAATGCTATTTGTCAGTCATAAAAGAGGATTGACGGGTATAGACTTGGAGAGAAAACTGTATGTTCTTAGGAATTTTTCCTCCAAAACCATCAACAGCACCATTCCGGGAGTAAACTCCGCCTTTTATTTTGCAAGTTTGTCTGCATTTACACTCATTTATAAAGGTCAGCTACGTACCGATCAGGTACTTCCCTTTTATAAAGATCTTCAGAATAACAGGATTACTTCTGGATTGGCTATTGTTCATTCCCGGTTTTCCACCAATACATTTCCCAATTGGAGATTGGCGCAACCGTTTAGGTATTTGTCCCATAATGGGGAAATTAATACTATAAGGGGAAACCTGAACAAGATGAAGTCCAAAGAGACTTTGATGCGCTCAGTGTATTTTTCAGATGAAGAGTTGGCTAAATTGATGCCTGTTACCAATAAGCACAATTCTGACTCCGCTAACCTGGATGCTTTGGTGGAATTATTGACATTGAGTGGCAGGTCTCTTCCCCATGTGATGATGATGCTGGTACCTGAAGCATGGCAGGACAACCATATGATGGATAAGGACAGAAAAGCATTTTATAAATTTCATGCGGCATTAATGGAGCCATGGGATGGTCCTGCAGCCTTGATTTTTACAGACGGCAAATCTTTGGGTGCTACTTTGGATAGAAATGGATTGCGTCCTTTGCGTTATTTTATCACCAATGATGACCGTTTGATCCTATCTTCAGAAGCAGGGGCATTACCTATCAGAGAAGCCACGATTTCAGAAAAAGGCAGGATCAGTCCTGGAAGAATGCTTTTGGCCGACCTAGAGAAAGGAAAGATTTCATTTGATGATGAGATCAAGTCCAATGTTTGTGATAACAAACCTTATGATAATTGGGTCAAAGAGGAAAGATTAAAGCTCCGACTGATGCCAGATCCTGAAACGTTGGAATATCCTTACACCACTGAAGATATCAAAAAAAGGCAGACCATTTTCGGATATACCTCTGAAGAAATCAAGGTGATCCTTGCACCTATGGGTGAATCGGGCTATGAGGCTGTAGGCTCTATGGGAGCAGACACTCCTTTGGCAGTTCTGTCCAAACAAAGCCAACATATTTCCAATTATTTCAAGCAGCTCTTTGCCCAGGTAAGCAATCCGCCAATTGATCCAATAAGGGAAAGATTGGTGATGTCTTTGTTTACCCGGATTGGTGAAAGTCATAATATATTGGCTGAAAGTCCCAGACACACCCGTCAGATTCATATTTCCCAACCTGTTTTGCTGAATGAGGATTTGGAAAAAATCAAGCATTTGGAAGATCAGGGTTACAGGACAGTGACTTTATATGCTCACTTTGAGGCTGATCATCAACCCGGAAGAATGTTGGAAGCCTTAAACCACTTGTGTAGGGAGGCAGAAGGGGCAATTTATGCTGGAAAGAATATCATTATCATTTCAGATAGGAACAGTACCGAAAAGAAAGCGCCCATTCCCTCTCTTCTTGCGATTGGGGCGGTTCATCATCACCTGGTAAAGAAAAAGATCAGAACAAGAGCGGGGTTGGTAGTAGAAGCAGGAGACATTAGGGAAACCCATCATTTTGCTACTGTCATTGGATATGGCGCTTCGGCCATTAACCCTTATATGGCGCTAGAGTCTCTTATCCATATCAATGAAAAGGGTGGTTTTGGAAAAGAAATTAACCAGAAACAGCTTTTCTTAAATTATCAAAATGCTATTGGAAAAGGCCTCTTGAAGGTCCTTTCAAAGATGGGCATCAGTACCCTACAGTCCTATCAAAGCGCCCAGATATTTGAAGCAATTGGACTTGGTCCTGAAGTTATTGACAGGTGCTTCAAAGGAACTGTCAGCCGGATATCCGGAATATCATTTGATGAATTGGCTGAGGAGGTTTTAATCCGGCATCATGCTGCCTATGAAACAGAAAGTCCGATTTTGGAGACGGGAGGAGTTTATCAATGGAAGAGAAGGGGTGAAAAACACCTGTTTAACCCTGAGACTATCCATCTTTTGCAAAAATCCACCAGGCTCAATGATTACAGTTTATATAAAAAATTTGCCCAGAAGATCAATGATCAGAGCAAAGATGCTTTGACCCTAAGAGGGCTTTTTGAATTTAAAAAGAGAATTTCGATTCCTGTAGAAGAAGTAGAGCCTGTGGAATCCATTTTGAAAAGGTTTGCAACAGGAGCCATGTCATTTGGTTCTATTTCCCATGAAGCACATTCCACTTTGGCCATAGCGATGAACCGAATCGGTGCTAAAAGCAATAGCGGAGAAGGTGGTGAGGATGAAATAAGATTTGAGAAGAAGCCAAATGGTGATTGGGAAAGGTCTGCGATCAAGCAGGTAGCTTCAGGTAGGTTTGGAGTTACAAGTAATTACCTGACCAATGCTGAGGAGCTTCAGATTAAAATGGCGCAGGGAGCAAAACCCGGGGAAGGAGGACAGTTGCCGGGTCATAAAGTAGATGATTGGATTGGAAGGGTACGACATTCTACACCGGGAGTAGGTTTGATTTCTCCTCCTCCTCACCATGATATTTATTCTATCGAAGATCTAGCCCAATTGATTTATGATTTGAAGAATGCAAATAGAAAGGCCAGGATCAATGTGAAGCTCGTATCTCAGGCCGGAGTAGGAACCGTCGCTGCCGGTGTGGCCAAAGCACAAGCAGATGTTATTTTAATTTCAGGCGCTGATGGGGGTACAGGTGCTTCTCCATTAAGTTCCATTAGACATGCCGGTTTACCTTGGGAATTAGGTTTATCTGAGGCCCATCAGACTTTGGTTAAGAATAATCTTAGGAGTAGGGTCGTACTTCAAACTGACGGACAGCTGAGGACAGGAAGGGACATTGCCATCGCTACTCTATTGGGCGCCGAAGAATGGGGAATTTCCACCGGGGCATTGGTAGTGGAAGGTTGTATCATGATGCGTAAATGCCACTTGAACACCTGCCCTGTAGGTATTGCTACCCAAAACCCTGAATTGAGAAAGTTATTTACCGGAGATCCCGATCATGTAGTTAATTACTTTATGTTTCTGGCCCAGGACCTGAGGGAAATCATGGCCTCTTTGGGATTCCATACCATTGACGAAATGGTAGGACAAAGTGATGTGTTAAAGGCCACAGGCCATATGAACCACTGGAAATGGGATAAAGTTGATCTGACCCCGATTTTCCATAAGGTTGAGGTTCCCGATCATGTTGGTATTTCCAAGCAGATTGACCAGGAATTTGAACTCAAAAGGATTCTGGATAGAAAGCTCATCAAAGAAGCGATGCCGGCGTTGGAACAGGCAAATAAGGTAATGGGAGAGTTTAAGATAAAAAATACCGACAGGACAGTTGGTGCTATGCTTTCCAATGAAATTTCAAAAATTTACGGAAGTCCAGGTTTACCGGAAGATACTATTCATTATAAGTTCAAAGGATCAGCTGGCCAAACATTTGGAGGCTTTTTGGCTAAAGGTGTCACCTTTGAGTTGGAAGGCGAATCAAATGATTATTTTGGAAAAGGTCTTTCAGGAGGTAAACTTATCATCTATCCTAGCCGAAATGCTCATTTTAAGGCGCATGAAAATATTATTATTGGTAATGTAGCCTTTTATGGAGCCACTTCAGGGGAAGCTTTTATAAATGGAAAAGGAGGGGAAAGGTTCTGTGTGAGAAATTCAGGAGTAAAAGCAGTCATTGAAGGGATTGGGGACCATGGCTGCGAATATATGACAGGAGGTTTGGTAATCAATATAGGAGAAATCGGAAGAAACTTTGCAGCTGGAATGAGTGGAGGTATCGCTTACATTTTGAAAGATTATATCCATTTGATCAACCAGGAAATGGTTGATTTGGATCTTTTGAACGAGGATGATTTTGTCACTATCAAAAATCAGCTTAACAAACATTTGGAGCTGACCAAAAGTGAACTTGCTGGAGAATACCTGGAAAACTGGGATGAGTATAGGAACAGGTTTATCAAAGTAATTCCAAGAGATTACAAAGAAGTTTTAAGAAAAAAAGCATTGGAACAATCAACAACATTGGTGTAATATGGGAGCGAAAGAAGGGTTTTTACAATTTAAAAGAGAATTGCCAGAGTCGCGGTCTCCTGAAGATAGAATACACGATTATAAAGAAATTTATAAGCCTTTTGATGGTGAAAAACTAAATCATCAGGCTGCTAGATGCATGGATTGTGGCATTCCATTTTGTCATCAAGGGTGTCCGCTTGGCAATATCATACCGGAGTTTAACGATGCAGTATACAGAAATGAATGGGAAGAAGCCTTCCATATTTTGAGAAGCACTAATAACTTTCCTGAATTTACAGGCAGAATTTGCCCGGCGCCTTGTGAGGCTTCCTGTGTATTGGGAATAAACAAGGATCCTGTAGCGATTGAACTGATTGAAAAGAACATAGCTGAAAGGGCTTATGAACTTGGATATGTAAAACCAAAACTGCCTAAAAAAAGGACTGGCAAATCAGTGGCGGTAATAGGTTCCGGCCCTGCCGGGCTGGCTGCAGCAGACCAATTGAACCAGGCCGGGCATGAGGTAACCGTATTTGAAAAGGACCATAAAGCCGGAGGTCTGTTAAGGTATGGGATTCCTGATTTCAAACTGGAAAAGTGGGTCATAGACCGCAGGATTGAGATCATGGAGAAAGAAGGTGTAATTTTCAGTAACGGTACGGATGTGGGTTTTAATATCAAAGCCGAGAATATACTTAGGAATTATGATGCAGTAGTATTGGCTACTGGAGCCCAACAGCCGAGAGAACTCAAAATCAAGGGTTCAGACCTCAAAGGGGTTCATTTTGCTATGGAATTCCTAGGAAAACAAAACCAGGTGATTGGTGGTGAAATAAAACAAAATCCGATTTCGGCCAAGGATAAAAATATTATAGTCATCGGAGGAGGGGATACCGGATCGGACTGTATAGGAACATCCAATCGGCATGGTGCAAAAAGCATCACCCAACTGGAGCTCTTGCCCAAACCCCCTAAACAAAGAACGGTATTGAACCCTTGGCCGGAATGGCCGATGACGTTGAAAACTTCAAGTTCCCATGAAGAGGGGGCTGAACGGGTGTTTTCCATACTCACAAAAGAATTTATTGGGAATGATAAAGGTGAGGTAACGGGTTTGGTTTTGGTAGATTTGGAATGGAAAGAGCAAAATGGAAGGATGCAGTTTGTGGAAATCTCAGGGACAGAAAGGACGATTCCCTGTGACCTGGCATTCATAGCCATTGGTTATACCGGCCCAGCTCAAAACGGGTTGTTGGAGGCATTTGGAGTCCAGGCAATGGAAAATAGTCTACCTAAATCAAAAGATTATCAAAGCACCAATAAAAAGGTATTTCTTGCCGGAGATATGCGAAGAGGCCAGTCACTTGTGGTTTGGGCCATTTCTGAAGGCAGGGAGGCAGCTGTAAAAGTAGATGAATTCCTCATGGGTAACTCCCAGCTCCCCAAAAAAGATGAGGGTTATTTTGAAGTGGAGGAAGATATCATCCATGAATAATCGAAAGCAGTAAGCCTAAAATAAAAAGAGTAAGCGTGAAAGTAAGTTTAGTGATTGGTTATAATATTATTATTATGCCAAAATCAAAAAAAAGAGCGGGTTCCTGGCCTGCTCTTTTTAGCTTTATAGTAAATTCACTCTCAGAGTTGTTAGGCATTTTTTCAATATTTAATAACTATTTCTATTTTTGGAAATGAAAGATCTGAAAAATTTTGGCTTTGAAATAATATTCATCATTTTACTATCATCTTGTATGGATGATAATTCAGAATTTACTTCCCAAAATCTTTATGGAACATGGGAAAAAAGCCAATTCAATCCCGAGCTTCAATTGTTTAATGTCAATGCTTTTATTTTTAAGGAAGACGGAACATTTGAAATCAGGGGATCCTATCGACAACAAGATGTACAGATTGACCTGGGTTATTATTCTTTAAGTACCGGTAATTATGTGCTGAATGGAAACAAGCTCATTTTCTCAAATTTGACTTACTTTATCCTGCCCCCTGATTCAGATCAAATATATGTCTTATTGGAGGAGTTGATTGAATTGGTACCTGAAGAGGGGAATGAAATGAATAGTTTTCAGGTAGAAATTTCCACCAATAGTGGGAAAAATGAGTTGACGATCGATTATGGCCCATGCGCTCCCAACGAGCTGTGTTTAGGTCCCCAGACTTTTTATAAAGTGAGAAGATAGGTTTCAAACATTTGTTTATCGGGTAACTTTAAAAGAAAAAAGCAGGAATTTCCTGCTTTTTTCAACCAATATAACCCAATCAACCTAATCTTTTATCTGTGTCTTTCGGAACTGTGTCTTTCTTGACGTGTTTTTTCCCCTCTTGAACCGCCTCTTCCATTCCTACTTCTTTCATCAATTTTTCTTCGGTTTTCTGCCCTTATTTCTTCCCACTTTTCCTTTTGTTCGGGGGTTAAAACAGCATCAATTTGAGCCCTTTGACTTTCCATTTGAGATTTCATTGCCTCTCTTCGGGCTTCCATTTCTATCCTTCGCGCCTCCATTTCGGCTTGTCTTTTTTGTGCATTTTGTAGGTTAATCGCGTAGATTTCCTGTTTCTGTACTTCCGTAAGCTCAAGTTGTTCGGCCATCCTGTCGGTCATTCTTTCAGCCCTCTGTTCAGGAGTTGGCTTTTCTTTTTGCTGTTCCCTTTGGCCAAAAGCGGCTAGGGACAAAGAAAATATTATGGCAATCATCAATAGCTTTTTCATGGTTTCTATGTTTTTTCTGAAACTTTTTTTAATGTTAAGCAGATAGAGGTTTATTTCCCGGGATAAAAAACCCATCTTAAATGCTGAATTCGAAAGTTAGACCCATGTAGGAAGTAGAGGTTTAATTCTATTTCATCATTATTTTGTTAATAAAACTTAAAATTGATATGGATAAATTTTACTATTTCGGTTATGCAAGTAATCTACACACCGAAACTTTGGAAGGAAGGCTGAGGAATCCCCCGCGAAAAATAGGTTTGGGTGTACTGCCACATTTCGGTTTTCGGTTTAATTTTCCAAATTCAGATGGATCAGCACGGGCGAATATTGTACCTAGCCAAAATGAATCTGTTTATGGGATATTATTTGAAATCAGTGAAGAAGACAGGGCTTATTTTTTGAATTCTGAGCCCGGTTATGAATTTGTAAAAGTTCAGATTTTTACCAAAAGAGGATCTGTGGATGCATACACATTTATTTCAAAAAAAACCCAAGAAGGTATTTTCCCAAAAGAAGCATATTGGAAAATAATCTACCAGGGAGGAATGGAAAACGAAATTCCCAGCACTTATTTATCCCAGATATTAAACAGGGTGGGAAGGACCGAGCCGGAATGAAATTCAGAACGGAGGTTTATTTAATTAATTGGTGGATATAATTCTTAATCCTCGTAATCTTTTTCCTCAAGCATCCACTGTCGTTTGAAGTCTTTAACATAACGGGGACGTATCAGAAGCCTTAAACTGGGATCAAATGATAGATATTTCCAAGACCATGTCAGGAAGACCATCAATTTGTTTTTAACCCCCAGAATAGCCATGAGGTGGACAAATAACCAAACCAGCCAGGCAAATACTCCATGAAAGCTTACAAAAGGGAGATCAACCACAGCCATTGATTTGCCGATGGTAGCCATTGAACCCAGATCCTTATATTTAAAGGGTTTCCAACTCTTATTTTTTAATTCCTCTTTAAAATTTTTAGAAAGGTTGACAGCTTGTTGGATGGCCACTTGGGCCACTTGGGGATGTCCTTGAGGAAATTTATCTTCTGTCTGCAGGCATTGGTCTCCCAGGACAAAAATATCCTTTTCATTTATTAGACGGTTAAATTCATCCACCAAAAGTCTTCCGTTTGGAGCTTTTTGGTTTTCTTCAATTCCTTGTAGGGTATTGGCTTTAATACCGGCAGCCCATAATAAAGTCAGGGTTTCAATGGGTTCGTTCCCTTTTAATTTGACTGTAAATCCATCATAATCCTCTACCATGGTATTGAGCAGGACTTCTACGCCTAATTTTTTAAGGTATTCGAGCGCTTTTTCTCTTGATTTTGGCAATAGACCGCTTAAAAGAGAGCTTCCCGCTTCAATGAGAATTACCCGCATATTTTTGAAGCTGAGCTGAGGATAATCTTTTGGAAGCACTTTATTTCTAAGCTCAGCAATGGAACCAGCCAATTCTACTCCGGTTGCCCCTCCTCCCACAATAACCACATTCATGATGGGTTTTCGGTCTTCTTCCCTGGCCAGATTGACTGCTCTTTCATAATTGGAGATTATTTTGTTCCGTATATAAAGTGCCTCAGAGGTGGATTTCATAGGAGCACAGAATTTTTGGATGTTTTGATTTCCGAAATAGTTTGTATTGGCACCTTGCGACAATACCAGGTAGTCATAAGAAATCGTACCTAGATTTGTATGTAAGGTTTTGGTGCGTTTATCAATTTCCTTCACCACAGCCATCCTGAAAATAACATTATCTTTCTTATGAAAAATTCTTCTTAACGGGAAAGAAACAGCACTGGGAGAAAGGGCTGCTGTAGCTACCTGGTACAAAAGAGGTTGGAACATGTGGTAATTGTTTTTATCCAACAAAACCACCTGATATTGGGTGTGAGCCAGTTTTTGAGCCAGTTTTAACCCTGCAAAACCTGCTCCTATGATAACAATTCTTTTTTTTGAAGGATCTGGAATATTGGGGATTGGAAGTAATTCAGGAGAAGTCATCATAAAAATATTTGTTTCAAAAATCCACTTGAGTAAATCTAAACAAAAAACTATAGAAAAATTGGTGTTAAGTCGAATTAATGTGGTTTTGAAAAGTCAAGTTTTGAATCCTTTTGAAAAGATTTGTTAATTTTACCCGACTTTTAAAAAACTGAAGAAATGGGAAGAGCATTTGAATTCCGTAAAGAGAGAAAATTTAAACGTTGGAGCCAGATGTCCAAGGTTTTTACTCGGCTGGGCAAGGAAATTGTTATGGCGGTTAAATCAGGGGGACCAGATCCTGCAAACAATTCCAAATTAAGGACGGTAATTCAGAATGCCAAAGGGGCATCTATGCCCAAAGATAGAATTGAAGCAGCCATAAAAAGAGCATCCAATAAAGACGAGAAAGATTATGAGGAGTTGGTGTATGAAGGTTATGGTCCATACGGGGTCGCAGTGATTATTGAAACCTCAACTGACAATACCAATAGGACGGTGGCCAATATTAGAAGCTATTTTACCAAATCCGGGGGATCTTTGGGGACTTCAGGTTCAGTAAGCTTTATGTTTGACAAAAAAGCGGTTTTCCGATTTGCCCATGGAAACTTGGACATGGAAGAATTGGAACTTGAACTGATTGATTACGGATTGGATGAAATAGCTGAAAATGAGGGAGAAATATTTGTTTACACCTCCTTTGAGGATTTCGGCAAAATGCAAAAAGCTTTAGAGGATAGACATATTGAAATCATCAATGCAGATTTTCAGTGGTTTCCAGCCACAACTGTGGACTTGACCGAAGAACAGGAAGAAGATATCAATAAACTGATTGAAAGGTTGGAGGAAGATGATGATGTTAACCAGGTATTTACTAATGTAGCCTAACTTATTATTTTAAAGCTGCCGATTGGCTTTGCAGTTTATTACCCTACTCATAAAACCATGAATTTTCCAAAAAGAAGAAATATACAAGAAGAACTTCGCCAAAAACTAATAATTGTAGGGAGTAAAAATCCAGTTAAAATTGCCAGTACGGATGCTGCATTTCATCAGGCCTTTACCGGGGCATTTTTGGTTGAGGGGCTCAATGTTGGATCAGGTGTTTCAGATCAACCTTTTGGGGATGAGGAAACATTGAAAGGAGCAATGAATAGGGCTAAAAATTCCAAGGCAGTTTTCCCTGAGGCAGATTTTTGGGTGGGTATTGAAGGCGGTGTCGAAAGAGTTTCGGGAGAAATGCAGGCTTTTGCTTGGGTTGTTGTATTGGATAAAGAAGATAAAATAGGAAAATCAAAGACCTCAACTTTTTTTCTGCCAAAAGCAATCCTTGATTTAGTTGATACTGGAATGGAGCTTGGGGAAGCCGATGACATTGTTTTTGAAAGATCCAATTCGAAACAGGGAAATGGGGCTGTTGGAATTTTAACAAATGGGGCAATTGACAGAAAGGAATACTACCAACAGGCCGTGGTTCTGGCCCTGATTCCATTTATCAAGGAAGATTTATTTTAAGGTTATCAAGGAAAGAGGATAAGGCCTTTCTCCAATCCGGGTCTGCATCCCAGACAGGCCCAAAATAAAGTTCATCCCGGATGATTAACCTTATGTAATATTTAACAACTATTCTTGTTTTTTCATCAGGATTTTCTATTTCAAGCCCCATACTTTTCATCAAATCTCCTTCTTTTCCTTCAAGTCGTACCAAAATAAACTGGATTCTCTCTCTGACCAATTCCGCATCTCCTTTTATGGAGGTTAGGAATTCATATTGATAAGGATAATGTGCTTCAAGCAATTGTTCCAATCCTGCCCTTTCAGAGGCCTGTTCGGCTAGAATTGCCTGTTCAGTTTTGCCCAACATATCATATCTGTAAGACATAAGCAAACCTGCATCACCAGAAGATCCAGATAAAGGAATGCCCAATTTAAAGACATCCAGGTTTAAGGGATTTTTTGCGATGAATTTTTTTGCACCTTGAATGCCTGATTCAGAAAGCGGAAATTCAGGAACTTCAAGCACCAAGAGATTATTTGATTTTGAGGTTTTTCCGAGATTATTTAAGTTTTCTACCAAAAGATCCAGGGAGGTGGCCTGAATTCCCCATACACCTGAACTTGGTACTAAGTTTTTATTTTGGGTGAAAGGAGCTATGTGAAAGGCAAGATCCCCATTGGACTTTCTGGTAAATATAATAATGGAGCGTATCTGTCTTTTATTAAATGCAGCTGCATAGCCGGCCTGAATTTCTTCGGAAAGTGCGACATCTTCCAATTCATAATATGATACAGGGTCTCCTCCGGCTTCCAGTATGGCTGGATGTATGATTTCAGCAATATCCTGCCATTCCATGGCTGGCCTTGCCTGTGGTGAATTAGAAATCAAAACCACCGATTTTCCATCCAAAAAATAATCCGGCAATCCTCCCTGGCCCCAGGATGTGGTTTGGATAAGGGAGAAAAGCAGCAATGCAGAAAGATATTTCATTGGTTAAATGTATTCTGGTAATTTTCCTTTATATTTTTACGAAATATACTTAATGACAAAATATAAACTCTAAAATGGGGAAATTATTGAGAAATGCCTTAATCATTTTTTGCCTTATACCGGTTTTAGTTTCAGCCCAAAAGATAAATTCAATTCAATTATTGGCAGATCTTGAATATTTGGCTTCAGATCATCTTGAAGGCAGAAAGCCACTCTCTAATGGAAGCTTACTTGCCAGACAATTTATTAAGCATAGATTTCAGGAATTGGGATTGACCTCTCAATATCCTGATTTTACTCAATATTTTAGCTTTGTTAACAGAAGGGATGGTCGAGTTATGGAAAATGCAGCCAATATTGTTGGTTTTATTCCAGGTGAGCAAACAGATCAATTAATAGTTATCATGGCCCATTATGATCATTTGGGTAAAATAGGGGAAAGTATTTTCAACGGTGCTGACGACAATGCTTCAGGTACTGCCGCAGTTATGGCCATAGCGGCTTATTTTTCCCGAAACAGGCCTAAACATTCAATGATGTTTGTTGCTTTGGATGCTGAGGAAATGGGACACCAGGGGGCTAAGGCTTTGGTAGCAGATTTTCCATTTGACTTGAAGAATGTAGTTTTGAATATCAACTTGGATATGGTCAGTAGAAATGATGACAACGAAATCTATGCAGTAGGAACCTATCATTTTCCATTTTTAAAACCCATGATCCATAAAGTAAGCGAAGGCCGTCAACCCAAGCTCCTATTTGGACATGATGAACCTGGTTCGAGTCTGAAAGACTGGACAATGTCTTCTGACCACTCACAGTTTTTTATCAATGATATTCCGTTTATTTATTTTGGCGTGGAAGATCATAAAGATTACCATAAAGAAACAGACATCTTTGAAAATATTCATCCCGAATTTTATGTTTCGACAGTAGAGCTTATCCTGGAAATTATCATTTCTTTGGACAATGGTATGATTGAGAAGAAATGATTGGAATTGATGTTGACTTCAAACTTATCAATATAGTTAATTTAATAAAAAATTAAACTTTTTTATTTGGGAAGGAATAAAATTCCTTAGCTTTTTGATTTTCAATTAAATAGGCTTCAGGAAAATAATTTCAATAAAAATTACTTGAAATTTTGTGGAAGAGAAAGGGATCAAATATTAGATAAATCCAAGAATATAAAGGTTGAAACATTATTCTGTTTGGTGAAATTATCCACTGCTATTCACTTTAATAATTTTTGTAAAAAACTCATTTCCAGTTAGATATCCACAAATAGGTATGTTTCTCAATTTAGCTAAACATCTGAAAATCAGACATATAAGTCAAAATTATTGACCTATGTGGATAAATGTGGATAAATGTGGATAAAAAAAGCTTGTTTTTTTGCATCTATGAATACGGTCAAATTTGAGGCCTTTTTAATGATTGGCTAAACAGGACTTTAATTTATCCGTTTATTTTTTTCAGGGATTTGGATCGAAGATTCAGAATAAAATTTTAAATCTGAAAGGCAAAGCTTTAAAAAGAAGTAGACCTAATTTTTTAATCATTTTTGTAATTTCAGAAAGATTAAAGTATCATATTGGAAAAATCATATTTTAATTTTTGAAATTCAATTTTCTGTAAGTACCATAAATCTAATTCTTGACGAAATCAATATTGAAGAACCCTCACTTTATTTTGAAACAGGGTCGGTTTCCAGTTAGGGAAAAAAAAGCTGATTCTCCAGGAATCAGCCTTTTATATTAAACAGCTTTTGCTTTATCTAATTGATCAATGATATCTTCATAATCCATTTTATCCCAATTTTCGGTAATGAGGGGATCCGCCATGACTCTATCCATGATTTTTTCCTGCAGTTTTCCAAGTGCATAAGCCTCAGAGTAAGGCATATCAGAGAAGGTAACCATGGTATACAAAGGAATCCAATCTTTTGGAAATAATTGGTGTAATTTGGCCTCTATTTTCTTCCTGATTATGAATTTTGGATCGGCAACCTGTTCTTTCATTTCCTCAAAATTCTCCATGGCCAATTGGGAAATGGCATCAGTATCCGGTTTTCTGATTTTTTGGAATTTGGCAAAGACAAGTTCCCAGGCAGTTGTTCCTAATTTTTCAATCAAGTTATCGAGAATATAACAATCTTCAAATCCACAGTTCATCCCTTGGCCATAAAAAGGAACCATGGCATGTGAGGCATCCCCAATCAATAAGGCTTTATTTAACATCCAAGGATAACATTCAATATCAATCAATGCAGAAGTTGGATTGGTAAAATACTGATCAGCGAGTTGTGGCATTAATTGGTAGGCATCGTCAAAATAAGTTTTAAAAATTCCTTTTAAGTCTTTTTCATCCCTGATATTCTCAAAAGAGACCCTACCTCCCTCAAAAGGCAAGAATAATGTACAGGTAAATGATTTATCGGGATTGGGTAACGCAATGAGCATGAAACTTCCTCTTGGCCAAATATGCAAAGCATTCGGGTCCATGGCAAAGTCTCCGGATTCAGTAGGGGGAATACTCAATTCTTTGTATCCATGGGAGATATATTGCTGTTTGTAATTAAATCGAACTTGCTTCAACATAGCATTCCTTAAAGAGGAATAAGCACCATCAGAACCAATAATGACCTCAGATGAAATTTTTTCAAGTAAATTTCCTGGACTGCTTACAGTCAGTTCATTAAAGCGAAGATCTATATCTTCGATTCTATGTTCAAAATTAATTTTTACTCCAACTTTTTCAGCCTCATTAATAAGCAACTGATTGAATCTACCTCTGGATATAGAATAAATAGCCTGTCCTTCTTTACCATAAGGAATAAAGCTGGTGTCGCCGTGTTCATTATGTATTTTCCTCCCATACATGGGGATGGTCAAAGGAAGAACTTTATCTTTTAGGCCTGCTTTTTCCAATGCCTTCCAACCTCTGTCACTGAGTGCCATGTTGATAGACCGGCCTTCCTCTTTATATTCCTGATTTCTGTTATCGGCTCTTTTTTCGTAAACGGTTACGTTAAGATCCCTTTTTCTTAAATATATGCTCAGCAATGATCCTATTAAGCCGGAGCCTAAGATGCTGATTTCATTCTTTTTCATAGGTTTGAGATTGTTGCCCTTTCTTATTAAGCGAATTTTTGAAGGGATTGTTCTAAGATTTTTGCAAATCGGTAAATATCTAAGAAGCTGTTATATAACGGGGTAGGGGCAATTCTTATTACATTAGGGTGTCTCCAATCACCAACCACTCCGTTCTTATAGAATTCATCAAATACTGATTTTCCTCCTTTATGAATCAACAAAGATAACTGACAGCCCCTTTCCTTTGGATTTTTTGGTGTAATTATTTCCAAAATCCCTGTTTCTCCGCTGATTTGCCCAATAAGAAACTCCAAATATCCAGTTAAAAGTTCACTTTTCTTTCTAAGCCTTGCCATTCCTACTTCTTCGAATATATCCAAGGAGGCTTGATGCGCTGCCAATGCAATCACATTTGAATTCGCCAATTGCCATCCGTCTGCTCCATACATGGGTTTAAATCCCTTTTCCATTCTGAAACGTTCACCTTCGTCATGGCCCCACCAACCCGCAAATCTTGGTAAATCGGGACTTTCAGCATGCTTTTCATGCACAAATATGCCTGATATGTTTCCTGGACCTGAGTTCAGGTATTTATAACTGCACCAGGTAGCAAAGTCTACTTCCCAGTCATGCAATTGCAAAGGAGCATTTCCAGCTGCATGGGCCAAATCAAATCCTACCAAAGCTCCTGATTGATGCGCAGCTCTGCTGATTGCCTCCATATCAAAAACCTGGCCAGTATAATACTGAAGTCCTGCCATCATAACTAAAGCCAAATCATGCTTTTGATTTTCTATGGTCTTAAGGATGTCTTCGGTCCTTAAAGTATACTCCCCCGCTCTAGGAGCAAGTTCTATGATGGTCTCATCCGGATCCAGACCGTGAAATTTGACCTGTGATTCCAACATGTACATATCTGAGGGAAATGCACCGGCTTCCGTAATTATTTTAAATCGCTCCTTGGTTGGTCTGTAAAATGAAACCATTAAAAAATGAAGATTCGAACTCAAATTATTCATGGCTACCACTTCATGTTCATGGGCCCCAACAATTTCCGCGAGTGCAGGTTTGGATTTTTTTCGGATATGGTACCAAGCATCTTCACCTATAAAGTGACCATCAACTGCAAGGTTGGCCCAATTATCCAGTTCTTTTTGGATATAGGACTGTACGCTTTTTGGTTGGAGGCCCAAACTGTTACCACAGAAATAAACGGCTTCTTGTCCATTTACTTTTGGGAAAAAAAACTTTGACCTAAATCCTTTGAGTGGATCTGAATCATCCATTTTTTGGGCGAATTCTTCTGAATATTGATAGGTGATTTTTTCCATCTTCTTAATTGATTTGACAGTTGGAGTCCAAAGTTAACAAGAACTTGCCAAATTCGGTTTGAAGCTTTTTCAAACTTACCATGTTTCATTTTTCAAAAAAACCATTTTGCTTTCGGCGGTTGATTCATGAATTCCTATTTTGCAGAAAAATTAAGACGATGTCAAAAGAGATCATATTTTCAAAAGAGGCACCCGCACCCATTGGACCATACAGCCAGGCGGTTAAAGCAGGGAATACATTGTATGTTTCAGGTCAGATTGCATTGGATGCGGATACAGGCGAACTGATCAATGAAAATATCACAGAAGAAACCCATGCGGTGATGAAAAATCTGGAGGCGGTCCTGAGAGCTGGGGGCTTTGCTTTTGCTGATGTGGTTAAATGTACGATATTTATCAAGGATATGGGACAATTCACCACAATCAATGAGGCATATGGCCAATATTTTAAATCCAATCCTCCTGCCAGAGAAACCGTTGAAGTGAGCAAGCTTCCAAAAAATGTCAACGTGGAGATTTCTTGTATTGCGGTCAAATGATTTTATGGCCCAAAGGGCAAAATTTACCTTTAGGTGGTTTATTTGGAATCTTGTCTTTAATTCCAATCCCATATCAAGAGCTAAAATCCAACATGAAGGTGCTTTTTTGCCCCTAACAGGAACTCAATTTTCATCAGGCATCGCTTAACTTTAGTCCATGAAATCTGTTAACTCTTTATCATGTTTTTCCCAAGTCATAGTGAGGTCTTGGTTTCTGCCTTGAGCAAAAATGAGGTAGAGGGCAGATTAGAGAAAGTAACAAAAAATATAAATTTTTTGGACATTCAGGAAAGGACCGCAAGTGGATATAAATTTAATGGTTCCTTTGAGGAAGATAGCTTCAGTATCTCTTTGTTGATTGAAAAGGGGGACAGCTTTTTGCCTTTGATTAAGGGAAGGTTTGAAACCACCCCTCAAGGATGTATCCTTTTTCTGAAATACAGTTTATTTCCCAGTTCGGTCTTTTTTCTTGGCTTTTGGTCACTGATTACTTTTCTTTTGACCTTATTTTTTGGAATGGTCTCCAAAAATTACCTGTATGCTATCATTACTTTTTCCTTGGGTTTAGGCAATTACCTCTTTGCATGGTCCTATTTTAAAAGGAAAATAGGAATTTCAAGAAAGATTTTTTTTGAGCTTTTAAATCTTTGAAAAAGCAGATTGTCCAAAGAATGGGAGACTTTTACACATTCACTTTATAAGGATTTAGCTATGGATTATGGCCTTCAGGTCGTATTTTAGCGGACTCAAAAACTCAAAAAAACATATCATGACCTTTAGAATAGAAAAAGATACCATGGGGCCTGTCGAGGTTCCTGCGGACAAATATTGGGGAGCACAGACCCAAAGATCCATTAATAATTTCAAAATTGGTGGAGAAAGAAACCGCATGCCTATTGAAATCATTAGGGCATTTGCTATTCTTAAAAAATCAGCTGCCCTGGCCAATGCTGAATTGGGTGTTTTGGCCCAGGATAAAGCCGATATCATAGCCAAAGTATGCGATGAAATCCTGGCAGGACAGCATGATGATCAATTTCCTTTGGTCATCTGGCAAACAGGTTCAGGCACACAATCCAATATGAATGCCAATGAAGTGATCGCCTATCGTGCACATGTTTTGTTGGGTGGTTCTTTGGATGATGCCAAGAAAAAGATACATCCTAATGACGATGTAAACAAATCGCAATCTTCTAATGACACCTTTCCCACGGCCATGCATATTGCAGCGTACAAGATGGTGGTAGAGACTACCATTCCTGGCGTTGAGAAGTTGAGGAATACCCTGAAGGCAAAATCAGAGGCTTTTATGAGTGTTGTAAAAATTGGAAGAACCCATTTTATGGATGCCACTCCTTTGACATTGGGACAGGAATTCTCCGGTTATGTTGCCCAGTTGGACCATGGATTGAAAGCATTGAGAAATACTTTGTCCCATCTTTCCGAACTTGCATTGGGAGGAACCGCAGTAGGAACAGGATTGAATACTCCAAAAGGTTATGCAGAACTGGTGGCTAAAAAAATCGCTGAATTTTCAGGACAGCCCTTGGTTTCTGCTCCCAATAAATTTGAGGCCTTGGCAGCGCATGATGGAATCGTTGAAACACACGGAGCATTGAAGCAATTGGCAGTAAGCTTAATGAAAATTGCCAATGATATCAGAATGTTGTCCTCAGGTCCAAGATCAGGAATCGGAGAAATTCTGATTCCGGAAAATGAGCCTGGGTCATCAATTATGCCAGGAAAGGTCAACCCTACCCAAGTGGAGGCCATGACTATGGTGGCTGCCCAGGTGATGGGAAATGATGTTGCGATTTCCATCGGTGGATCAAACGGACATTTTGAGCTGAATGTATTCAAACCCCTGATGATTGCCAACTTCCTTCAATCTGCCAGATTGATCGGAGATGCCTGTGTTTCCTTCAACGATAATTGTGCCATAGGAATAGAGCCAAACACACCTTTTATCAAGCGTCACTTGGAAAACTCCCTGATGCTGGTGACAGCCCTAAACCCTTATATTGGGTATGAAAATGCAGCAGCAATTGCGAAAAAAGCGCATAAAGAAGGCACTAGCTTAAGAGAAGCCGCTTTGGCTTTGGGCTTATTGACCAATGAGCAGTTTGACGAATGGGTCAAGCCAGAAGATATGATTGGAAGTTTAAAATAAACAAAAATGGCTAACCCTGAGGTTAATCATTCAAAACTGAATACTTGAGAGGTATTTATAACTTCTTTTTAAAGCCTGTTCAAAATCAGGAGTATTGTCTTTTTCCAGGAAAAAGTGCTTTGCTCCTGATTTTTTTCTTAAAGCGTGAGAAAATTGTTTTTGATAGGTAATCCTTGATTTCACACCTTGTTTATTGCTTCAATAAGACTTTTATTTTTAAAATTACTCAATTCTAAAAAACTGCTCATTTAAAAACCTAAGTTTCCCTGCATGATCATTTCCCTGAAAAAGACCATTGTTATATTTTTTGTCAAGGAAAATTTCCAAATCACCTTTCTATTTTTTTTGGGATTACTTTTTGGCTGTAAGGAAAACACAAATCAGAAAGAACTTCAACGTCCAGAAGATAGTAGATTCATTCAAAAAGTATTGGTAGAAGGTCTTGAGGAGCCATTGCAGATAGAATTTGACCAAAAAGGATATGTGTATTGGATTGAGCGGGTTGGAAACGTCAAACGCTTCAATGAAAAAACAGGAGTGGTCGAACTTTTGGGAACCCTGGATCTTACCAAAGAAACTGCCCCGGGCTTAATCGGGATTTTACTGGATAGGGATTTTGAAAAAAGCCGTCAGACGTATCTTTTTTATTCAGCAGCAGCTGATAATGGGAATGCTTTACGGCTTTCCAGGTTTGAATTGGATAGAGAGGATAAATTGGATAAGGCCTCTGAGAAAATCATTTTGACTATCCCTTGGGAACAACCGGATGGACAGCATTTTGGCGGCGGGATGACCTGGGACAATGAAGGTAATTTGTATCTCAGCGTTGGGGCAGATTCCCATCCCACCCAATATGCACCGCTTCCTTTTGAAAATGAGGGTGGAAGAGGAGAAGATGAAGCAAGGACAGCCGGTAACACCCATGATTTAAGAGGTACAATTATTAGAATAAAACCTAATAATGACGGTACTTACAGCATTCCTGAAGGAAATTTATTTGCCCAAAATACCCCAAAAACTTTACCTGAAATCTACATTATGGGCAACAGAAACCCATGGAGATTGTCAATTGATTCCAAAACCCAATTCCTACATTGGGGAGAAGTTGGTCCTGATGCAGGAATGGACTCCGAAGAGTTTGGGCCTATGGGTTACGATGAGTTCAATGTGGCCAAAGGGCCAGGAAATTATGGATGGCCATATTTTATCGGTTACAACAGGGCATACAACAGTTATGATTATAAAACGGGGGGATATGGCGAACCCTATAAGCCTGATTCCAGCTATAATGATTCCCCAAATAACACAGGTCTTCAAATTCTGCCCACTGCACAGCCAGCACTTATTGCTTACCCCTACCAAGTTTCTGAAGAGTGGCCCATTTTGGGGAGTGCTGCTAGATCGGCAGTTGGTGGCCCGGTTTTTAGAAAACAGGATTTCTCCACAAACGCAGAAAGGGTATTCCCTGATTATTATGAAGGAAAGTGGTTTATTACCGATTATGTCCGGAACTGGATCATGGTGGTTTCCATGGATGAGCAGCGTGAAAAGGTTATTTCTATAGAGCGCTTTCTTTCGGCAAATATGTTGGCACATAGCCAACCTTTGGATATGGATTTTAGTCCCAATGGGGATTTGTATTTGGTAGAATATGGGATTGGAGGACAGGGCAAGATCTCTAGAATCGAGTATAATAAAGGGAATAGAGCACCTATTGCTCAAGCCAGTTCTTATGTATTGAATGGCAAAACACCTCTTGAATTGATGCTTTCTTCAAAAAGAAGTATGGACCCGGATGGAGATCAACTAATATATAATTGGGAAGTCAAAGAAGTTGAGGGCAACTTTTCACAAAGCCTCTCTGCTGAAAATCCTTCTTTGGTGTTAAAAAATGCAGGGAGGTACTTCATTGGCCTTGCAGTAACTGATTCCCATGGGCTTACCTCAATGGATTCCCTACTCGTTATTGCTGGAAACACCAGGCCAATTGTAAAACTCAAAGTATTGGAAGGGAACCAAAGTTTCTATTTTCCTGATGGACTGATCAAATATGAAGTCTCTGTGGAGGATGGTGAAGATGGGAATTTGATTGATGGAAATATCCGGAAAGAGGAGGTGTCTGTTACCGCACAATATATCCCATCTGGAATGGATTATCCACAATTAGAGGCTTTGGACAGGCAGGGAAACCTGAATCCGGACATCAAATTAAAACATTTAAATGCCAAAGGATTAATTCAAAAAAGCAATTGTCTTTCCTGCCATTTGGAGGACAAAAAACTGGTTGGTCCTTCTTTTAGAGACATTGCTGAAAGGTATCAAAAAAACCCTAAAGCAATGGATTTGCTGTCCAAAGGCATCATGGAAGGAGGTTCAGGCAAATGGGGAGATATAACTATGCCCCCTCAACCCATGCTGAATAGCCAGGAGGTTTCTCAGATCATTGACTATATTTTGGAAATAAACTTAGCAAATAGTTCAAATGTCAAATTGGGTACTTCCGGGGAATATATCACCAAAGGGTTTCCCAAAAGGACTAGTGGCGGTAGACTGGATTCCTATTTTCAAACCCCATTGGAAATGGGTTCTTATGTTTTTATGGCTAATTATTTGGACAAAGGTTCAAAGGAGAAAGATGGCCTAAACCTAATGGGCAAAGATTATTTTCTGTTGAGATTTCCTGTCTTGGCTCCCGAAGATGCGGATTACTTCTCTGAAGAAGGTATTTCATTTACCCCTTCCACAAATGATCCAGGTTTTATATTCACAGGAAAAGGTGGCTATATAGGTTTTAAGGAAATTGACTTTACAGGTATCAATCAGGTTAAAATTGGAGCCCCAAACAGGTTCTGGCATTGGTCCCATTTTGTGGGGGCCAGCATTGAGATCAGATTGAGCAGCCCGGAGGGAGAGTTAATCGGAAAACCCTTTACTGTGCCCCCTGCACCAAAAGGAGAAAAGGGGCCATTTTTTGGTGAAGCGATGGGTAGACCGGCAGTATTTGATGTTTCCAAAACTCAGGGTATCCATGATATCTACATCGTGGTAAAGAATCTGCAAGCCAAAGAAAGTGATGCTTTGCTTATGATGACGGGAATAGAATTTTTAAAATAAATGATGAGGTCTTGGAAATAAATATTTCTCTAAAGAATTATACATTGGGTCGAGGAAATAAGCTCCTTCTTATATTTATTTTTATAGGTAATATAGTTTTTGGACAAAAATTTCAGGTTCCAGATGGCTTCGAAACTATCTTTAATGGTAAAGACCTGGATGGTTGGCATCTCAGTAAAACCAATCATCATGGAACCAAGGGTAATTTCTATGTAGAAGAGGGAGCACTGATCATGAAGCAATATCCCTATGGACAGGGAGGGATTATTCTTACGGATAAAAAATACCGGGATTTTGAGCTTTACCTTGAGTTTAAAGGACATCCTGGCACTAATGGAGGAATTTTTCTCCGATCAAGTGAGAGCGGTTCTGCCTATCAGTTGGAATTGGCAGGAGATGGAGAGAGTGGGACAGGAGACTTTTTTGGGGAAATGCTGAGAACCACTTTTAATGCCCAAGTGGAAAATTTGGATGAGGTATGGAAAAAAGGAGAATGGAACAGTTTTCATATCCGCATGACCGGAGAAGTACCTAAGGTTACCCTTTGGATTAATGGGGTGCACATATGGGACGCTGAAGGGATAAGAAATGATTTGATAGCTGATGCTACAGAGGGTATGATCGCCTTGCAACTGCATTGGAGTGCTACTTTACAACCTGTCCCGGGAGGAAGATGCTGTGATTTCTCATGGAGACCGGATGCGGTCCATGCATTTAGGAATATTATGATCAAAGAAATAAAAAAAGAATAGTGGGATGAAGGGAATAATACTTATGATTTCTTTTATAGGATGCTTGTTGTCTTTTGTACTTTATGCACAAGAGAAACGAAAGCCATCTCCATCAATAAAAAATTTCAACATGGAGTTCCAAAGGATAGAGCCTGGAAGTTTTCTTGTTGGAAATATTGAAATTGAATGCCCAAGTTTTCCGGACACAAGAGATGTGCCCGAAGAAGTCAAATGGACAGAGGAAGATTTTCAAAGATGTAGGGAAATGGCTGAAAGAGATTCCAGACCGGGTTTTTGGGTAAATATTGAGCAAGCCTTTTACATAGGAAAATATGAGGTAACCCAAGGCCAATGGAAAGAGATCATGGGCTTCAATCCCTCTTTTTTTAATGAAAAAAAAGTAGGTGAAAATTCCGATTTACATCCGGTTGAAAATGTCACCTGGGAAATGGTTCAGGAGTTTATTGAGAAACTCAATGACATGGATAGTATATACCATTATAGATTACCAACAGAGTTTGAGTGGGAATATGCCGCAAGAGCGGGAAATGAATCCTTACTTTCCTGGGCAGAAACTGTTGAACAAGCCTGGATTCAACAAATTGACAAAGGAACCACAAAACCTGTGGGAACAAAAAAAACCAGCCCTTGGGGATTATATGATATGTTGGGAAATGTTTGGGAATGGGTGGAAGATTATTATAATGATGCGGTTTTTGCAGACCCGATTCCACCCAAAAATGGGGAAGTTCATGTACTGAAAGGAGGTAGCATTACTTCAGATGTAACCAATGCTACCTACTTATTCCACGGGGGAGGTCCTGGAAATGGATATGATGTTGGTTTTAGGCTGGTAAGAGAATTAAAGTAAATTTATTTGTAGCCTTACTCAGGCAGTTCTTTTAAATATTTTTTCACCTTCAAAGATCTCGCAAAGATGATAGAAAGCAGGATTATCCAAAGTAATTCATTAAATGCCAAATGGAAGATTGTACGTTTGTTCCAGCCCAATTCCAGTACAAATACCAAAACAAACCAAGTCGCCAAGATTATTTTCCCAATAATTCCTAAGAGAATAAGGTATTGCCAACTGATGGGATAGAAAGCACTTAGGAAAATCAGAAAACCGAGCAGCATCCCAATGGAACCGAAAACCCTGCCGCTTAAATCCATTGTCTCCATGGGATTCATAGATAGCCACTTCAAAAGATCGTCTCCAAAATACCTGAAGAAAGCAGACCAGGCAAAAGTGTACATTCCTGTAAGCAATAAGAAGCCACGCATTGGCATTGGGAAGCTTGGCATAATGCTGTTTTTGTCCATAAGGATTATTCTTTATATTCCAGAAAATTAACTTTTACCTTTAGAATTGGTTTGGATAAAAATACAAAACTACATGATGCCATTGAAATATAAGTCAAAGCTCGGATTATTTATTCTGGGGACAGCGCTATTGTCAATAGGTTTTATAGCAGGGCAAAGGGCAGGAGATATTACTCCGGCAATCATCACAGCGGGAGAAACTTTAATAGGCTTGGAATTTTCCCCTTCAGAAAGGGACAGCATGGTTCAAAATCTGATCAACCACCGAAACAGTTTTGAGCGGATGAGGGTTCAAAAGCTGGAGAATGCCACATCACCGGCCCTTTATTTTAATCCACTTCCCCACGGTTTTGTTCCGGAACAGGTACAAAAACCTTTTAATTGGGGATTACCGAAAGAAGTGGGATTACCAGTCAATGACCATGATATTGCCTTCCTTCCTATTTCTAACCTTGCCGTTTTGATCCAGCATAAAAAAATCAGCTCCGAAAGGCTTACCAGGATTTACTTGGATAGGATTAAGAATTATGCTGATACTTTACAGTGTTTGATTACACTTATGGAAGAGGATGCCATTCAATCCGCCAAAGCCATGGATGCAGAGATTGCCCAAGGGAAATACAGGGGTCCATTACATGGAATCCCTTATGGTATTAAAGATTTGTTGGCAGTAAAAGGTACCAAGACTACATGGGGGGCCATGCCATATAAAGATCAGGTCATCGATGAAACTGCCACTGTAGTGGAAAAACTGGAAGAAGCAGGGGCTGTTTTGGTTGGGAAATTTACCTTGGGAGCATTGGCCATGGGTGATGTTTGGTATGGGGGAGTTACTAAAAACCCCTGGAATCTGGAACAGGGGTCCAGTGGATCTTCCGCTGGGTCTGCCTCTGCAGTAAGTGCAGGTTTGGTTCCCTTTGCCATTGGTACGGAAACTTTGGGAAGTATTGTGTCCCCATCTACAAGAAATGGAGTTACCGGTTTACGGCCAACTTTTGGACGGGTGAGCCGGCATGGGGCGATGGCTTTGAGCTGGAGTATGGACAAAATCGGACCGATATCGCGTTCAGCCTTGGACAACGCCATAGTGTTGGCTATTATCAATGGGTTCGATCCAAAGGATAAGAGTACGGTTTCTGCAGCCTTTAATTATGATGCGAAGAAGTCAATTAAAGATTTAAAAGTCGGGTATTTTGCTTCATTTTTTGAAGGAGAGAGGGCCACTGAACAGGATAAGAGGGTTTTGGAAGAATTGAAGAGTATGGGAGTGGAATTGCATCCGGTAGAATTGAAAACTTCTGTGGACGTGTCCTCTATGTTGATATCATTATACGTGGAGGGAGCTGCTGCTTTTGATGAGATGACCAGAATGGATAGGGATGAGCTTTTGGTGGCCCAGCACCGCAATGCCTGGCCAAACCTGTTCCGTTCTTCAAGGTTTATACCGGCAGTGGAATACCTGCAGGCCAATAGGTTCCGCAATATCCTCATTGAAGAAATGCACGCTTTGTTTTCGGAATATGATGTCATTGTGACACCTTCATTTGGGGGGAATCAACTTCAAGTTACCAACTTGACCGGTCATCCTGCTCTATGCATGCCCAATGGTTTTAATGATAAGGGTAGCCCGGTTTCCATAACCTTCCTTGCTAATCTGTATGATGAAGAAAAACTGATCATGTTGGGAAGGGCATATCAGGAAAATACCGATTGGCAGGAAAAAAGACCTCCATTGTTTGATAGGTAAACAAAGTGAATAGAATTTTCTTCCATCTTTAAATGATTATGATATCCCACAAAGAATGCAAAGGACCACAAAGAGATAAAACTTTGTGCATCTTTGTTGGCTTTGTGGGAAAGAAAAATTTGATTGTCAAAGCTGTTTATTTTAATCGCTCATTTTATAATCAAAAGGCATCAAATCTCCGATTTTTTCCCATGCCATATAGCCGTTCAAATAAAGATCAAAGGGGTGGAAATAACTGCCATCTTCAAATATTCTCAAGGCATTTCCTGTCAAGGTAAGTTGAGTAACCTGAAAAGGCATCGGATCCAATTTTGCATGGATTCCGACCGACTTTCCTCTTATTTGATTAGTGTCGGATTGTTTGGCAGAATACTTGCGGAAATTGGGTTCTTCATGTTCTTTTTCGAATATTACGAAAAATGGATCAGAATAGGTTAAAAATAGCCATCCATTTCGGGCTTCTTCTACCAAATTATCAACGCTTAAATCTTCCTCGGATAATTCGAATCTTTCTTTCGGTAAGTTTTCTTTTTGGATAAACTGCCTCAAACTATCCCTTACTAACCAAGTACGGGTTTGCGCTAACTGTTCCTTAGCGACTTCTATTTCAGCATCGCTGGGCCTTTCTCTATTATTTTTAATCTCTGATTTTTTGACTACAAATCCCTCTTCCTCTATATTTCCCTGGTATAAAACGCGGACAAAATGAGTAATACTTCCCTCAAAAGCCCGGATTCTTTGCTTCTCTATTTGTGCTTTTCTGCGCCGGGGAATATCCTTTTCGATAAAGTAGGGGTATCCGGCATACTTGGAAACTTTATTCTCAAAGTCAAGCTCGAAACCTTCCAGGACATATTTAATTGAATACCCCAAATTGGGGTTTTCGATTTCCAAAATTCCTTTGGATTTTGCCGTTAATACATTTTTATTGGTTTCGTTGTCCAGAATTAAAACCTCAGGGTTGAGTATTTTGCACCTTTGGCCATTGATGCTGGTACCCAAGAAATTTTCTTTGAATATTTCCAGGTTATTATACCAGGCTTTGTCCCTTTTTTCGGCGATTCTTGCTTCCTCAAGTTCAAAAAATTCAGGTAGGATCCTGAACTCATAGCTATCACGAATGGTATTTGTATTAAAAGGAAAGCTAAATGTCTGGTATCCCAAATAACTGATGACCAATTCATAGTTACCGGCCGGGACATTGATCTGAAAAGCTCCATTTCGGTCAGTAATATCCCCAAAAGTTGAATTGTTGATGAATACAGTGGCAAATTCCAAAGGTTGTAGAGATTCGGCATCCAATACCTTACCTCTCATGAGAAATTGTGCATGCACCTGGCATACTCCAAGGAAAAAAGTGGAAAGGATTAAAAGATTGGATTTTTTTATTTTCATGGAACCTATTTTACTTTAAAGGTATAGTTGGAGTAAATAGGTTCGCCTTTTTTTGATAATCCTTCCAAACTAACCCTTACCTCAGGTCTTCCTTCTGATAAAGGAAATTCTAGGTATACTTTTCCATTCATATCAGATTCTACAAAAGATAACCAGAAAATAGTCGACCTATAATCAATAGCAATGGGAGCACTGATATCAGGCACCATGGGAGGAACATAAAATTCCCGTATAGGCGCATAACCTTGAGTTACTAATGTTGCATTGCCA
This sequence comes from Shivajiella indica, assembly GCF_042683085.1. Lineage (NCBI taxonomy): Bacteria > Pseudomonadati > Bacteroidota > Cytophagia > Cytophagales > Cyclobacteriaceae > Shivajiella > Shivajiella indica. Next base: position 76,709 of record NZ_JBHUIV010000014.1, on the reverse strand, counting down.
AGGATATCCACTTCTGAATAATCCCTATTTGGGTTTCCTCCTTTGGTGAGTATATTGACTACGCCACCGGCACCTTGTGATCCATAAACAGCAGATTTTGCTAAACTTCTTAATATATCCACCCTTTCTATTTCCGCTACAGGTATAGTTGCAGCCAATTGAGGTGTTGCCGGAGATCCATCAATAAAAATAGCTGCACCACCAACTGCCGGCCTACCACTTGCCGGACCTGAGATCAATCCTCCTCTCATAAGAATGGCAGGGGGGTTCATCATATTAAATACATCTCCATACACTGTCACCCCAGGGAATCTTCCCCTGATTAAATGATATACATTTTGAAAACCATAATATTCATCAGTCACGGTCATACTTAATTCCGGCGAATCATTGTATTGTATGGTCCGTGTATCCGGTATTTGGTCACTTCTTCTTCCTCTGACGGTTACTTCTCCCAATTCAATTTCTTTGTTGAGCACAAATTGCTCCATCAGGTTTCTTGCTTCTTTCACTGTAACCAAATAATCCTCATAATCTATAAATTGGTCTCCCTGAGGTAATCCGATCAAGCTGGCCATTTTCGGTTTGGGAATTTCCTTTTCAAAAATTTCTAACTCATTTCGTTTGAGCTCCTTTTTCTTCCCACTTGCTTTTTCCTTTTCGAGATATGCCTGTAAAAATATGCCAACAGTATCTTGGTAATCCATCCCTAGGAAAGTGAATCTTCCTGATGCATCAGTTTCGCCTTCATAAACTAGAGGGTCACCATACCAATGGTTTACCAAAAGGGTAAGTTTATGGATTTCTTCGACAGGTTTGTTATTCAACTTGAACACCTTTCCACTTAGACTCAAACCGGATTCAAACTGATAGGGAGGTAATTCATTCAATTTGGAGAGGTTTTCCCAAGAGAACCTTCTCCAACCTTGGGTCAGTAAAAGTATGTCCAGGTATTTTTCTGCATTTGGATTTTCCGGATTAAAATAATAGGAAGGTTGTTCCAGTACTCCTTTCAGATCTGAACTAAGTTGAAAATAAGAGACTATATTTTCTGAATTTTCCAGATGCATTACTTGGTAAGCATCGGTTACAGATATGGAAAAATCTCCTTCTACTGGCATCCCGAACTCATCATTAAGCTCAATATCCATTCTTACCATTTCTTTTGGCCCATATTCGGATTTTTCGGTTCTGAATTTCCCGCTAGCCTGTGAAAAAGGGAGGAAGTAAACCAAACGTTCAGCCAAAAGCTGGGTTTCATCATCCATCAGGGTAAAAGTAACCAGCCCGGGCATGAAATCTTCCTTATCCAGAAAGAAACTGTTTTCCTGTTTTCCTGCGTCCAAATCTTTTCTGAAAACAACTTTTCCTTTGGAAAGGCCAATGATATGGAGTGATTTGGGTTGAGGAACTTTATTATGGAGGACACTTATTTTTACTTGATCGTTTTCATACAAGGGATCAATTTTCAGCACATATCCGGTTTTTTGAATGGCTGAAAAAGCAAATCTGGTCCAGTCCTGTTCCGCCGACTTTGCCCTTATTTCATAGCTTTCATTTGGTACAGGATTGAAATTAAAAGCCCCCATCCCCAAGTGTTCTGATTCAAATCTGAGAATTGTATCCATTTTGCTATTTAGGATATAGCCCAACACATCGGTGCCTTTACCAATAGCATTTGTTGCCTTAAATCCGACTTTACTTTCAATTCCCTCGACGAGATACCCTCCCTCAGGAAAAAAGGATAGGTTCAATTTCGGATTTTGATTGATAAACTCCCAGCCATCACCCAATTCCCCAACCCAAATATTCTTTTCAAAAAATGCTTCCTCTCCAAAATTCATCATCCATTCCGTGTAAGCCCTTAGGGTGTAAACCCCAGGGCGGAGATTTCTGGGCAATACAATATCTCCCTGACCCATTCCATTTTCGAGTTTCATGATGATCCTGGAGACGTAGGGTAATACCCTATCCTGAAGCAATTCCACGTAAAGGGGAACTGTTGGGGTTTTTTCTGGATCCTCCTTACCTAATTCAATTAGTCCATAGGCCTTGATCCAGATGGTATCATTTAAAAAATAGTGGGGTTTGTCAGTATGTAAGTAAACTTTTTCGTAGGGATAGGTCTGGTGATATTTTTCAATGCTTTCGATAATTTTGTCTATGCTTTCCTGACCAAATGAAGGAGTTATAAAAAAAATAATAAAAATCCACGTTGCGAGGGATGATATGGAAAAGTTCATAATCAGGGAATTTTAGTTTAAATAAACTTACGAAATAAAGACAATATTAGTTACTCAAGAAGCGCATAATCTTTGTTTTATTTAGGAAATAACCTTTCATTTTTTGGAAACCTTAGTTTACGTTAAAAAATCGAAAATGAGTTTGAATGATAATAGGAAGTTAAAGAATGAATCTGGGTTCAGATGTCAAAGGAGATTTAATAACAGGTAATTCAAAAAAGCCTGACAGTAGATTTTTACTATCAGGCTTGAAATTATGGTTAGGATTTTTACCCCAAATTCTTCATCGCATGGTGCGCTGCTCTTGCTGCAAAAGCCATATAGGTCAAGGACGGGTTTTGTGTTGATGTAGAGGTCATTGATGCCCCATCCGTTACATAAACATTCGGAACGGCATGCAGTTGATGGTTGGCATTGAGCAGGGAGTTCTTAGGATCTTTGCCCATCCGTACTCCGCCCATTTCATGTATATCCAAACCAGGTGCCCTATGGTCGTCTCTGGTTTGAATATTGGTGAAACCTGCTTTTTCAAACATCTCCGTCATCTGTTCCAGGTAGTCCTTCACCATTTTTTCATCATTGTCATCATAATCCACATTGATTCTCAATAATGGCATTCCCCACTCATCTTTTTGATTTGGATCCAAAGCGACATAATTGCTTTCTTTGGGTATGGTCTCACCCATCATATGCGAACCCACTCTCCATGGGCCATATTTGTCAGGATTGAGCAAACTTTCTTTAAGCTCCATACCGATGCTGCTTTGATCGGAATAGTTTCCCCTATTTGCAGAAAAACCTGCTGCATATCCCCTTAGAAAGTCCGTTTCCTGTTTGAAAACGTTTCTGAACCTTGGGAAATAACCAGAGGTAGGTCTGCCTCCCTGAGTTGTAAATTCCAAATGACCTTCATACTCCGCTGATATGCCTGCCCTGTAGTTATGGAAAGCTACATATTTTCCCAATAGGCCATTGTCATTTCCCAATCCATTTGGGAAGCGGCTGGAGATAGAGTTAAGCAAGATCAAATTGGTATTGAGGGCAGCCGCATTGACAAAAATGACATCTGCATAATATTCTTCCATTTCCTTAGTGTTGGCATCTACAATCCTGACACCTGTGGCCTTTCCTTTTTCTTCATCATAAATGATGGAATGCACTACTGCATGGGTACGCAATGTCATATTTCCGGTCTTTTCTGCCCAAGGTATGGTAGAGGAATTGGCTGAGAAATAACCCCCGAATGGACAACCTCTCTGACAGAGATTTCTGCTTTGGCATTTTGCTCTGCCTTGTTGGGCATAGTATTCAAAGTTACCATTGATATGGGCACAGCGGGCCAAAATCAAATGACGCGAATCTCCATAGTGCTTCTTTAGTTGGTCCTGAAAATACTTTTCCACGACGTTCAATGGATAACCGGGAAGAAATTCTCCATCCGGTAAATTTGGTAACCCATCTTTGTTTCCTGAAACACCTGCAAACTTTTCCACATGGCTGTACCATGGAGCAATATCCTTGTACCTGATGGGCCAATCCACAGCAAAACCGTCTCTGGCCGGGCCTTCAAAGTCAAAATCAGACCATCTTTGCACTTGTCTGGCCCATAATAAGGATTTCCCTCCCACTTGATAGCCTCTGATCCAGTCAAAGGGTTTCTCCTGTACATAAGGGTGTTCCTTATCTTTCACAAAGAAATGGGCTGCATCTTCCCGAAAGGCATAGCAGCGACTCACTACAGGATTTTCTTTTTGAATCTCCTGAGGAATCTGTCCTCTGTGTTCGAATTCATAGGGAAGCATATTGGTGGTTGGATAATCTTTGATGTGTTTCACATCCCGGCCCCTTTCAATGACCAGTGTCTTTACACCATGTTCACAAAGTTCCTTTGCAGCCCAACTGCCGCTCAATCCAGAGCCAATGACAATGGCCTGAAATGTTCTTTCTTTTGCGGCGTCTATATTCAGATTAGCCATTTATTCTTTCCGTTTTAATGTCAGCAATCAATACATCTCCTTTATATTCCCCGGGAATGAGAGAATAGGGTTTCACTTGGGTTTGGATGTACTCGGACATCATGAAGCCCTGGGTGGTAAACCTTTTGGTCATTCTTAGAAAATCTCTGATCTCCTTTTGACTTTCTTCCTCTGTGGATAAACCTGTCAGAATGAGTGATTCTTTTTGTTTTTGGTCCAATTTGCCAAAGGATGAGCCTGCTGTTTTTTTACTGTAATCCTCAAAGCCATTTAACCCGTTCATAAAGGTTTTTTGTCCTTCCTCCTCGATACAGTCATTGACCATGACAAGGATAAAATCCTGCACACTGATATCTGCTGCCCCTTTGATATTTCCCGAAGGAATGATGCTGTCTGCTATGTCGGCCAACAATTGTTTGAGGGAAGGGGTAATCTGAAGGTTCTGATAGGCATCGAGGATGTCTTCCTTTGAAAAATCACAGGAAGGTACCAATACCAGTCCGCCTGTCAACAGGGCAAGACTCCGAAGGGCATCTCTTCTTTTCATGGATAGGTTATTAGGGTTTGATTTTAAATGAGCAATAAGGTATAACGATTTAGGGATTTTTCAAACCACTGATTAATTTAACCATAGATGAAATTGGATAAAGATTAAAAAATGAACCACTGATGAATGGGATGAACACTGATAAAATGAATCAAGGATGAAGATGGATTTTTTATGATTTCTGAATTTGATAATGATTTTGAGGTATTCAGATGAGGTTATTAACCACAGATGAATGGGATGAACACTGATAAAATGGATAAGGGATGAATGAGGATTAATGCAGATAAAAAAATAATTTAATCGGTTATTTAAACGGATAATATGAATCGTATTTGATTAATAGCGATTATTTTTTGGAAAATGATTTGTTATGTCGTGGGATTATGATTGGATCACTGAAGAAATAATTGGCAAAGCCTTTAAGGTTTCCAATACTTTGGGAACAGGTTTTCTGGAAAAGGTTTATGAAAATGCATTGGCTATTGAATTAAGGAAAAGCGGATTTTTAGTCAATCAGCAATTTCCCATTCATGTGCATTATTCAGGAGAAATCGTGGGAGAATATTTTGCCGATCTGTATGTGGAAAAAACTATCATTGTAGAATTGAAGACCGTAAAAGCCCTAGATGATATTCATTTGGCTCAAGTTTTAAACTACTTAAAGGGCGCAAGGAACTCAATAGCACTTTTAATCAACTTTGGATCTCCTAAAGTCCAAATCAAAAGAGTAATCAATAATGTTTTATAGACAAATCGACCTATTATTTTGAACTAATGATACGACGGAAAGAGTGAATCCAATTATTAAAACAAAGTTTTTATCAATATTTATCAGTGTTTATCTGCGTTAATCTGTGGTTAGTTCATCCTTTTTTATATTCATGATCAGTAGTCCTCAACATGAATCAATGGTTCATTCTATTTTCACAAATAATATCAGTGTTTATCGGCGTCCATCTGTGGTTAATTCATCCATTATCATTAATCATCCGCACTCATCCTAGGTAAAAACTTTAGTCAACATTCATCTGTATTTTTAATCCCAATATCTGCGCAAATCTGCGGTAAATTCATCCATTTTTCATACATCATCCGCGTTCATCCTATTTATCTGTGGTTAATTAATTATCCCTGGTAATTACACCAAGTTCTGCAAAGGAGCCCTTCAATCCATCAGTTGTTCCCAATGCTTTCAGCCGGATATACCTTGCCTCCACCCCATCAAATCTTATTGTCTGCTCAATAGGATTGTTGTAAATATTTGAGAATTCACCCAGGGCCCTATCTGTCCAGGTCCTTCCATCGAAGCTACTTTGGAAAACATACCTATTAATCACACCGCTCATAAACCTATTTTGGGGAGGGAGATAGGTAAATCCATATAGCGTAATCACTTCACCTAAATCTATGGTCAACTCATCCGCTGTGCTCTGCCAAAAGGTACTTGGATCCTCATAAATGGCTTTTTCTGCATTGGGATCAGTGTGGATAACGCTCCATTTGGCTTTGGCCATATCCAGATCTTGTACTAAAATCTCGCTCAATTGACCAGTAGCAGGGTCATGACTGATGGCCTTCAATTGGACCGCTTGATCCATCATCACAGGCCTTTCATATTTTAAACTGTTGATGCCTGGATTACTGCCATCCAAGGTATAATAAATATCCACATTGCTTCCGGGAACAATCAAAGTCATGGCCCCTGATTTGTTCCTTTTGAGCATAGGTTCGATCAGCAATGCCGGTGCATGGTAAACCCCAATCCTGGAAAGGGTAGGGCTTGCTTTGGCATCGGTAATGGTAAACCTCAAAGCATCTGTATCCACATCGTCAAATCTCAGGATTCGCTTTGTACCAATGGTGGTTCCCTTGTGGATAAGTTCCCAGCCCTTTTCCGTTTTGGCTTCCAATGTAAAAGCTTTTACCCTTTGGCCTAAGACAATATGTTCTTGGACCATAAACCTGTTAATTTTTTGTTTTTGAGGGAATTGAATAACAATTTCGTTGTGGATAACTCCATCTTCTGCTGCCCAATACTTGTTTTTATCCTCATTGAGTACCTGTTTGATTTCAAAGCCTTTTCCTCTTTCATTCGAGGCGCTGAACTTGGCTATTTGGGCTAGGTCTATGGCAAAATCTTCTTTAATTTTTGTGGATAACTTCATGATCTGCTCCACATCTTTTTCATGGATCAAGCCTCTTCTATCTACGGGAAAATTGATCAAAAGGGCTGCATTCCTACCAATGCTGTTGTAATATATGTCCAGCAATTGAGGAAGCGTCTTCACCTTGTGGTCCTCGTATTCGTGGTAATACCATCCCGGTCTAATGGATACATCCGCTTCTGCAGGCACCCAATGGGTACCGTCCTCTTGACCTGATGCATATTTTTCAGGGTACTCCGGCATACCAGCATAGACTGAATCCCGCATCAGATTGGACCAAGTGGTTTCATAGGCATAACCTTCTTCATTGCCAACCCAGCGCACATCTGGTCCACCATCGCTAAAAAGTACCGCACCGGGCTGCAATTCTCTCACCAAGGCATAGATATTCGGCCAATCATAGTAAGTCAACTTATCCACATAGCGGTTTTCATTGGCGCCTCCATAGTAGCCGGTTCCCCCATTTGCTCCGTCAAACCATACCTCAAAGATTTCCCCATAATTGGTTAGTAATTCCGTCAGCTGATTCCGCATATAGTTGATATATTCCGGCGTGCCATAATCCGCATGGTTTCGGTCCCAAGGGGAGTAGTAAATGCCCATTTTTAGACCAAATTCATCACAGGCATCTCTTAACTCCTGGATCAGGTCCCCTTTCCCATTTTTCCAGGGGGAGTTCTTTACAGAATGTTCGGTATAAGCTGAAGGCCAAAGGCAAAAGCCATCATGGTGCTTGGCAGTAATAATAATTCCCTTCATTCCCGCTTCCTTGGCCACTTTGGCCCATTGACGGGTATCCAATGAAGTAGGGTTGAAATCAGCGGGATCTTCATCCCCCATTCCCCATTCCATATCCGAAAAAGTATTCATATTGAAATGCACAAAGCCATAGTATTCCAGGTCATGCCAGGCCAACTGCCGTTCCGAAGGAATGGGATAAACAGGTGCTGGGGGTGCTACTTCAGGGCCTTGGCAGGCACAAATAATCAATGCAAGAAACAGAAGCTTTTTCATATGAAAACCAATTGTTCTGAAATATTAATCATTTTTCCAGAAAACATACATACAACAGCCCAAATCCCTATCTACCTTGAGAAAATTTAGGATTAAAAGGATAAAACAGTACTATTTGACTAAATTTCACTGAAATTTATGTTTCTTTTCCAGTAAGCCCTTATCCCCAATGAGAATCGTACAGTTTAAAAATAAAGAGAACACCACCAATGTGGCTTTGGTAGAGGATGAAAATCTGCGCCTGTTGCTTGAAATAAAGAGTACCTATGAATTGGTGCAAAAATCCTTTACATCTGGAAAAAGTCTGGAAGACCTTGTCAACTATCTGGCAGGCGATCAAACAGTAAGTTATCAACCTTTATTAGACAATAAACAGGTTCTGCTCCCGCTTACCCATCCTGACCCTTATCGCTGTTGGGTTACGGGCACTGGACTTACCCATTTGGGATCTGCGGCTTCCCGGGATAAAATGCATCAAAAACTAAAAAGCAGCAACCCTGATGAGCTTACAGACTCCATGAAAATGTTCCAAATGGGGCTCGAAAATGGAAAAATGTTAAATGGAAAGCCCGGAGTCCAACCAGAATGGTTTTACAAAGGAAACGGGCTATCCGTAGTACCCACAGGTCATGAATTGCTTTCTCCTCCTTTTGCCCTGGATGCAGGCGAGGAACCCGAATTGGCAGGATTATATGTCATCGATCCAGAAGGCAATCCTTTTAGGGTGGGTTTTGCAATAGGCAATGAGTTTTCGGATCATAAAATGGAGAAAATCAATTACCTCTACTTGGCACATTCCAAGCTCAGGGCAAGTGCCTTTGGGCCTGAGCTCCTAATCAGCGAACTCCCTGATCATGTGGTAGGCCTAAGTAGTATCATAAGAGGAGAAGATCTGCTATGGCAAAAGGAATTCCTAACCGGTAACGCCAACATGAGCCACAATATCGCCAATCTGGAACACCACCACTTCAAATATGACCTGTTTCGACAGCCTGGAGATGTCCATGTACACTACTTTGGCACCTCAGTAGCAAGTTTTGCTGATGGGATTGAAGTCCAAAATGGGGACAGATTTGAGATTTCTATTCCGGAACTCGGAAAACCACTCATCAACACACTCAAACAGGTATAACAAGCATGTTTATAACCCTAATCATCTTCTAATTTAGGTTGATTCAGAATTTCCGTTTTATTAACAATACGTTAAAGTTACATGGAATTAAGCAGTAGGGTTATTCTTGAAATGCAATCTTAATCCAACTCTTTCATAAAAAATTAGGTTAAAAAATTAGAAAATGTAATTTGCCCACATGCAGCATACTTCTTATATCGAAATCAGTAAATCAGCGTATCAACAAAACTTACAATTTTTAAAAGAAGATATAGACCCAAAAACCCAGATTTCTATGGTGGTAAAAGGCAATGCCTATGGGCACGGGATTGAAATAATGGTGCCTTTGGCTGAAGAAAACGGAATTCGCCATTTTTCCACATTTTCATCAGATGAGGCTTTACGGGTTTATGAAGCAAGTCAGCATCAAAGTCAGGTCATGATCATGGGCATGTTACAAAATGAAGACTTGGAAGAGATTATACGGAAGGGGATCAGTTTTTTTGTATTTGAATTTGACCGGTTGGAGGCTTCCATTGCAGCAGCAAAAAAATTGGGCATCAAAGCCAAAATCCATGTGGAAGTGGAGACAGGCTTTCACCGGACCGGTTTTGAATGGGAAGACAAAGAATGGCTTGCCCATTTGCTGGATGAAAATACTGATTACCTGGAATTGAAAGGCCTTTGTACCCATTATGCAGGTGCTGAAAGTATTGCCAATTATGTACGCGTAAGGAATCAGATCAAAAACTACAAAAAAATCAAAAAATGGTTTGATTCCCAGGAAATCAAATTTGAAAAATACCATACTGCTTGTTCAGCAGCAACCTTATTATATCCGGAAACCAAAATGGACATGGTGAGGTTGGGCATTGCTTCCTATGGCTTTTGGCCAACCCAAGAAACCTATATGTACCGGTTCCAATCCCTACCAGAGGACAACAAAAACCCACTGAAAAGGCTGATATCCTGGAAAAGCAGTATCATGAACACCAAGGCTGTAAAAATGGGTGACTTCATTGGATATGGATCAAGCTATATGGCCCCTAGGGACATGACCATTGCCTTAATTCCCATTGGCTATGGACATGGCTATAGCCGCCTCTTAAGTAATCAGGGAAAAGTTTTGATAAGGGGCAGGGTGGTTTCTGTGGTAGGAACCGTTACCATGAACAGTATCGCAGTGGATGTGACAGACCTGGAAAAGGTACAAAAAGGAGACGAGGTTGTGATCATTGGAAAACAAAGGGATAAGGAAATTACTATTGCCTCATTTAGTGAGTCTTCCCAACAGGTAAATTATGAATTGTTGACCCGTTTACCTCATGACATTCCCAGGAGGATCGTGGAATGAAATTATCTAAGATTTAAACTTTATAATCTGGAATTAACCATAGGCCTACCCAATAGAAACAGTTTATTTCCTCCCTTTCCTTTTATTTTCCCCATTTCCCATTGGTAAAAGTCATCGGAAAGGTCTTCTACAAGTTTTTGCATATCTCCAATTGTGTAGGTTCTTGCATTGGAAACAGCTCCGTCCCAAGCGATAAACAAAGGTAAAATGGGAATGAGGTATGTAAATACCAATTGTTGCCAAGTCATAGGTCGTACAAAAGGTGTCACAAACAAAGAAGTAATGAAAGCCACTGGAATTGCCAACCACCAAAGAAAAATGGGAGCCGAATTATCCGAAATCTCAAAAATCAAAATGGGTTCTTTGCTTTCCATTGCATTTCGCAGAACTTGTTTCGCAAGAAATGGTTTCATATGATGCAAACCACTTACCATGGTTCTTAGTCCGGTAAATTTGGAATCAACTTGGGTAGCATCGAGAGGATCTTCAAGGTATTGTATATCCTTTATTGCTTTCTTGTTGATTTCTTTGATAGCTTTTTGATTGGGAAATAAGTCGCTTAAGAAGAGTTTTAGGTTTGAATGTTTTTCCTTTTTCTTAAGATTTTTCAGGACGTCTGGCATAGGTCCCCCACTGCCAGAGCAAAGGTCAAGGATTTGGGATGAGGAACTGAAGGATAGACCTTTTTCTACCAAAGGAATAAGGTGATCAGAAGTATTCAGGATTTTATGGAATGTTTGGATATAGCGGGTCATCAGTTCCCTTATCCAGTTGGGAAACCATGGCAAATCTTCAAATTCGACTAAGTGGATTCTTTTCATACATCCGAAAGAGATGAAAGGGTACAGGAAGAACCATGGGGGCCTTACAAAACAAATAATAATAAGACCATGTATTTTTCCGAATTTTTTAGGAACTTATCCATTCAATACCCAATAAATTTACATATCATTTCAATGAATACCTCAGAAAATCGCAGATCTTTCATCAAAAAAGCCGGTGCCTTTATAGGAGCTTTTTCGGTCAACAGTCTTTTCAACCAAATTCATGCTTCCGATTGGAATGATAATGAAGAGCAGTACCATGGACTATCGCCTATCGAAATGGCTTCAAACGAAGATTATTGGTCAGTGATCCAACAAGGGTATTCCGCTAGTTCCTCTCCCATTATTATACTGAACAATGGTGGTGTTTCTCCCAGTCCTATTGTAGTCCAACAAGCGGTAGAGCGCTTCAATCAAATGACCAATCAGGGGCCATCATATTACATGTGGCAGATTTTGGATCAAGGTAGGGAAAGTCTCAGAGAATCCCTTGCCAAGTTGGGGGGCTGTTCTTCGGAAGAAATAGCTATCAATAGAAATGCTACAGAGGCCTTGGTTACGGTTATCTACGGTTTGGATTTGAAAAAAGGAGATGAGGTTGTTGGAAGCACGCAGGACTATCCGAATATGATGCAGGCTTGGAAACAAAGGGTATTAAGGGAAGGGATAATTTATAAACAATTGACTTTCGATTTTCCCATTGAAAATGATGAAGAAATTGTTGAAAAATACCGTGAAGCCATAACAGAAAAAACAAAAATCATCCACCTGACCCATGTCATCAATTGGAATGGACAGATCATGCCTGTAAAGAAAATTGCTAAAATGGCGCATGAACATGGACTGGAAGTGATTATTGATGGGGCACATTCCTTTGGGCTCTTGGATTTTAAGATTCCGGATTTGGAAGGTGATTATTTCGGGACGAGCCTTCATAAATACTTATCTGCTCCAATAGGAAGCGGGATGTTATGGATCAAAAAGGACAAAATATCCAAAGTATGGCCTTTGGTCTGTGCCGGAGATCCCCAAAGTGATAATATCAGGAAGTTTGAAAATTTGGGAACCAGAAGTTTTCCTATTGAACAGGGAATCGGGGAAGCATTAAATTTTCACAATGCCATAGGTACCAAAAGGAAAGAGGAACGGATCCGGTATTTGAAGGATTATTGGGCAAAGCAGGCAAAAGATATTCCCAGAGTAAAAATCCATACCTCGTTGAATCCTGCGTATAGTTGTGCCTTGGCAGGTGTATCAGTTGAAGGGATTGAGCCAGGGGTTTTGACTAGTGTTTTAATGAGTAAATATAAAATCCATACCACATCCATTTCTTTGGAAAATATCCACTGTGTAAGGGTTTCACCCCATGTGTATACCAAAATCTCTGATTTGGACCGATTGGTGGAAGCCTTATCAAATATTGCTAAAAGTTAATTTTTGAGTGGGTAAAACTTAATGGAAGGCAAAACATATCATATCCGGCAACCCATTTTCAGTAATCCAATTTCCTTTAAGTTTGAGATTTTCAAGTCTCATTTCATTTTTATTGTTTGAAAATATCTTCCGCTTTTCCTTCACCTGCAATCCTACCGTTTTCTAACAATATTACCCTGTCAGACATTTTTTTGACTTCATGGTAATCATGGGAAACCAAAATGGTAGTTAAATTATATTGGCTATGAAAGACTAAAATGTCATCCTGAAGCTTGGTTCTCATGGCAGTGTCCAAGGCAGACAATGGCTCATCCAATAGTAAGATGGATGGTTTGCGGACCAATGCTCTTGCCAACGCAACCCTTTGTTTTTGTCCGCCCGAAAGTAGGTTTGGTTTTTTATCCCTTAGGTTTTTAAGTCCAACGGTATCCAGCATTTCCTCAATAATGCTTTCCGAATCCCCTTTGGGTAAAGCGAATTTCAGATTTTCATATACTGTCATATTGGGGAAAAGAGAATACTCCTGAAATACCATACCAATCGATCGGTCTTGGGTCTTGAGATTTTTCTCTAGCTTTTTGTCAAACCATGATTCACCACTCACTGTAATGCTTCCATCATCAGGTTTCATCAATCCAGCAATCATGCGGATAATACTGGTTTTTCCTGCTCCTGAAGGGCCATATAAAGTGACTAATTCATTAAACTGAATGTTGGTTTGAACTTGCAAGTGAATTGGACCGTCAGCGCCGAACAATTTTTTATAGAGTTCCAGTTTGATCATAAAAGCCTGATGTTTTTTCGTTGCTGATAATTAAAAAAGTAAACAAAAGACAAAATCAAAAAGGAAAATACCAATAGGATTATCGCATAGTGATTGGCTAGGCTGTAATTCATGGCCTCTACCTCATCGTAAATGCTGATGGAAACAACCTTAGTGATTCCAGGAATGTTTCCGCCCACCATCAATACTACGCCAAATTCCCCAATGGTATGGGCAAAAGTCAGAATACATGCTGAAATTATGGCTGCGGACATATTGGGCAGGATGACTTTCCTTAAAGTTATCCATCTGCTTTTCCCCAAAGAATAGGCCGCTTCAACCAAAGAGAAAGGTACCGAACGGAAGCCTGATTGCAAAGGTTGAACCATAAAAGGTAAACTGTAAAATACCGAAGCCACCACCAATCCTTCAAAAGTAAACACCAATCTCAAGTCAAAATATTTTTCCAGCCAGGAACCCAAAAAATTTTCCGGGCTTAAGGCCAAAAGCAGGTAAAATCCAAGGACAGTTGGAGGAAGAACAAGAGGTAATGCCACAACTGCTTCTAAGAAAATTTTGTACCTTTTGGGATTGAAAGCTAACCAATAAGCCAAAGGAATTCCCAGCACAAAAAGTACCAAGGTAGTTACAAAGGCCAGTTTAATGGATAATATAAAGGGTGAATAATCCATAATAATATCAGGGCTGGGTAAAACCAAAATGGGTCAAAATCAATCGGGCCTGTTCTTCTTTTACAAAATCAAAGAATTTAATGGCTCCTGGATTCTGGGTTGTTTTCTTTACCAATACAGCACCTTGTATTAATGGTTGGTGGCTTGATTCAGGTATGAGGTAATATTTTTGGTTCATCTTTTGCATATTTGGAGAAAGGGCAAGAGACAGTGCGATAATCCCAATATCTGCAGCACCACTACTGACAAATTGGGCAGTTTGGGCTATGTTTTCTCCAAACACCAGTTTAGGTTTAACCTGCTCAAAAACTCCAAAATGCTTTAATGCTTCTTCTGCTCTTTGACCGTAAGGAGCATGGCGCGGATTCGCAATGGCTATTTTCCGGTATTGAGGGTCTTTTAACATCTCTAAGGAATAGCTTCTTCCCAAATCTTTCTTGCTCCAAATCACCAACCTTCCAATCCCATAAGGATAAATATCAGAGACCGTTTTTCCATTTTCCTGCAATTTTTTAGGATAGCTCAAATCTGCAGAAAAATATAAATCGAAAGGTGCGCCGTTGGAAATTTGCTCGAAGAATTTGCCGGATGACCCATAGATAACCTCAATTTCAGTAGCATTGGGATAAATCTGGATAATGGAATCCATAGCAAATCTTAAATCTGCTGCTGCGGCTACCAAAACTTTTTCCTTTTTTTGGGAAAAAGAAGGCTGAATCGAAATAAAAATCAAAAAAAAGGATAAAAGAATAATTTCTGCCTTCATTGCTTTTTAATCAACTAAACCAATTTATTGCCAAAATAATACTCATCTCTGCAATACACCTCATTTTTTATTCAACTTTGATCAGTTTAATGGCTACTACCTCTCTAATCCACCTCGCGTGAAGTTTTTCTTCCGGTACCACAAACCGGAAGGGACCCACTCCTTCCTCCAATGCAATTCCATCCCTTGAATGTGCCACTATAATCTGCTTCCCTGAAAATTCAGGGTCAATTTCGGGAAGGGAAAAAATAACCTTATAACCATCGGCGGCCTCAACCAAAAGATATTGGGCCTGGTTTTTACCTTTCAATCCAGTGCCAAATTCCAACCCGCCTTTTTTGAGCAAATCGATCAGAAATACTCCTTGGAAGCGATGGATTTTTTCATCCTTATCTTTTCCGGGGACTTCTGATTGGGGCATGGATTTTAAATCTTCCATACTCAATTCAAATGGGTTTGGGAATTCTCCTGTAAATTTAATAGTTGCATGTTGATAGGATTGGGCAACAGTTTTTTCCCCACATGAATTAAATAGCATCAGAAAGAGTAGAGGAAGAAGAACGGTATTAATTATGGATTTCATTGTCTTACTATTTTTGAAAGAGAACCGATATTTCCAAATATACATATCGCTTTTCAAAAAAAATAAATCTTTTGTTAGTTACAGTTTAATCAAAGATTTTCCATTATATCCTCACCTTCTTTGATTATGGATTTTAATTTTTCATCCAGTTTCTGATACCGATGTAAAAATTTCCGGCCAAAATCCGTCAAGATCGCTGAACCTCCTTTTTGCCCTCCTTTTTGTAAAGTAACAAATGCCTCTGGCCCTCGGTTATTCAAGTCATTGACCATATCCCAGGCTTTTTTGTAGGACATGCCCATAACCTTGGATGCTTTGGAAACAGACCCATGAATTGATATCAGCTCAAGAAGTTCTGCTCTTCCTGGACCAAAAAACCTGCTGTCATCCAATTCGATCCAGCATCTGACTTTGAGTTTTTTTTGGGACATTAACTTGTTATTTCACTCTTTCACCCCTGACTGGAAATTGGTCTATCAAGTAACCTGATAATTTATCTCCTTCTTCAGGATTTAACTTCAAATAAAGATCATAACCTTCTGCAAAGAAGAAAAGAGTTATTCCGTTTTCATCTTCGTTGATATTGGATACAGTGGTTTCTTGAGAAGCTCCCGCCTGGCTGAATTTGCCGATTAGTTTTCCTTCCACACGCTCAAGAGTTAGCCTTGCATTGACATTTCCCTGAGGGGTGTCTGTAATTATTATATCCCAGGTACCAATAAAATAGTCTGAATACTGAGCAAAAGTGGCTATTGTAACACAAAACATTATTCCAATTAGGAAGAAAGCTAATTTTTTCATGATATAACTAATGGGTTTATTGATGGAGGAATTTGAGAAAAATTATCGGATTGAGAAATATTTTTTTAAGCATTTTTAAGTTTCCCCGCTTAAAGAATTTTATATTTAATAACAACCATTACAGCCACAGTCCTTTTTTGCTTTTGTTTTTTTTCTGGAAAAAAACCTGTACGTTCCTATTCCAAGGACAAGAAAAAACAGACTAAAGACCAAAATCTCCTGAAACATATTAAAGAAGTGTTTGATAAGTGATCAATGCTGTAATATAAGCTACGGCAGTCATTACAATCATTTGAAAGATAGGCCATTTCCATGTTTTGGTTTCTCGCTTTACTACGGCCAAAGTACTCATGCATTGCATGGCAAAAGCATAAAATACCATTAAGGAAATTCCGGTGGCCAGATTGAAAACTTTTTTCCCTGTATCCGGACGGGTCTCCTGACTTAGCTTTTCCCGGATGGTCAGTTCATTATCCACATCACCACCTATACTGTATATGGTCGCTATGGTGGCTACAAAGACTTCCCTCGCTGCAAATGAAGTGATCAGTGCGATACCAATCTTCCAGTCGTATCCCAATGGCTTAATGATGGGTTCTATTGCTTTACCCATAATCCCCATAAAAGAAGCTTCAAGTTTTTTAGAGGAATACAATTCTTCAATTTCAGCAGCATCTTCTTCTGAGTTTGCCAATTCTATTAAGGTAGCTTCTTCTTCATTCAATGAATTCATGGTAGCAGGCGGGCCATAGCTTGCCAACACCCAAAGGATAATGGAAATGGATAAAATCACCTTGCCTGCTTCCAATACGAAAACTTTGGACTTGCTGTACATAGTCAAGAGAACTGCCTTCCATCTTGGAAAACGATAAATTGGTAATTCAGTTAATAAATAGCTTCTTTCTTTTTGTTGAAAAACCAGATTCAACAACAGTGCACCGCTAAGGGTGGCAACAGTTCCTAAAAGGTACATGCCTAATAGTGCTAATGCCTGCATGTTAAAACCAAGGATGGTTTCAGAGGGTATTACCAATCCTATAATAATTATATAAATGGGCAATCTGGCCGAACAGCTCATCCAAGGTGTTACCAAAATGGTGATAAGCTTTTCTTTTGTATTAGTGATTGTTCTTGTTGCCATGACAGCAGGTATGGCACAAGCCAAACCTGAAATCAAAGGGACTACACTTTTTCCATGCAATCCAAAGGGTTTCATGATGCGGTCCATCAGAAAGACCACCCGCGATAAGTACCCTGTATCCTCCAAAAATGCTAAAAATCCAAACAGAAGGGCAATTTGAGGAATAAATATAACGATTCCACCGATTCCAGGGATCAATCCTTCTGCCAGGAAGTCAGTAAATACACCTTGTGGTAATTTAGTAGAAATCCATGCTGAGATTTCGGCAAATCCCATATCAATCCAGTCCATGGGTACTTCCGCCCAGGCAAAAATTGCCTGAAAAATCAATAGCATGATACCGATAAACACCACATACCCCAATATGGGATGAAGTAAAAGTCCATCCAATTTTTTGGAAAATTGGGTTGACCTCAAATTTGATGAGGTGGTAGCTCCTTTTAATAAGTTTCTGATTTTGGAATTTCTTCTTTTACTTTCCTCAATTTGTGCGTTATGGATATCAAAATCATATTCCTTACAAGCCTCCTGAAGCCATTCTTTTTTTTCGGAAGAAATCAATTTATTGGATTCACCAAAAATCAGGTATTGAAATGCCTGGTATAAGTTTTGGAGTTCAAATTTGGTTTTAACTTTTTCAAGTAATTTTTGATCAGCAATTTCTGTGATTTCAAGAAATTGCCCGTGCTTCCTAAATTTTTCCTCTACTATCAAGGAACGGATCGCATCCATTCCAACCACTTTTCTAGCATCGGTCATCACCAAAGGTATCCCAAAGGCTTCATAAAGGGAATGGGTTTTAATCTTGATCCCATTTATTTCGGCAACATCTTTCATGTTAACCACAAAAGCAACAGGAAGTCCCAAATCTATAACCTGTGTACCCAACAGCAGACTTCTTTCCAGATTGGAGGCGTCCAAAATCACAATGACAGCATCCGGTTTTTCTTCTTCCATACCTGTCAAAACCCTCATCGCAATCAATTCATCTTCCGATTTTGGGAAAATACTATAGGTTCCGGGAAGGTCGATCAACTGGTATTGTTTTCCAGAGATATTCAAGAATCCCAAAGTCTTATCTACGGTTACACCAGGATAATTTCCAATTTTTTGGTTAAGCCCAGTCAATTGGTTGAAAATACTCGATTTGCCGACATTGGGATTTCCAATGATAGCGATGGTTTTTTCTCTGGAGTTAACTGAAGGCTGCATGTAATTCAGGGGCTTTTGAGGTTGGGAAATTTGGGTATCTGATCAGGTTTTACAGTTTAACTTCTAAAAATTCATTTTCCGGAACGACCTGAATCATCTTTGCCTCATTTTTCCGCATGAATACCTGATTCCCTTCAACCTCAAAAGCCAATGGGCCTGAGAATGGCGCTTTATGCAACAATTTGATTCTTTTTCCGACAAATATTCCTATTTCCAGAAAATTGACCAAAAAAGGTGAATCCTGAATGGATTCGATTTGGTAAGGTTGGTTTGGAATCATGTCTGTGGCATTAATCATAAATTTAATTGATAAGGGAATTGATCTGATTCAGAAAGGATATGCAATTTGCAGCAGTTTTTAAACAGAAGCAATTTAATTAGATTAATTCCCGATAATTTTCCCAATTGAAAAAGTAAAGGAGATCTTTTAGAATAAATGATTAAGGTTTCCCCATATTTCTTAATCTGATTTTTAATAGGCTCTGATATTTTCAGATACTTCAGACTATTTTCCATATTTCAGGACAATGGCCAACTGTCCCGCATGGTAAGACGTGTGGGTTGTGATCCTTCCTAGAGCCTCAGCTTTAGTTTTTTCTCCAAACTCCTGGGTTTTGATGACCGCATCCCAATCGGCCTGACTGTTCATGGCTTTTTCTAGTTGGTCACCCGCTTCTTTTACAAGTGCCATAAGGGAGTCTAAATCGGTCCATTCGCCTGTATCCCTTTGTGATTTCAGGGTCTTTGCATCCACCTTGACATCCATATTTCCAAAAACATTTTTAGCAAAAAGTAACTCAACCTCAGCGATATGCCGGATTAAAAATCCAACGGAATTAGGACTTCCTCCAATTTTTTTAGGAAGGTCTTCAGGTTTGATCTTGGCCAATTGATTGGTAAACCGGGTGCGGCCTTCTTTCCAGAGTTGTACATAGGTATTCATAGGTTTAATATACAAAATATCGTTGAGTGTTTGGTTTTTTATTTAATCCATCGTAATATTGCAATGTAATTATATCCGAAACAGGAACGACATAGATAGAAATAAGCTGGAGGCGAAATAAAGTAGAAAAAATGTTGAATAGATTGAAATATGTTTTCTGCGATATATGCTTGCCGAAATAGTTGAATTGGTTTTAACCTTAGATTTTAATCAATATTTCACCAATATTTCCACTTTATGTCTGCCTAATTTCAAATCTTAATTCTTTTGTCTTTAATCTTATCTCTAGACTCTCGAATCTAACCTCTAAAAGTCTCAAATAATGGGTGTCACCAAAACAGATCTTTTCACTGACAGTCAAAACGAACTGGCCAAAATAGCCAAAGTCTTTGCACATCCTGCACGAATTGCCATCCTGGAATACCTGATCCAATCCAATTCCTGTATCAACGGGGATTTGGTGCAGGAACTGGGTCTGGCACAGGCCACCATCTCCCAACACCTTAGAGAACTCAAAGAAGTCGGCCTGATCAAAGGAAGTATTGAGGGCGTATCCGTCAATTATTGCATTGATGCTGTCCGCTGGGCAGAAGTACAAAATCTATTTCAGGAATTATTCAGCGGCTTTCCGAAGATCTCGGGCTGCTGCTAAATCTTTGAGGTCTTTTTTTGACCTCGAAGGTTTTCTCTTGACGAAATATAAGAAAATATTTATTAGACCATTTTAATCATTAAACCTTCGAGGTCTCAAAGACCTCAAAGGTTAATCACCTAAAAATATGAAAACAACAGAATTCACCAAAATCCTCCAAGAAAACCCTGATATGGCACTTTTCTTCGAATATCAAAGTGGACAGTATGTGAGAACCGACTACCACGTCACGGAAATCAAAAATGTCAACTTCGACACAGTAGACTGTGGCGGCATCCGTAACCAATGGTCAGAAGTACATGTGCAATTGTGGGAAAATGAAATTCCTGAGCCTGACCACGTGGTGGACACTACTAAGGCGATGAAGATCTTCGATGTGGTAAACCGGGTAAGGGAAACCTATCCAGAAGCGGAGATCAAGTTTGAATATGGCAATTCTGTTTTCCCAACAGCTGTTCTACCTGTTCACAACATTAAGGATACAGGCAATGCCTTGATTGTGCAACTTACGCCTGATCAGACTACCTGTAAAGCCAAGGACAGGGCTACCACACCCGAGGAAAAAGCGGCCGCTTGTTGCGGACCGGTTAGCGAAAAACCAAAAATCAGAGTTTCCCTTGCTTCTCTCCAGGAAGTCAATAGCTGTGAACCTGGATCAGGCTGCTGTTAGGAGATGCGAGATACGAGAAGCGAGAGATTAGAAGTACTCTCGACTCTAGCGTCTCGTTTCTTGTGTCTTGACTCTTGTTTCTTGCCTCTTTACTCTAAAGAAATGAACCTATACCCAACCCTCCAAACTTATATTGAGAAAGCGAAGTCGCTTCCAATTCCTGAAGAGCGGAAAGAAGTTCTTCAAATGCTGATTGATTACCTCCAAAGGAAAGTCGATCAAGATCAGGAAATCAACGTGAATTTTATTTGTACCCACAATTCCCGTAGAAGTCAGTTTTCACAGATTTGGGGGAAAGTCGCTGCAGCGTACCATGGAATCGAGATAAACGCCTATTCTGGTGGGGTGGAAGTCACAGCCTTCAATGAGCGGGCAGTGTCATCCATCAAAAGATTTGGCTTCAAGCTCAGCAAAGAAGGAGAGGGTAATCCCAAGTATTTTGTTTTTTATTCCGATGATGAAGATCCGATTGTGGCATTCAGCAAAATATTCGATGATTCCGCTAATGCCACAAAAAATTTTGCAGCGGTGATGACCTGTTCCCATGCGGATGAGAACTGCCCTTTTATTCCTGGCGCCGATGCCAGAATTCCGGTCCGCTATGAGGATCCGAAAGCCTTTGATGGTACGGAAAAAGAAGCTGAAAAGTATGATGAGAGGTCAATGCAGATTGCTTCAGAATTACTATATGTATTTTCTAAGATTGAAAAATAGATATTGGTGGATATTGGATATTGATTGATATTATTTCTAGCCCAAACCAAATATCTATCAATATCGCTAAGCTAATATCAATAAGTATCGGTCAATAAATATAAAAACAGCTAAATATACTGGCAGTTAAAATTTAGAGCAATGTCAAAAACTCAGAAAAAAATAGCTTTTTTCGAAAAATACCTGACCTTATGGGTCGGTATCTGTATTGGAGCTGGAATCCTGTTAGGTCATTTGGCCGGTGATAGTATGTCATTTTTGGCCAATATGGAAATTTACAATGTAAATATTCCCATCGCCATTCTAATATGGTTAATGATATATCCTATGATGCTACAGATTGATTTTGGATCTGTCAAAAATGTAGGTAAGGCACCAAAAGGACTGATTTGGACAGTCATTATCAATTGGCTGATTAAGCCTTTTACTATGGCATTCTTTGCCTGGATTTTCTTTGATCAACTCTATTCAGCCTACATTGAACCTGAACTAGCAGGGGAATATATTGCTGGGGCAATTTTGTTAGGCGTGGCTCCATGTACCGCTATGGTTTTTGTCTGGTCTTACTTGACCGATGGGGATCCAAATTACACTTTGGTGCAGGTATCCGTTAACGATCTGATTATTTTGGTGGCATTTGTACCCTTGGTAGGTCTTTTATTGGGGATCACTAATGTCACGGTTCCATACGATACGTTGGTAGCTTCAGTGGTAATCTTTGTCGTGATTCCTTTGGTGGCAGGTTTGATAACCAATAAAAGCTTGGTAGCCAAATATGGAGATGTTTGGTTCAAAAGAGAGTTTTTACCCAAATTCAAACCAGTCAGCATCATAGCACTTTTGTTTACATTGGTTTTACTTTTTGCTTTCCAGGGGCCAAATATTCTTAACAATCCAATGATAATCCTTTTGATTGCCATTCCTCTGATTATCCAGACTTATTTTATTTTCTTTTTGGCGTGGTTTGGAGGAAGAAAATTAAACCTTAAGCATTCAGTTTGTGCTCCGGCTTCAATGATCGGTGCCAGTAATTTCTTTGAATTGGCCGTGGCCGTGGCAATTGCCTTATTTGGATTGGAAAGTCCTGCAGCCTTGGTTACTGTAGTAGGTGTATTGGTAGAAGTTCCAGTGATGCTAAGTTTGGTAACATTG
Organism: Shivajiella indica; assembly: GCF_042683085.1. Taxonomy (NCBI): domain Bacteria; kingdom Pseudomonadati; phylum Bacteroidota; class Cytophagia; order Cytophagales; family Cyclobacteriaceae; genus Shivajiella; species Shivajiella indica. Next base: position 53,949 of record NZ_JBHUIV010000014.1, on the reverse strand, counting down.
GCGAATAAATGGAAATATTGATTTGGAGAGAAAATCAGGGCAAAATTTAAATGAATTGGATTTTTGGGCAAGGGATATTATTCATCCCCATTATTGATGCAATTGCTTGATGATTTCCCAAAACATATCTACCCCTGTTGGGATCAGATCATCCGGAAAATCAAAATTGGATTCATGAAGCTGAGGTTGTTTTTTCCCCGACCCCAATCCAAATAGCAATGTTTTGGTGTGGCTTGAAAAAAGCCCGAAATCCTCAGACCAACGGAAAGGAATGCGGGCGTGCTTCGTTTTCAATCCAAGCTTTTTCGCCGCTTGATTTCCGTATTCCCAAGCTTCGGGATCATTATGTGTCGCGGCGAATTTTTCTGTGTAATCAAATGAAACTTCCAAGCCGTATTCTTTGGCAATCTGTGTACAAAGTTTCTCCGCATAGGTGACCAAAAGATCTCTGGTTTCATTTTCAAAAGCTCTGAGAGTTGCCATTACTGTAGCTTCTCCCGGAGTTGTTCCAAATGCGATTTCACCTAACCGGGCATGAATGACAGTCACCAGGGTGAATTTTTTCATGGCATCGGGCAGCCTTTCCAATGCGACAATGGTTTTGGACATGGCTACTGCAGGAGAATTTCCGGCTTCAGGGTGTGCGGAATGGGAATTTCTTCCTTTAAAATGGATGATCATACCGGTTGAAGCAGCAGCAAATGCCCCTTTTTTGAGGATAATCTGGTGAGATTCAAAAGTGGGTAAGTTATGGAGCGCAAAAGCATAATCCGGTTTTATTTCCTTAAACTTTGGATCCTGGATAACAGCATATGCGCCTTCCCCTGTTTCTTCTGCAGGTTGGAAAAGCAGAATTACCTTACCTTTCTTAGGGCGGTTTTTGACAAGCTCAAGACCCAATCCACAGATGATGGCCATATGCCCATCATGGCCGCAGACATGGGATTTGCCTGAAATAGTACTTTTATGAGGAATATCATTTTCCTCTTTGATGGGTAATCCATCCAGTTCACAGCGGAACAAAGAACTTGGACCAGGTTCTTTTCCCTCAAATACGAAAGCAAGGCCGGTTCCACCCAGACCTTTAAGGGTTTTATCAACCTGGATTTCCTTGAAAAAATCTAAAACCCTTTTGGCAGTTTCTTTTTCTTCTCCTGACAGCTCTGGATATTGATGGAGTTTTTTTCTGAAGCTGCTGAGTTTGGTAATAGTGGCTTGGTCCATGGTCAGTTTCTTTTGGGTTTTTCAAAACATGCAATTTTTCACTTCTTTTAGAAAGGATAAAGTTAAAATTATTCCCCCTGTTTTTCAGGAGACTTATAAATTTCCTCGAACTTTTATATATTGAAGGCACTTACCGCTTAAACCATTTGAATATGACAGCAGAACAGAAAATCGCAATCGAGGAAGAAATCCAAAACCTGAAAACTACCCTGACAGGGGATATGTTCCAGGACATGGAAGCACGGGACAGGATCCATAATTTGGAAATGCAATTGAAAGGCGTCAAACCTATGGACAGCCATTTTGATTGTATTGGTTGCGGGAGTTGATGAAAAACTTAACAAAAACTCTTGAGGGTCATGTTGTGTCAGATTTGAAACACAACATGGCCCTTTTGATTTATTTTTTAAGAAATTTGACCAAATTACTCAGTGCTAAAAATTTAATTTCTCCTGTATGTCTTACCGCTATTTTGTGATTTATAAACCTTTTGGGATTCTCAGTCAGTTTAGTGGTGAAAAAGATACCTTAAAAGAACTTGGTGATTTTCCTAAAGAAGTTTACCCTGTAGGTCGATTGGATAAAGACAGCGAAGGTCTATTATTGATAACAGATGATAAAGCTCTCAACAATTACTTATTACATCCGACCTTTGGACATCAAAGGACTTACTTGGTACAAGTAGAAGGGCAACCAACTTTGGAAGCTATCAAAAAATTGGAAAGGGGAGTTGAAATCAATGTAGAGGGCAGCACATACCGTACAAAGAAAGCCCTTGCACACTTATTAGAAGAGGAGCCAATTCTTCCGGAAAGAAATCCTCCAATCAGGTTTAGAAAATCCGTTCCGGATTCTTGGATTCGGTTATCTTTAATAGAAGGGAAAAACCGGCAAGTCAGGAAAATGACTGCTGCAGTGGGTTTTCCAACTCTAAGATTGGTCAGATGGTCTATGGAAAATTTAAGTATAGAAGGGTTTGAGGTAGGAGAAATCCGAGAATTTGAGCAAGAGAAAATTTATAGATTATTAAATGTCACAGAAAAGAAAATTCAAAACACCAAAAGGGGAGGGGAAAAAAAGTTTTCATCAAGTTCTTCCTTTAAAAAGAGAGGATAAAATGTTAATAAATCTTACCATTTATCAATTACCAAAATTGGAAATTGGCATAAAGGGTAATTTGTTCTAATTTAGGCCCTCTGATAGGATCGTGTACATTCATTATGGCGTTAAAAGAGCAGGAACTCTAGAGAGCGATTTTGAATTACTTGAAGTTTTCTAAAGGGGTTAGTTAAAATATATCTTAAAAATTACATGCATAAGGAAAAAATCCAACAGGTTGTAGAAGAAGTCAAAAAAGTGGTGGTGGGTCAGGACCGAATGATTAACCGTCTATTGATTGGACTGTTTACCAATGGTCATATTTTATTAGAAGGTGTGCCCGGTCTTGCAAAAACCCTAACCGTGAATACACTGGCAAAAGTATTGCATCTGGATTTTAAAAGGATACAGTTTACCCCGGACTTATTGCCTTCAGATCTGGTGGGAACCATGATATATAACCAACAGGAGGCAAGTTTTGAGGTAAAAAAAGGTCCTATTTTTGCAAATATAATTTTGGCTGATGAGGTCAACCGTTCACCGGCTAAAGTACAATCCGCTTTGTTGGAGGCCATGCAGGAAAAGCAGGTCACAATTGGGGAGACAACTTTTCCACTTGATAGGCCTTTTCTTGTTTTGGCAACCCAGAACCCAGTTGATCAGGAAGGAACTTATCCGTTACCCGAAGCCCAGGTAGACCGTTTTATGATGAAGGTGCATATAGACTATCCTTCAAAAGCGGATGAAATGGAGGTGATGAGAAGAATGGCGAATATGTCTTTCAGTTCAGAAGTAAATGCGATATTATCCAAAGAAGATATATTTGCCATTAGGGCTGCTATCAACGAGGTGAAAATTGCAGAACCTTTGGAAAATTATATTATTGAACTTGTTTTTGCCACAAGGTTTCCTGAGAAATATGGTTTAAAAGAAGAAGCAAAATATATACAGTTTGGTGTTTCTCCCCGGGCCAGCATCAATTTAAATCTTGCATCACGGGCAATGGCCTACATGGAGGGAAGGGATTATGTATTGCCGGAAGATATCAAAGCCGTAGCAGAAGATGTACTTAATCACAGGATTATACTCAATTATGAGGCAGAAGCAGATAATGTAAGTACCCGTGATTTGGTGCGGATATTTTTAGAAAAAATCCCAATTAACAAAACGGTAACATTGAAATAGGCGCTAATTCGACATTAAGTAGGCCTCGGTGACCACCGAGGCTTTTTTTTTTGGTTATCAAATTAATTGAATATTAAATCTCACTTTATTTTTTAAAAAAAGCATAATTCAAAAAAATCCGAATAAAATTTTTTTTCAATGAGTTTTGCATCGGTTAAAAGGACAACCGAAGAACTAAACTTTAAAATCATGAAAAAAATTACATCAAAACTTCTCATGTTGTTATCAGTGGTATTTTTACTGATCAGCTGTGAAGATGATCCGGAACCAAACAATCCCGTAACAATTACCGGAATTCCGGCAACTGCGTCTATCCCGGCTGGTGGAACTGTTGGTCCTGTCACAGCGACTATTTCTGCGCCGGATGGTTTGGCTACATTTTCAATTACAAAAGACGGAGCCAGTTTTGCCAATGAAACCCTTAACGGTGAGACTTCGGCAAGCAAAACTTTCTCTTACACTGCAACTGCGGCTGATGCAGGTAAAAATCTGGTTTTTGAATTTACCGCAACAGATAGAGATGGATCAAGTGCTAAAGTTACACACGTTCTGACAGTTGGTGCAGAGGAAACTACAGTTAGGGTAACTGATAATATCACAGGAGATGTAACTTGGACTGCTGATAAAACTTATATTTTGGCCGGAAGAATTTTTGTCCTTGATGGGGCTTCTTTAACTATTGAGGCAGGAACCATAATCAAAGGTGAAGCTGGTTCAGGTGCCAATGCTACTGCTTTGATTATTGCGAGAGGAGGCCAAATATTTGCCAATGGAACCGCTGAATCTCCCATTATTTTCACTTCTGTGGCAGACGAGATTGAACCAGGAATGATAGCTAGCCCGAATCTTGATCCAACAATCAATGGTCTTTGGGGTGGTGTACTTGTACTTGGAAGGGCTCCAGGCTCATTTGCAGGAGACGTTTCTGAGGTTCAGATTGAAGGAATTCCTGCATCAGATCAAAATGGAAGGTATGGAGGTGACAATCCTGAAGATAACTCCGGAGTAATCAGATATATATCAATCAGACATGGAGGAGCCAATATCGGTGAAGGTAACGAAATTAATGGTTTAACTCTTGGGGGTGTTGGTTCAGGAACAATCATTGAAAATGTGGAAGTGATTGCGAATCAAGATGATGGAATCGAATGGTTTGGAGGTACAGTAAGTGTTACCAATGCTATTGTTTGGAATTCTTCAGATGATGCTATAGATACTGACCAAGCTTGGTCCGGAACACTTGATAACTTTATTGTTGTATGTGGTTCAGAAACTGACCATGCTTTGGAAATTGATGGTCCAGAAGGCTCATTTATAGCGGGTCATACTGTAAAAAATGGAACAGTAGTTGGAAGTGCTGCTGCTGAATTGGGAGATTTTAGAGATGGTGCCAATGGGATTTTTGAAAACATTTATTTCTTTGGCTTCTCAGACCCAGCCACTACAGAAGGTAGAGGAGATCTTTCCATCAGCGGTGACAAATCTTTGGCAAATTTAGCAAGCGGTGCATTAAAATTTAACACATTGGAAGTTACTCTACCAACTGGAGTTTCTTTAGCTACCGTATTCAGAAATGGCACTGATGCCAGCGCAACAGATGTTGCATTACATGCTAATACTGTTGGCGCAGATAAATCTGCTTTCGCAGGTTGGTCATGGACTGCAGTTGCCGGGAATTTAGATGCTTTAAAATAATTAAATATAAGTAGAGGGAGCGATTGCAATAGCTCCTTCTACATTTTTTTATCTTTTAAATAATTCGATCTGCTGTATCAAAAATTACAATATGAAAAATTTAGTATTAACCGTTCTGACCTTGTTTATAGGTATTTATGCTTATGGTCAGAAAGGTACAATTCGAGGAACAGTTTATGATGAAGGAACTGGAGAACCTCTCTTTGGCGTCGCTGTACTTGTGGTTGAAACTCAAACCGGTGCCGTAACGGATTTTGATGGTGACTTTGAAATTATGGTTGATCCGGGAACTTACACCTTAAAGATCTCTTTCATTTCATATAATACACTGGAAATCCAAAATATTGTCGTTGGCCCAGGCTCCTTTGCTGTTTTGGAAAATATTAAACTGTCGGAGTTTACCTCAGATTTGGAAACAGTGACTGTTTCTGCGGAGGCAATTAGGACCACAGAAGCCGCATTAATGAGCGTAAAAAGGAATTCAGCGAATCTTCTTGATGGGATTTCTAATGCGACATTCCGCCAAATAGGTGATGGTGATGCTGCCTCAGCAATCAAGCGAGTTACCGGTGTTTCAGTTGAAGGTGGCAAATATGTTTACATTAGAGGGCTTGGAGACCGATATACTAAAACAATCCTGAATGGGGTAGAAGTACCGGGTTTGGATCCAGATAGGAATACCATTCAAATGGATATATTTCCTACTAATGTGATTGATAACATTATAGTATCCAAATCATTTACAGCTGAATTACCCGCCGACTTTACCGGAGGAATTGTGGACATAGAGACCAAAGATTTTCCTGAGGAAAAAACAATGGTTTTAAGTGTTACAGGTGGATACAATCCAAGTATGCACTTCAACAAAAATTCCATAAATATAGAAGGAGGTAAGACTGATTGGTTGGGTTTTGATGATGGGACCAGAACTATCCCTACCCAAGGAGTGGATAATATCCCTCAATTTGCTGAAGTTGTAGGGAACCCCAATTCAGAAAGAGGCCAGCTTTTTCAATCAATTTTAAGAGATTTTAACCCAATACTCGGAGGTACCAATAAGACCAGTCCAATGGATTTTGGTATGGGCTATTCTATCGGTGACCAGTTTAATATCCGGAACAAAAAATTCGGATACAACTTGGCATTTACCTATAGAAATGAAACTGAGTTTTATCAGGATGCGGAATTTAACCTTTACGGAAAACCAAGAGATCAATCAGATTTTAATTTAGAAGCATTAGAAAAATCAAAAGGAAATTATTCAGTGAATAACGTTCTTTTGGGTGGAATTGCTGGAATTGCCTATAAATCTGATTTGACCAAGATCAAATTGAATTTATTGAGACTTCAAGGTGGGGAATCCAAAGTCGGTCAGTTTTACTTTATTAACACCAATCTTGGGGCTGAATTTGAAGCGGACCAATATAATATAGAGTATAGCCAAAAGTCTATGACGAACCTTTTGCTTAGTGGTACACATTTTACAGTCAATAGGAAGTGGCAATTGGATTGGAAAGTTTCTCCCACTAAATCAACTATTGAAGACCCGGATGTAAGGATTACCAGATTTAGGGTTCCCAACAATACAATAGGTACCGAAGTAGGACTACCAACGAGAATTTGGAGAAATCTTGATGAGGAAAATGTTTTCGGAAATCTTAATCTTACAAGAGATTATCTGATGGCAGGAAGAAGTGCGAAATTGAAATTTGGAGGTGCTTACGTTTATAAAAACAGAGATTTCTTAATTGAGGACTTTCAGTTTAATACCGGTAGCACAGTATTCAATGGAGACCCAAACCAGGTGTTGCTGGAGGAAAATCTTTTTTCTGCGGACAACAGAAACGGAATAAGATATGATCCTACATTCATTCCAATCAACCCGAATTCCTATAACTCAAATTTGAATAATATTGCGGGATATGCTTCTACAGAATTTAATCCTTTTACAAATCTTAGGGCGATAATAGGTCTTAGGGTTGAAAAGTTTACACAATATTATACCGGTACAAACCAAACCAATACAATTGTTTTTGACAATGAAAAAGTCTTGGATGACCTGGATCTTTTTCCGACTCTTAATTTGGTACAAAGTTTAGGAAGCAATCAAAATATTCGATTTGCAGCATCCAGAACGATTGCCAGGCCTTCTTTTAAGGAACTTTCTTTTGCGGAAATTTTGGATCCTATTTCCGGAAGGACATTTATTGGATCTTTGTTTCCTGAAACTACTGAAGGTGGTACCGAAGTACTTTGGGATGGAAATCTGCAGGCTACCAGGATTAATAATTTTGACCTAAGATGGGAAAAATTCATGCAGAGAAGTGAAATATTATCGGGAAGCATTTTTTACAAGACTTTTGATAAGCCTATTGAAATGGTCCAGTTCTTATCTGACCCTGGAGCATTCCAGCCAAGGAACGTAGGAAATGGTTCTGTACTGGGAGTAGAGTTGGAACTTAGAAAATCACTTGGGATGATTTCTCCAAAACTTGAAAATTTCTTTGTCAATACAAACGTGACCTTGGTTGAATCAGTTATTGAAATGGCCGAGTCTGAATTCAGGTCTAGGAATTTATCTGCAAGAGAGGGGGAAGAAGTTTCCAGGACAAGGCAAATGGCAGGTCAGGCGCCTTATATCATCAATGCAGGATTCTCTTATAATAATATGATTTCAGGTTTGGAGGCCGGTTTATTTTATAATGTGCAGGGACCAACCTTAAACTATATTGGATTTGGAAATAGAACTGATACTTATACGGTTCCTTTTCATTCATTAAATCTAAACATCAATAAAACTTGGGGTAAATCTGAAAGAATTCAAACTACTCTAAATGTAACCAACTTATTGGATGATTTAAAGGAGGAAACATTCAGGATGTACGGTGCAGAAGATGAGATTTTTACAAGACTTAGGCCGGGTAGGAGAATTGCTCTAAGGTTTAGATATACATTTTGGTAATTCGATTTTTTTAAATAAGAAAACCTCCTCTGTTAACAGAGGAGGTTTTTTTTGCTTTAATGTTAATTAAATGTTAATTTGGCTTAACAATTTAATAACATTGAGAAATGAAGTCGTTGATTATCTTTCTTTTGGTCCTGTTAATTCCATTTTCAAACCATGCATTAACTGAAAATGGAGAGAAAGAATTGCAATTTTCTTCAGAGGAATTTATTTCCTATTGGGACTCTGTAAGTCCTAAGTTCAATAAATTGCGGAATAAGCTTGAAAAAGATTATAAGAAGTTTGATAAAAGTGAAAAATTTTTGAAAATGGTTTTTTATAGATCACAACTTCATTTGCTTTATGATTATTACCAATATTCCACTGTCGAGGAATTGATTGAATCAGGGAAATTTGATTGTGTCTCGGGTTCATTTTTAATGGCCGCTTTTTTGGATTTTTATGGCTTTGATTATCAAATCATTGAAACTTCACATCATGTATTTTTATTGGTTGAATTAGATAAGCAACAAATTATCCTTGAGTCCACGGATAGTTTTAATGGTTTCATTTCTGATAAAAATGAAGTTGCTTCGTATTTAGCTGAGTTTAAATCTGATGCAAAAAATAATACACTTTATCTTCATCCTGATCAAAGGGCGATTAACTCATTGATTAACCCCTCAATTTACAGGACAATTGATTTAAAGGAATTAAAAGGTTTGGAGTATTTCAATAAAGCGATTTACTACAATAACCAGAAGAACTTAAAAAATGCTTTTGAGGAAATAACAAAAGCAGAATCATATTATGCATCGGAAAGAATTTTAACCCTCAAACGTTTAATACAAACGCAACTGTCGTTAGCCGTGAATTATTAAAAAATACCCTGTACAGGGTATTTTTTTGTCTTATTAAATCATGTAGATTTGTCTTGGGTGATTAAGCAATTTTTTTGTTCACGGTTTTAAACCATAGAGGAATAAAGACTAAAGGGTTTTATTCCTCATTTTTTTTAATATCGGAAACCAAATTTTAAACCACCATAAAAATTTCTTCCTGGAGCGGGTTGATAAAAGCGATTTGCAAATGCGTTGAGATCATTTCCAAGACTATATTCTTCGTCCAAAAGATTGTCTACTCCCCCATAAATTTCTAGATCCCATTTTCCTCCCAGCGTTTCTCTCCAGCCCATTCGTCCACCTATCAGGTTGTAGGCATCCTGATAAACCGTGTTGGAATCATTTAATGGGATTTGATCCACATATTGGTGGGTAACATTCAAGTAAATCCCAAGTTTTGATCGGATGTCCAATAAATTGACCAAAGAATTAGGTGCAACCCCCGTCAACTGATTGCCGGAATAATCATTTCCTCCACTCTCATAATCAGAAAAATAGAAGTAATGCCCCGTAAATGCGTGGTTCAATTTGATTTCCTGTATGGCACTAAGCTGGTTTCTGTAAAGTGCATAATCAATACTGAATTCGATTCCTTTTTGATCTGTGGCTCCGGCATTTCTAAATAAAACCACTCCCTGATCATTGGTGTAAGAAGTGATGGTCTCATTGAGTTTAAAGTAAAATGCCGTGAAATCAAAATTGAAAATTCCAAATTTACTTCTGTATCCCAGTTCATAGTTAATACCCCGCTCAGCTTCAAGATCCAGGTTGATGCTTCCTTCATTTGTCCTCACTTCTGCAATGGTCGGAGGTGAGAAACCAGAACTTATACTTCCATGGATTCCTGACCAATTGTTTACTTTATAGACCAGGGCCAATCTTGGTATGAAAACCGGATTGAAATTTTTTGTATTGGAAGATGGTTCTGCAGGTCCTGCATCTATCAATCTATTGATATCATAGCGGGCAAAGTTCTCACTGAATCCTACAGTCATTAAAAGTTTTTCAGTCCAATCGATTTCAAATTGCTGGAATAAAAAAGCCTGAGTGGTGACCAAATCATCACTAAACCGGATTGTATCGGCAACACCCTGCCTATTTCCAAAATTTTGTGCTAAAGTATTACCATATTGGTATTCAGCACCTGCAATAATCCGCACCGGATACTTTCCCCACTGATCATCATAAGTGAATTTTGTCCTTCCCCCATAGCTATAAGAAGTTTCTTTCTTGTAATCAAGGATAAATGGATTTTCAAAATCTGTGGTGCTTACATATAAAGCGGTAATATTTTTCCATTTTTGGGAAAGGGAAATTTCATGGGAGAGGGTTCCAAACAAAGTTTTTTGAGCAATAGAGCTATTCTGAGCGACCGAACCCGGCCTGGCCTGCGTTCTGTCTTCCTCCACCTGCACCTGAGTTAGTGCACCTGGGATCTGATAATTCAGGTCAGAATATAATATTTGAGCAGAAAGGCTTTGTTTTTCACTTGGGTTGGTATGTAATGCCAACTGGAATACTTTTCTGTCCACAGCATTATGTTCCCGATATCCATCAGATTTTTGATCCACATAGGATACGTTGATCCCTCCGTTACCAATTTTTTGGTCAATGCCAATTCTATATCTGAAAAGGCCAAAGTCGCCAAAGCCTACATCGGAGGAAAGGTAGTTTTCTTCCACCCTTTTTCTACTTTCAAAACTGATTACACCGCCGTTACCTGCCCCATAAATACTTCCTGCCGGACCTTTGATGATTTCAGTATTTTGGATATTTGACAAGTCAAGAATATTCAAGGCGGTAGTGCCATCCGGAGAGGTGAAGGGGATGTCATTCCAATAGACTTTCACATTCCTGACCCCGAACGGAGAACGAAGGGAGCTTCCCCTGATGGATATCCTATAACTTGCCAGTGCCCTTTGCTCTATTCTTATCCCAGGTTTGGTATTAAAGGCACTTAAAATGGAATTTTCATTGAAGCGATAAAGGTCACTTTCGAAGACCTTGGAAATGGCTCCTGCCTGATGTATCAAGGGTCTTTCGGATTCAAAGCCAACCACCAAGACTTCGCCTAATGGGTTAAGGATAGGAGAGAGGCTTATCATGAATTCCTTTTCAGGCTCAACCTGTAGGGTGATGGTCTCATAAGATATATGAGAAATCTGAAGGATAATTGGGTTCTGAATCATCAACTCCACAATTCCATTGGCATCCGAAATCTGGTTGTTTTGTCCCTGTATTTTGATAATTGCTCCCGGAATGGGTTCCTGGTTGGTTTTATCAATGATGGTTATTTTGGTTTGGGCAAAAAGGGTGAAGGGAATTATAAATAATGAGAGTAGAAAGCCGGATTTCATAGCATAATCAATTTTTTGGAAGTTAAGCACAAAAAGAATTTCGGGAAAAAAGAAAGAGGATGGTTGGTCAATTACTTTTTTCAGAGTAAGCACATAAACCTACTAAAATATAATTTCTGGTAAGACTTGAAATGGCGTAAACTGTGAACATGGTTAAAAAGGCTTATAAAAAATCTATATCCCCAAAATACAAAAAACCCCGCCAAAAAGCGAGGTTTTAAGTACCAGGAGCGGGAATCGAACCCGCACGGCCGATATGGCCACAAGATTTTAAGTCTTGCGTGTCTACCAGTTCCACCATCCCGGCTTACTCTATTATCTAGAGGTAATATTTGTTGTATTAAACAACAAAGCCCTTATTCTAAGGGCTTTTTAGAGCGAGAGACGAGATTCGAACTCGCGACCCCAACCTTGGCAAGGTTGTGCTCTACCAACTGAGCTACTCTCGCTTTTTACATTAAAATTAGCTTTGACCTTTTGTCTCCGTCTTTTGTGTGTGCAAAGGTAAATCAGTTTTCTAAAATTGCAAAAGTGGCATTCAATTTTTTTTAAGTTCTTTAATTGTTAAGTGCTCTAAAAACTGAGAATCAATCCTTTATTCTATTTTTAAAGAAGCGAGTATTTTGAACATTTCAGCTGTACTCTTTGCATTGAGTTTCTTCAGTAATCTTTTACGGTGTGTGAATACCGTGTTTTGGGAAATAAACATTTTTTCTGCGATTTCTTTTGTATTAAGTCCATCAACAATCCATTTGGCTACTTCCTTTTCTTTTTTGGTAAGTGGAACATCTAATTTTTTCCCATTATTTTTTTTGTAGGAAATTTTGGTTCCATCATCTTTTATGTAAGAAAAATTCCAATCGTATTCTGTGAGATGTTCATGGTTGGTAACCTGGAAACCAATATGAAGGTCATAAATGAAGTCACCATTATCATCAATAAGGTAAGGCTTGGCTTTGGTAAAAAACCAGATCTCTTTATTTGTCTCTTTGTGAAGCCACCGGAGTGTATAAGAAAGTTCCAGAGTTTTTTTTTCAGCAAGAGTCATTGAATTGAACTCATCCAATAATCTGTTATTGAACTCGACGTGCTCCCTGGCATCGTCAGGATGTAATGCTGAAATTACTCCTGCAATACCGTTTTTTTTCAAAAACTCAGCGGAATGACCACTTATTTCCTCAATATTTTCTGTAAAAAAGGCCAGACTTAAATCCCTGTAATCAAAACAACCCAAAACTATACCTTCTTTCATGGCAAGGTTTTGACTCATTTTTTCCAAATCATGAAGCATTTCTTTTTCACCTGGGTATTGGACTCTTTTCTTATTTTGCCAATAAGAAAAGAATTTTGATAACTTATTCTGTTTTCTAAGTTCTTCCAACAACCCTATTTCCATATTTTCATTATTTAGAAGGCCCAACGCTTTTCCTTTAACGTAAATAAATATAGCAGAAGTTTTAATTTTCCAATTTCTTTTTGATTTCATTGAGCTTTATTAATGCTTCAATGGGGGAAATTGTATTTATATCTATTTTTTCAATCATTTCACGGGCCTCTTTTAATTTGGGATCCATATCAAATAGGCTTAATTGGAAATTATTTTTAGGCATTTCCCTAAGATTATCTTTTGAAGCACTTAAGGCTTTGTCTTTTTCCAAGTGTTTCATAATTTCTGCAGCCCTTAACACAATAGGATTGGGCATTCCCGCCATTTGTGCCACATGGATACCAAAGCTATGCTCACTTCCCCCCTCTTTGAGTTTTCTAAGGAAAATCACTTTGTTTCCAACTTCTTTTACAGAAACATTGTAATTTTTGATTTTTGGAAAATCTTCTGCCAATTGGTTCAGCTCATGGTAATGGGTGGCAAATAGAGTTTTGGCCCTAAATTTTGGATGATTGTGTAAAAATTCCACAATGGACCAAGCGATTGAGATTCCATCATAAGTTGAAGTACCCCGGCCTATTTCATCCATGAGTACCAGACTTCTATCAGATAGGTTGTTTAATATACTTGCTGTTTCTGTCATCTCAACCATAAAGGTAGATTCTCCTTTTGAAAGATTGTCTGAGGCTCCTACCCTTGTAAACACTTTATCAATTATTCCAATTCTTGCGTAAGAAGCAGGTACAAAACTTCCCATTTGAGCCATCAATACAATGAGTGCTGTTTGTCTGAGCAATGCGGATTTACCTGCCATATTGGGACCTGTGATAATGATAATCTGTTGGCTTTCATTATCTAGGTAGACATCATTGGGTACATATTCCTCACCTAAGGGAAGCTGCCTTTCAATAACTGGGTGGCGGCCATCCTTAATTTCCAAGGAATCAGTATCTGACACTTTTGGCTTACAATAGTTATTGCTCTTTGCTACTCTTGAAAAGGATAATAAACAATCTACAGTAGCCAATATTCTGGCATTTTGTTGGATTTGGGTCACATATTCAGAGGCGTCCTGAACCAAAGCAGAAAAATACTTTTGTTCTATGCTGACCATCCTTTCTTCCGCATTAAGGATTTTTTCCTCATACTCTTTCAGTTCCGGGGTAATATATCTCTCCGCATTGACCAAGGTCTGTTTCCGGATCCATTCCTGGGGAACTTTCTCTTTATGGGCATTGGTAACCTCTAAATAATATCCGAAGACTTTGTTAAAAGCTACTTTTAAAGAACTGATCCCAGTATGTTGAATTTCCCTTTGCTGAAGGGCGATGAGATAATCTTTCCCTGAGTTTGCCAATCCTCTGTATTCGTCCAAATCAGGATCCACACCATCTTTGATAATACCTCCTTGGTGAACGAGCATTGGTGCGTCTTCCTGTAATTCCTTTTCGATTTTTTCCAGCAAAAACGCACAGGGATTGATTTGGTCGGATAGTTTTCTCAAAGAATCACTCGATGAATTCTTGAGTAGGTTTTTAATGGGCAGGGTGCTTTTTAATGATTTCTTCAGTTGGTTCATTTCCCTGGGATTGATTCTTCCCACAGCTACTTTAGAAATCAGCCTTTCAAGGTCACCTATATGTTTTAAATGGAATAGAATTTCATGACCCACCTCTTGGGATTCGAAAAAAAACTCCACGACTTTAAGCCTTTCTTCAATGGGGTCTTTTTCTTTAAGAGGAAGAACCATCCATTTTTTCATCATCCTGGATCCCATAGGTGTTACGGTTTGATCCAGGATATTGATCAGGGGGATTCCACCATCTAGATTGGAATAAACCAATTCCAAATTCCTAATGGTAAATTTATCCAGCCAGACAAATTTTTCCTCAGCTATCCTTGAGATAGATGCTATATGTTTAACTTCTTTATGTTCTGTCTCTTCCAGGTAAAATAATATAGCCCCTGCTGCGATTATGCCCAATTCCATCGTTTCTATTCCAAACCCTTTTAGGTTGTTCGTGGAAAAATGATTGGTCAGTTTTTCATAGGCATAATCATATTGAAACACCCAATCTTCACAATGGAAAGTTGTAAACTGATCTTTGAGAGTCTCCTGTGCTCTTTGTTTGGCTGTCTTGGAATATATTACTTCAGAAGGGCTAAAGCTTTGTAAAAGTTTTTCAATATAACTTTGGTTTCCCTCTGAACACATAAATTCACCCGTAGAAAGGTCCAGAAATGAAATTCCAAGATTTTCTTTATTAAAAAATATGGAGGCCAGATAATTATTCCTTTTCTTATCCAGCACATTATCATTAAATGACAATCCAGGGGTTACCAATTCAGTTACTCCTCTTTTGACAATCCCTTTGACCTCTTTAGGATCTTCCAATTGGTCACATATTGCCACACGGTTACCTGCCCTGACCAGTTTTGGCAAATAGGTATCCAAAGAATGATGTGGAAATCCTGCTAATTCAATATGCGAGGCTGCACCATTTGCTCTTTTGGTTAGTACAATGTCTAAAACTTTACTGGCTTTAACGGCATCTTCTCCAAAAGTCTCGTAAAAATCCCCGACCCGAAAAAGCAACAAAGCCCCCGGGTGTTTTGCTTTAATGGCATTGTATTGCTTCATCAAGGGGGTTTCTTTGACTTCTTTATCCTTCACTTTTGCCATTTTTCCCTGAATTAAATCTTTATGCTAATTTTGAAATAAATAAAGCATGAAAATAAAAGATATAAAAAGGGAAACAAAACCACATGAAAAAATTAAGTATGGAAGAGCTTAACCGCCCCACAGTGGAGGAGTTTAAGCAGGCAGAAAAAATTCCCTTGGCCATTATTTTGGATAATGTTAGAAGTTTAAATAATGTAGGTTCAGCATTCAGGACTTCTGATGGCTTTGCGATTGAAAAAATTTATTTATGTGGGATTACAGGGACACCTCCAAATAGGGAAATTCAAAAAACTGCCTTGGGTGCTACAGAATCAGTGGAATGGGAATATCATACAGAAACTCTAGGAGTGATTAAGGCCTTAAAGAATGAAGGATTTACGATCTGTTCCTTTGAACAGGTAGATATAAGTGTCATGTTACATGAATTTATGCCTAAACCTAATCAAAAATATGCCCTGGTTTTTGGGAATGAGGTTTTCGGAATTGAGCAGGGAGTTATCGAAAAGAGCGATGTTGTGATTGAAATCCCGCAGTCAGGAACCAAACATTCTTTAAACATTTCGGTTACTTTGGGTATTGCTATATGGGATTTTGCGGTAAAATTGGGGGTATTGAAAAGTAATAAATAAAAAAAAGAGACCACCTGGTCTCTTTTTTATTTTGGATTTATTGGTATTTGCATTTAATCTTCTTTGAACTTGTCAACAATGTAAAGAAACAAATTAAAAGAAAGTGTTGAAATTCCTTCCTTTTTAGCGTCTTTCTCTCCTCCCTGCTTGAATAGTGGATTCTCTTTTTTAGTTGTTGAAGTAACCGGTTTTTCTACAACGTCTTTGTTTTGAGATGAGTTTTGTCTGTACAAACTTTCAGTTCTATTTTCATATGATGAAGCATCTGGGCTGTCATATTGACCAATAGCATCTGAATGTTTAGGAAAATCCTGGGGATTTCTTTCCCTTTCCCCTTGGGCAAATGAAGCAATATTCAAATAAATACAAAAAACTGTACAAAGCGTAAGTATCTTGTATTCTTTTGAAGAAATTTTGTCTGTTGACGTCATTTATTTTAGAGGTTTGAGTAGATTTAACTGTGATTAAGCAGTAAGGTTTGTAAAAATAGTAAAAATATTTCTTAATGCAAACGATTGACTTTTGTGATTTTCTAAGAATTGAACTTAGAATAGGTACAATTATTAAAGTTGAAAATTTTGAGAAAGCCAGAAAACCTGCATATAAACTTTGGGTAGATCTTGGAGAAATCGGCATCAAAAAATCTTCAGCACAGATAACAGATTATTACAATCAGAAAGACTTGCTGGGGAAGCAGGTGCTTTGTGTCTGTAATTTTCCGCCGAAACAGATTGCTGATTTTATGTCAGAAGTTTTGGTTACAGGTTTTGATGATGGGAACAGTAAGATTGTTTTATCGGCGGTAGATAAACCTGTACCCAATGGTGCACGGTTGATTTGATTTTAAATCATGATTTTCAAACCTTTTTCCGTAAGTTCTGTCCGATAGATGGTCAGATCCTGACATTGTGCATTTTTTACAATTCCAGTCTTCAAATCAAAACGGTATTCGTGCAAAGGGCAAATGATTTCATCATTCACACTGATTTTACCTCTACTTAAATCTGCCTTTCTGTGGGGGCACAGTAGTTCAAAAGCAAAAAAAGAATTTTCGTTCCTTGATAAACAGATTCTGTTTTCTCCCAGCTTGATGGTTTTGATCTGTCTTTGAGGCACCAGTCTATTCAACTCTTCAATTGTCCGTCCAAGTATAAAGGTTTTCATTAGCACGAATGTTGTAGTAATTTAGTAATCTAAACCTAATATAAAGATACCATGAAAAATTTACTGTTTCTGCCTTTACTGTTTATATCTGGAGTTCTAATTGCCCAAAATATTGAAGGGGCCTGGAAAATGACGCATCAAAATGGTCAGCCTGTAACGGATAAAGAATATGTTAAAATTTATCAGGATGGTTACTTTGCTTTTGGTGCCAAGGAAGTTGGAAGTAATAAATTTGTTGGAGCCGGAGGAGGAGAATTTACTCTTGATGGTAATCAATACCAGGAAACCTTGGATTTTTTCACTTTAATTCCTGAGGAAGTAGGCAATACAACTACTTTTAGTTTGGATTTGTCAGAAGGTAAGATGGTGATTTCCGGACAGGTTAAAGGGCAAACTTTGGTGGAAATTTGGGTGAAAATCGGTGATAGAAAAGATGCTTTAACAGCAAATTGGGTGTTTACAGGAAGGAAATCTGATGGAGAAATAAGGCGAAGTACTCCGGGTGATAGAAGAACTGTAAAAATCCTCAGTGGCGGAAGATTTCAATGGATTGCTTTTAATTCTTCAACAAAAGAATTTATGGGTACAGGTGGAGGGACTTACACCGCAAATAATGGCAAATATGAAGAAAACATTGAGTTTTTTTCAAGAGATGATTCCAGAGTAGGAGCCAAATTGGGTTTTGATTTTAATGTCATAGATGGGGAATGGCATTCCAGTGGATTGAGCTCTACAGGCAATCCGATTTATGAGATTTGGAGTAAGTATAAGGATGCTTACAAGCCAGGGAAATAAAATTCAATTTAATTTCCCATTACTAATTACCAATAATCAACTACTAATTCCCAATGGCTTGATGGATAGGTCGTTGGGAATTTCTTTTAAAGAATCCTTTCTTGATCAATTTGGAATTAGGCATCATAAATACCGAATTTTAAATGTTTTGGCCGTGAGTTCTGACCTGTTCATATCGCCAACAGTCTACCAAATGATCATTGACCAAGCCGGTGGCTTGCATATGGGCATAGATGATAGTGCTTCCCAGAAATTTGAAACCTCTTTTTTTGAGGTCTTTGGCCAAGCGGTCCGAAATGGAGGTAGTGGCAGGTAATTGTGAAAGTTCTTTCCATTCATTCTGGATGGGTTTTCCATTCACAAAATCCCATATATAATTTGCAAAGCTTCCAAATGATGCTTGTATTTCCATAAATCTATTGGCATTGTTGATGGCCGCTCTGATTTTCAGTTGATTTCGGATAATGCCTGTGTTTTGAAGTAGTTCCTGAACATAGCCCTCCGGTAAATCTGCCACAATCTTATAATCAAAATCAGCAAAAGCCTGTCTGTAACCCTCTCTTTTTTTAAGTATCGTAGACCAGCTCAGTCCTGCCTGAGCACTTTCAAGTACCAAAAATTCGAATTGTTTTTGGTCATCGAAAACCGGTATTCCCCATTCTTCATCATGATATTTGATATAGTCGGCAAAACCCATACACCAAGGGCATCGGTAAATATTATGTTCTAAGACCTGGTCCATAAAAAAGCTTTAAGGTAAGAGATTATTTAATTAGTCTACTGTTTCTAACAATGTTCTGAAGACCACAAATTTTTCACCAAACTTTTCCTTTACATCATTTTGCAATTTTCTGGCAAAAGTATTTTGGTATTCCATGATTTTCTCCATGGTATCAGTAAAATATTGGACAGAATAGTTTACGCTTCCATCTTCAGAATCATGAAGTATTTTGTAGAATTTGTTTTCGAAAAACATTCCTGTTGCCAAGACATCCGGAATATGGGTTTCCTTCATCCAAAGCACCCAATCTGATTCAGCTTCTTTTTCAATATTGACAGTCACATTATATAAAATCATAATACTTGGTTTTTATTTTTACTTTTGTTTCACCCAATTCTCAACAAATATACATCCATGTAGTTAATTTAATAGAGAGCTTACTCCCAAATACAGGTTCAACATGATAGTTGGTCAGACAAAAAAACAAAATGAAATTTCTTTACTTGGAATAATCCAGGTTATCCAACAAAGGAAATTGCTGCTATTCAAATTAATAATAAGCATTTTTTATGTGGTAGGGATAATCGGTATGTCCATTCCCTTGACAAGACCAATTTTCCAAATGTTGACACCTTTTCATCTTCTGCTTAATTTGGGAATATTGCTGCTATTTCATTTGGATTGGAACAAAAATTTTGTTGTTTTTTCATTTTTTGCATTTGTGCTGGGCTTTGGATCGGAGGCTATGGGCGTTCATACAGGATTCCCTTTTGGAAATTATAATTATGGTCCAGTATTGGGCATCAAGCTTTTTGAGGTTCCTTTAATGATAGGAATTAATTGGTTTATTTTGATTTACCTTTCCGGACAATTATTTCATAAGAAAATAAAGAATGACTGGCTTGCTTCAGTATTGGGTGGAGGATTGATGGTTGCTGTTGATTATCTAATTGAACCTGTTGCTATGGCTTTGGATTTCTGGTCCTGGGAAATGGACATCATACCATTATCCAATTACTTGGGGTGGTTTGGGGTAGCATTCATCATTCATATGATATACAGAAAATCGGTGTTTCAAAAAAAGAATGTGATTTCGACTTATCTATTGATAAATCTTGTTCTATTTTTTGCCACCTTGAATTATATTTTATAAATCTATTGTTCTGTTAAACATTCTTATCTTTAAATAGTTACACCTATGATTTACGCAATATTCTTTATTCTTGTGGGTTTTGCTGTCATGGAAATTTCAGGTTGGTTGATACATAAATATATCATGCATGGTCCATTGTGGGGAATTCATAAAACACATCATCAACCTTCAAAAACATTTTTCGAGCTCAATGATTTATTTTCGTTGCTGTTCGGAAGTGTTGCAGTGTTGCTGATTATTCTGGGAGCGGAAACTTTGAATTTCTATTTCTGGATGGGAATTGGAATAAGTTTATATGGCTTTTCCTACTTCTTTATCCATGATGTACTGGTTCACCGCAGATTGAAATGGTTTGAAAGACCCAAAAACAAATTTCTTCTAGGGATTTTCAAAGCACATCAGGCTCATCATGCCACCAATAAAAAAGAAGATGCAGTTTCTTTCGGTTTGTTCGTAGTACCCAAAAAATATTTTAAAGGAAAATAAAAACGTGAGCACTTATTCCATTAAAGATTTAGAACAGCTTTCAGGTATCAAGGCCCATACGCTTAGGATATGGGAACAGCGGTATAATTTGCTTTCTCCAAAGCGTACGGATACCAATATTCGATATTATGATGATGCAGATCTTAAATTAATCCTTAATGTAGCTTTTTTAAATGATAACGGGTTTAAGATTAGCAAAATAGCTGGAATGTCTGAAGCTGAGATGCGGAAAGAAGTTGTCAGCCTTACAGAAAAAAACCTTACCCATGATGATCAGATCAATGCTTTGACCATTTGTATGATCGAAATGGATGAGAAAAGGTTTGATAAGGTCCTTTCGACCAACATTCTTAAAATTGGATTTGAGCAAACCATGATGAACATCATCTATCCTTTTCTGTCTAAAATTGGAGTCCTTTGGCAAACCGGTGCTATTAATCCCGCACAGGAACATTTTATCAGCAATTTAGTAAGGCAGAAATTGATAGTTGCAATAGACGGTCAAATCTACAAAGATGGTGGTAAAAAGTTTTTGCTTTTCCTTCCGGAAGGAGAGCTACATGAAATAGCTATCCTCTTTGCCGCCTATTTAATCAAATCCAGGGGGCATAAAGTGATTTATTTAGGTCAAAATACCCCGAAAGAAGATTTATTATATGTTTACAAATTGCATAATCCAGAATACCTACTAACTGTTATTACCACTTCTCCAAGTGCTGAGAATGTTCAGGAATATGTAAATGCCCTATCAGAAAGGTTTAATAAGTCACAGATTCTATTGTCTGGTTACCAAATTGTCGGGCAGGATTTTACATTTCCCAAAAATGTGAAGGCCATGAATTATGTACGTCAGATCAAAGAGTATCTGGATGAAATAGAAGAAGTTTTGATTGAGAAATAGTTTAACAATTTTTTAAATACTTTAAACAAGGTGGTTTTTTTAAAAAGCCACCTTTTTTGTTCAATTTGCTAAACATCCTCCAAATCCCTAATACATTAAAGGATAATATTTTCTAATTCTTAATTTTGTTTAAGAAAAATAAAAAATAATTAGACAAAATGTTTGGATATTGTTTAACATTTACTACATTTGATTAAACAAAAAATCAAAAGCCATGACAACTCTAGAATTCAGTTATTCTCTTGAAAAGCTATCAAGTTCCTTAAAGCCATTTGCTCTTAAATTGACCAGGGACATGGATGATGCTAATGATTTATTACAGGATACCATGGTAAAAGCATTTACCAATAGGGAAAAGTTTGCAGAAGGGACTAATTTGAAGGCTTGGTTGTATACCATTATGAAAAATACGTTTATTACCAATTATCAAAGAATGGTAAGAAGAGGTACTTTTGTTGACACTACCGACAATCTTCACTATATTAATTCTGGTGATGTTTTAGTTGAAAATGGTGCTTTTGGAGATTTCACTATGGATGACATTTATTCCTCTATTGAAAAATTGGAGGATGTTTATAAGGTTCCTTTTATGATGCATTACAGGGGCTTTAAATACCATGAAATTGCAGATAAACTGGAAATACCTATTGGAACTGTTAAAAATCGGATCCATATTGCCAGGAAGCTTTTAAAAGATTCTTTGCATGTTTACAGACATAAAAACTAATATATTATGCCCAATAAAAATGTGGTGGTGATAGGGGCTGGATTTGCAGGTCTCTCCGCAGCTACTCATTTGGCCCATTTAGGCTATCAGGTTACCATATTGGAAAAAAACACAACCCCCGGCGGTAGAGCCAGAAAGTTCGAAGCCGAGGGTTTTGTTTTTGATATGGGACCTAGTTGGTATTGGATGCCCGATGTATTTGAAAATTATTTTGGTCACTTTGGAAAAAAACCGGCTGACTATTATGATTTAAAGCGGCTGGACCCTTCTTATACAGTTGTGTTTGGTGAAGATGATTTTGTTGAAATCCCTGCCAATCTAGCTCAGTTTAGGTCTTTATTAGAATCGATGGAGCCGGGTGTAGGACCAAAGTTGGATGAGTTTCTTAAGCAGGCAGCTTATAAATATAAAGTTGGAATCCGGGATTTAGTTTACAGGCCAAGTAGGTCATTGTTTGAGTTTACAAGTCCTGGTCTATTGGCAGATGTCATCCGGATGGATGTATTCCAATCTATGGCCAAACATGTGAGAAAATTTTTCAGTAATGAAAAAATCATCCGCTTAATGGAATTTCCGGTTATTTTTCTGGGTGAAACAGCTGATAATATTCCTGCCCTATATAGTTTGATGAACTATGCAGATATCGTCTTAGGAACATGGTATCCAATGGGCGGGATGCATGAAATTGTAAAAGGCATGGTCAGGCTGGCAGAAGAAAAAGGAGTTAAAATCCATTTGGGAGCAGATGTTTCGCATATAAAGGTCAAAGCTGGAATTGCAAAAAATATCGTCCTGAAAAATGGGGAGGTGTTTGAAGCTGATGTGGTGGTAGCGGGGGCTGACTATCACCATGTGGACAGCAAACTTCTTTCACCTGAATATAGGAACTATGATGAGAACTATTGGGATAAAAGGGTCATGGCTCCTTCTTCTTTGTTGTTCTATTTGGGGGTAGACAAAAAACTGGAAAATCTGACCCATCATTGCTTGTTTTTTGATGAACAAATGGGTCCTCATGCAGACGCTATCTATAAAAATCCCAGATGGCCTGAAAAACCATTGTTTTATTTGAGTGCTGCCTCAAAAACTGATCCATCCGTGGCTCCTGAAGGAATGGAAAACTTAGTAATTCTGATTCCTTTAGCTCCGGATTTGGAGGATGGGGAAGAAATCAGGGAAAAGTATTTCCATATGGTGATGGACAGGTTGGAAAAACTAACAGGTCAGGAAATCAGAAGCCATATCATTTACAAAAGATCTTATGCGCATAGCGATTTTAAATCCGATTATAATGCCTTTAAGGGGAACGCTTATGGTCTTGCCAATACCTTATTCCAGACTGCAATTCTTAAGCCCTCTTTAAAGAGCAAAAAAGTCAAAAACCTATATTATACAGGTCAGTTGACAGTTCCTGGTCCTGGTGTTCCACCAACGATCATTTCAGGTCATGTTGTTGCTAAAGAAGTTATAAAAGAAAACAATTTGTAGGTAAATTTGTATATTATGGGTATGGATGCAAAAATGCTTTTTGACCAAACCACTTTTGAGTGTAGTCGTTTGATTACTCAAAGGTACAGCACCAGCTTTACACTAGGGATCAAGACCCTGGATAAAAAGTTTCACTTACCCATTTATGCGATTTATGGATTTGTAAGGTATGCCGATGAAATTGTTGATACTTTCCATGATAAGGACAAAAAGGAATTGCTGGAATTGTTCAAAAAGGATACCTATAAAGCTATTGAAGATAAGATCAGTTTGAATCCTGTTTTACATGCTTTTCAGCTTATTGTAAATCAATACCACATTGATCTTGATCTGATTGAAGCTTTCTTAAAAAGTATGGAAATGGATCTGGATTTCAAAACTTACAATGATTCCAGATATCATGAATATATCTATGGCTCTGCCGAAGTAGTTGGATTAATGTGTCTTAAAGTATTTGTGGAAGGAAACCAGGAAATGTACCTTAGCTTAAAGGATCCTGCCTGTAAATTGGGATCTGCATTCCAAAAAGTAAATTTCCTCAGGGATATTAAAAGTGATTATCAGGAAAGGGGAAGAGTTTACTTTCCTGGTGTGGACTTCAACAGCTTTAATAAGTCAGCCAAAGAACTAATTGAAGAAGATATTCAAAAAGATTTTGACGATGCTTTGGATGGTATAAATAGACTTCCGAATGGAGCAAAAATGGGGGTGAAAGTAGCCTACCTGTATTATCAAAAATTATTCGATAAAATAAAAGGATTACCACCTGAAACCATTACACAAGAACGAATCAGGATCCCTAATGCAAGAAAATTTTCTCTATTAGTTGGTACCTATTTTGGAATGAAACTAGGTTTAAGCTAATCATTTGGATAAAAGCGCCATTGAAAAGCGATTATTTTCCATCTGAAAGTAAAAGAATCATGAAACAATTATCAAAGCCACAAGTTTACAGCATATGATGAACCTAAAAGTATATATCGATCAGCATTCAGGTTTTTGTTTTGGAGTGGTTTATGCCATTGAAATGGCGGAGGAAATTCTTGATGAGCATGGATATTTATATTGTTTGGGTGATATAGTTCATAATGATGAAGAGGTCAATAGACTCACAAAAAAGGGGCTGAAGATTATTGACCATGAACAACTAAAAAATCTGCATAATGAAAAAGTACTGATAAGAGCGCATGGAGAACCACCTTCTACCTATGAGCTTGCCATTCATAATAACCTGACCCTGATAGATGCCAGTTGTCCAGTTGTGTTAAAGCTTCAAAATAGAATCAAAAATTCTTTCGATAAAGACGAGACCATTTACATCTATGGGAAGCATGGGCATGCTGAGGTGGTTGGCCTTTTAGGTCAAACAAACAATAAAGCGGTAGTCTTTCAGGACATCAACGAATTGGATATTCAAAGTCTCCCTAAAAATTTGACATTATACAGTCAGACTACTAAGAGTACGGATAAGTTTTATGAGATAAATGAAATCCTGAAAGATAATGGAATATCTGTAAACACGAATGATACCATTTGCAGGCAAGTTTCCAATCGGGATAAAGAGTTAAGGGATTTTGCAGATAAATTTGATAAAATAATATTTGTATCTGGCACAAAATCATCCAATGGAAAAGTGCTCTATAACGTTTGTAAAGAAAAAAATCCCAATACATTTTTTGTTTCCAATCCTGATCAAGTACTTAAAGAATGGTTTGCATTGAATGAAACAGTAGGGATTTGTGGAGCTACTTCCACTCCTATGTGGTTAATGGAGCAGGTAAAAGAAAGAATTGAAACCTTTTAACAGGGAATTCGCTTTCTTATATAAATTGCAGTGTGAATCAAAAAGAAACCTATTCTGATTATTTAGATCCTAAAGGGATAGTCATTGGCCTATCTATAATAATCTTATGGTCAATTTCCCTTTTTTTGCTATTATCCTGGGATTTCGAATGGTCTAACCCATTTGTTTATATCTCAATATTAATTCAAATGCATTTATATACCGGTTTATTTATAACCGCCCATGATGCCATGCACGGAATTGTTTCCTCCAATAAAAGAATAAACCATTTGATAGGCTGGTTGTCGGCGCTATTATTTTCCTACAATTTTTATTGGAAACTTTTTCCAAAACACCATGAACATCATCGATTTGTAGCCACTGATAAAGATCCCGATTATCATGAATCTGGAAAATTCTTTATTTGGTACTTAAGTTTTATTAAACAATACGTCAGTGTTTGGCAGATTTTATTGATGGCGGTTACTTTCAATGTGCTTAAATTATTTCTTCCCACTGAAAATCTTATTATTTTTTGGATGCTTCCAGCTATCCTATCAACTTTTCAGTTATTTTATTTTGGGACATATTTACCCCATAAAGGAGAGTCTGAAAATAAACATCATTCCAATTCCCAAAAGAAAAATCATTTTTGGGCTTTTATCTCCTGTTACTTTTTTGGATACCATTATGAGCATCATGATTCTCCAGGCACTCCTTGGTGGAGGTTGTGGAGGATAAAGGAGGAATACCAAAACCATAAAATTATTTAGTTTATTACTAAAATTTTATTCATTTAACGAAACATTTTAGGAGACTTTTTGCTTTAACAAATATTGTTAATACACAGATATGAGAATTTCATTTATTATTATAAGCTTCTTATTTATTTCATTCAATTTAAGAGCCCAAACAGGGGAAATCCGTGGCAGAGTATTCAACACTGCAAATAATGAAGGTATTCCCTTTGCGAATGTTTTGATCTTAGGGACCGATTACGGAACAGTTACTGATGAAAACGGTAATTATGTTTTAGGAAATATTGCTCCTGGACTTTATAATGTTAGAGCGAGTTTTGTTGGTTTTAGATCAAAAACATTTTTTGAGATACAGGTATCCTTGGCTCGCCCGGTAAGGCTAGACTTTGATTTGAGGGAAGAGGCTGCTGAATTGACGGAAGTCACGGTCTCTTCAGATTTTACCCGATCAGATGAGACACCGATTTCAGTGAGAAGGCTAAATACCAATGAGATTGAAAGATATCCTGGGGGAAATAGGGATATCAGTCGGGTAATTCAATCACTGCCCGGTGTAGCCAGTACAGCAAGTTTCAGAAATGATATTATCATCAGAGGAGGGGCTCCAAGTGAAAATAAATTTTTTATAGATGAAATTGAGGTGCCGGTCATCAACCATTTTGCGACCCAAGGATCCTCAGGAGGGCCTGTTGGTATTTTGAATGTTAACCTGATCAAGAATGTAGATGTAATTACCGGTGGATTTCCTGCTGACCGGATGAATTCTCTCAGTTCTTTTTTTGAGTTTCAGTTAAAAGAGGGTAGAAAAGATAAAATGTTTACCCAAATGACTTTGGGAGCATCTGAGTTGACTTTATCCAATGAAGGTCCTATAGGCGAAAAAACAACCTATCTTGTATCTGCAAGAAGATCTTATCTGAAATTTTTGTTCCGTCAGTTGGATTTACCATTTCTACCCACTTTCAATGATTTTGCGGTAAAAACTACCACTAAACTGAATGAAAAAACGGAATTGACTTTTATAGGAGTTGGAGCCATTGATGACTTTGAACTTAACTTTGATGCGCCTGCCAACGAAACTCCTGAAGAAAGGGAAAACCGATTGTATCTTTTAGAGACCTTGCCTGTTTCCACGCAATGGAACTATGCTACAGGGCTTAAACTGAAAAGATTTAGAGAAAATGGTTTCTGGACTTTTATTTTAAGCAGGAATATGCTTAATAATAGATCATTTAAATATTTGAACAATGATTCTTCAAATCCTGAAAACCTGATTTTTGACTATAATTCCCAGGAAAGTGAAAATAAATTCAGGGCTGAAAATTCAATTTTCACAAAAGGGTTTAACCTGAAATATGGGGTGAATTATGAATATTCCAGATTCTTTGTCAACACTTTTGATAGATTTTCTTTTGCTGGAGTTGGTGAAACTTTGGAAGTTAATTCTGTCAGTTTCTATAACAGTTATGGAGCTTTTGTGTCGGGCAGCAAATATTTTAACAATGAGAGGTTGCTTATCACAGGTGGGATTAGGATGGACGGAAGCGACTTTGGAGAGACAGCTCGCAACCCCTTAAATCAAATTAGTCCTAGGGTTTCGGTTTCTTACCAGCTTAAACCTCAGTTGTTCTGGATATTGAATGGTGGTATCTATTATCAAAGGCCTCCCTATACTTCTTTAGGCTTTACGAATAATGAAGGGGTATTGGTCAATCAGGAAAATAACATTCGTTTCATCCAATCCAATCAGATTATTACGGGAATAGAGAAGGTTATACCTGAAAAGAGCCGGAGGTTTAGTGTGGAAGGATTCTATAAGTTTTATAATTACTACCCATCTTCTTTGATCAATGGAATTTCAATTGCCAACCTGGGCGCTGATTTTGGGGTAGTAGGGAATGAGCCAGTGGTTTCTAATTCCAAGGGAAGAGCTTATGGTCTTGAATTGCTTGCCCAGCAAAGATTCTTCAATAATTTTTATGGCATTTCTTCCATCACTTTTGTTCGAAGTGAATTTACTAACCCAAATACAGAAGGATTTGTACCTTCCGCTTGGGACAGTAGAATTATTGTCAGTTTGACTGCTGGAAGAAGGTTTCGAAAAAACTGGGAGGTGGGTGCACGCTGGAGATATTTGGGAGGGCTTCCTTATACACCGGTTGATGTGGAAACTTCCTCCTTGATTGAAGTTTGGGATTCCAGAGGGGGCCAGGCTGTTTTGGATTTCAGTCAAATCAATTCCCTCAGACTAAAGCCATTTCATCAATTGGATTTTAGAATTGATAAAAGGTATTTCTTTAATAAGTGGAATCTAAACTGGTACTTTGATGTTCAGAATGCTTATAACTTCCAAGCGGAGCAACCACCAATCCTTGCGCCTGTTAGAGATGATGCTGGAAACATTCTGGTCAATCCTAATGATCCTTCCAGATACCAGGTAAAATTCATCGAAAATCCAGCTGGAACTATCTTACCAACGATCGGTATAATTGTGGAATTCTAGGTCTATTAATCAAATCATCAATAAGTAGGTTTATTTACTTACTTTTGTGGCCGATGAGAAAGGCGTTTTTTACTTTTATTTTCCTTGGGTTTGTTTTTGTCACGGTTTCAGCGCAGGAAAATCAGGACAGTACGCAAAGAGAAGGAGTCTTTGACCAGCTTTTTGATTTTGGTGATATGGTGATCAACGTGATCTCAGGTGAAAAATGGGCGGTGATTCCTGCTTTGATTTATTCCCCTGAGACGAGTTTAGGAGTTGGGGCAAGGGCAATTAGGGTATTTAGGCCAGAGAAAGGAAATATGTCTGTTCTCAGACCTTCAACTTTGCCTATTACCCTGATATACACACTCAATAACCAAACAATTTTTACAACTGAGCTGGATTTATGGTTAAATGAAAATAAAGACTTTATCAATTCCCGTATTGAACTGTCGAATTTTCCATTTTACTTTTTTGGAATTGGGAATGACCCCCTTCCAAAAGAAGAAGGTGAGTTGTACGGTAACCGATATGTATATTTCCATGCCAATTATTTAAGAAGAATAGGAAAGGGGATTTATATCGGCCCAAGATATGAATTTCGTGCAGACGATATTTATAACAGGGTTGAAGGGGGTGTTTTAGAAACTTCAAAAGTACCTGGCTATGATGGACAACTTTTGTCTGGAATAGGCCTAAATCTGAATTATGATACCAGAGATAACATTTTTCAACCCACAAAAGGATGGTATAATCGATTGGCCTGGATGGGATTTACCCCTGTTCTTGGCAGTAATTTTACTTTTAACCAATATACTTTGGATTTTCGAAAATACTTTAAAACTTTTGGTAATCAGGTATTGGCATTACAAAGTTGGTGGAGTTTTACAACAGGAGGGCCAACTTTTCAGCATATTTCGTTAATTGGAGGTTCCGACAGGATGAGAGGATTTTTCGAAGGAAGATTTAGGGATAATCATGCGCAGGTCCAACAGGCCGAATATAGAATTCCTATTTACAGAAACTTAGGTCTGGTAGTCTTTGGACATGCGGGTCAAGTAGCAAGAGAAGTGGGAGAGTTCAATATGAGAAGGATGAGGTATGGGGCCGGATTTGGCTTTAGATATAAAATCAATAAGGAGGGACTTAATATCAGATTGGATATTGCATTTGGAGATCAGACAGCATTTTACTTTGGGCTTAACGAGGTAATTTGAATTTGAATAAAATCAAATCAAAACCGGAACTTCAACCCTTTCCATACTATAACTAGGGATACCGTATTTTTCCAAAATGTGCTTTCCGTCCCATGTTCCAAAAACCATGACTGGCTGGAATCTTGTAAACATCTGTTCTTTAAAACCATTTTCACGCCTTACTTTTTCTATTGCTTTTCCATGAAAACTACGGTAGGCAAAACTTTCCATGCTTTGTTTATTTTCCCATATGGTAAAAGTTGCCTGCTCCAAAAGTGGGACTTCCCCAACGCCCTGTGAAAAAATCAAACCAGGAAAATTATATTGATTTTTACTGATATCAGGTACCATTCGCCAGAAGTCGAAAAGAAACTTTCTTTTGATAGTAGCCCGGGTAATGGCACAAATTACTTCACTTGAGGAGTCATTTTCTGAAATTTTCCAATTACCAAAACCTGACCAAGTTCCTCTTGAAGAAACGGGTTTCATAAAAACGGTAAACTGTTCCTCGCTTTTTAACAGGAGACTTTGAAAATAGGAGGATTCAGTAAAAGCTAGCGCATCTTCTTTATTTTTCCAGACGACCAAAAGGCCTATCAACCCAAATCTTGGCCAAGCCTTATATCCGAGTCCACTTCCTGAACCTAGTGGTTTGAAAAATTCAACTTGCTCATTGCGGCTTAGCATTAATCTTGAAATCACCAATTGGGCAAATCCCCAAATTTTATTGATTATTCCTTCAAATTTAAAAAAGCTGATGGTTACACATTGGTTGTCATTCATATTTTAAAAGATTTACTTTTAGATAACAATAAGATTTGAAAAATGTTATATAAAATAAAATGTATTTTAAATACAATAAAACGTAAATGAATTTAAATTACAAATAAAGAATTTTCCTCTATGTCTTAAAAAGAATAATGTTAAGATTGGGGAAGTAATATTTGGTAATTGTCCTATTTTGTGGTATAAATATCAACCAACATTCTTAAATGATTATGTATAGGATTTTTCTGGACATACATACGCATAAAAAAGGGATACCTGGGAGTATTTACAATAAACCTCCTGAGGGCGCTATTCCATTACAATCTTTTTCCTGGGGAATACATCCCTGGGATTTGGATCAAGGCTGGGAAAAGGAATTGGATAAAATTGAAATGCAAATGAAATTAGAAAATTTGCTTGCAATTGGTGAATGTGGATTTGATTTAATCAAAGGACCTGTCCCCTCCCTTCAGAAAGAAGCTTTTTTAGCCCAGACCAAGCTGGCAGAGCAATATGGACTTCCGGTGATTTTACATTGTGTCAAAGGCTTTCATTTAATTCAGGAGTACTTCAAAAAAAACGAACCTACTCCTGCTATTATCTGGCATGGATATAATCAAAAAACAGAAATTGCGAAAAGCCTGATCTCCTATCCCATTTATTTTTCCTTTGGAAAGGCTTTGCTTGATGGGGATTCCAATGCCCAAAAGTGGTTGAAAATCTGCCCATTGGAGCGGATTTTTTTTGAAACCGATGATGCAGAAATAGAAATATTCTCAATTTATGAGCAAGCTTCTTTAATTTTGCAGCTTCCTATTGACAATTTAGCAAAACAGGTTTCACAAAATTGGAACAGCATCTCAAAAAGAAAAATTACATGAATGATTTTGCATGGCTTTCCCGTACAGAGCTGATCGTTGGACGTGAGGGATTGGAGAAATTATCAAAAAAACATGTTTTAGTGGTCGGACTGGGAGGAGTTGGTTCCTATGCGGCCGAATTTATCTGCAGGAGCGGGATAGGGGAAATGACCATTATTGATGGAGATTTTGTGGAACTGAGCAATTGTAACCGACAACTACCGGCCACACAGAAGAATATTGGACAATCCAAAGCGGAGTGGATGGAGGAAAGGCTTTTGAGTATTAATCCTGGAATGAAAATTCATGTGATCAAGGAGTTTTTAAGACCTGAAGCCATGACTTCTCTTTTAGAGGAGAATGATTTTGATTATGTGGCCGATTGTATTGACAGTTTTTCCCCAAAACTTCATTTGATTGCCGGCTCTTTGAAAAGAGGTTTTCCCCTTGTTAGTTCTATGGGAGCAGGAGGAAAAGTCGACCCTACCAAGATCAAGGTTGCTGACATCTCACATACCTACAACTGCAAGATGGCAAGGATGGTGAGAAAAAGATTGAAGAGTTTAAAAATAAGGAAAGGCTTCAAGGCAGTATACTCCACGGAATTATACATAAAAGAGAGTTTGATGCTTACTGATGGCAATAATTTCAAAAAATCGGCATACGGTACCATGTCTTTTTTACCAGCTGCATTTGGCTGTAGCTGCGCATCTGTGGTGGTCAATGATTTATTGGCTGGTGATTGAGGGATATTCATACTTTGTTTCAAACAAAGTATGAATATCTCAAAAATTATGCGTTGAAATGATAAAGGAATACCAAAACTCCTGTAAAGGCAGGTTTTTTTTGGTCTTTGATTTCTAATTTTACATTTACTTCAGCTTTGATCGTTCCTCTTAGATTGACAACATTTTTTAGATTAGCTTGAAGTCTTACTTCATTATTTACCAAAACTGCTTGTGCAAAGCGCAGGTTTTCAATACCGTAATTCACCATCATTTTAAGATTGTTGACATGGATAATCTGATCCCATAGGTAGGGGACCAATGAAAGAGTTAGGTAACCGTGAGCGATTGTATCACCAAAGGTACCTTCAGTTTTGGCCCTTTCAGGATCTGTATGTATCCATTGATGATCCAAAGTTGCCTCGGCAAACTTGTTGATTTGTTCCTGTGTGATTTGATGGTATTCAGATACTCCTAAGTCTTGTCCGATGAATTTTTCAAAATCTTCAAAACATCCAATTGTGATTTGGCTCATAGTATTGGTTTTGGGTTGAATTTTTAAAGGTAAAAAAATATGAAATAGGATTCAAAATTTGCCTTTTTTTGAAACTTCGCTGACCTCGGAATAAACAGACAATACCACCTAAAAATTATTTTTATTCACCTATTTTTTTAATCAACTAAATGAATAAATTTGAAACTGTTTGATTCACTCTATGAAGGTCTTATTACCTGCCAAATTCTTGTTTTTGGCTTTCTTTTTAAGTCTTAATTTTTCAAAAGCCCAAGAGGAAGCATATTTTTCAGTTTTGGAGAAAAAGGACCTGATCACACTGAATAAAGATTTTTCGGTTACCTATAAAAGCATCAAGACAATTGAAATTTTTGAGCATAGAGGATTGGACCATGCCAATTTGAGTTTACCTTCTGATAAGTTTAATAAAATTCTCAATTTTGAAGCCACCATTAGCAGCCTGAGTTCAGGGAAAGTTATCAAAAAAGTCAGATTGAAGGATCTGAGAGAGGTATCTTATATTGACAATATCAGTTTATATGATGATACCAAATTAAAAGTTTTTGAATTGGATCAGGTATCCTTACCGGTAAGGGTGGAAATATTGGTGGAGCGAATAAGTTCAAGTAATTTTTTTATTGATTCCTGGTATCCCATATCCTATTACAATCAACTGGTAAAAAGCGCAGGATTGGAAATAAGATATCCACAGTTTTTAGGTTTGAGATTTAGAGAAGAAGATCTGCCAAAATCATTTGTTGAATCAAGAGATGGGGAAAATGTATTATTAAGCTGGGAACTATCTAACCTTCCGGTTATGGAACCCGGATCAGATGAGGTAATTCCTATTGTTGAAATTGCACCAAAAAAGTTTTCCTTGGATGGATTTTCCTCTTCCATGGAGACATGGGAAGGACTGGGTTCATTTATCGGTCAGCTTAATAGAGGCAAAGATAATTTACCCGAGAAGTTCAAGGAAGAAGTTTTACAGATGATAGAAGGAGTTGAAGATCCCTATGAAAAAGTTGCAGTTCTTTATAATCATTTGCAAAAGAATTACAGGTATGTGGCAATTTCCCTGGGCATTGGAGGATGGATGCCCAGATCAGCTGATGAAGTAATTTCAAGCAAATATGGAGAATGTAAGGCTTTGACCACTTTAATGAAAGGTATGCTTTCAACTGCAGGAATAAACTCCCAGTATTCTTTGGTATATGCCGGTGAAAATGCCAAGAAGCTACATGAAGATTTTCCAATCAATAGATTCAATCATGCATTTTTAAGAGTGCCTCTTGATGATGAGGTGATTTGGTTGGAATGTACCAACAATTTTTTGCCAGCCGGTTTTTCGGGTGATTTTACAATGGATAGAGATGTTTTGGTCATCACTGAAAAAGGGGGTTACCTGGACCGAACACCTAATTTTAAAGAGATGAAGTTTAATTCAATAAAACGCCAATTTGTGGTAAGCCTGGAGAATAACGGGGATGCCAAATTGGTTGGTGAAAACAGGTATTTTGGTTTTCCATCCTTAGATTATTTTCAGTTGAACAAATTTGGTAATGAAAAGCAAAGCAAAGATTTTCTTAACAAATATCTTGGAGGAAATGGGGTCGTTTTATTGGATTTCAATATTCAAACCGGAAGAAACAGGGAAATTCCTTTTGCCACGGTTTCCTATGAAGGTGTGATCCAACGGTTTGGTCAGGAGACAGCAAAAAGAATCATACTTCCTACGCATTGGAAAAAGTTGGAGGAGACCATGCTTTCCAACGGGACCTTAAGTTGGGAGGAGGAATTTTTAATTCAGACTGAAAGGAAATTTGAAATTGAATCCCAGATAACCGATGTCAAATTTAATGGGGGTGACTTCAGCTATTGGGTTGACACCCAATTAACGGAGAATGGGATAGTGGTAAAGAATAAGCTTGAAATTATGCTTCCTGAAGATTTTTCAAAAGAAGAGATGATAAAACTGGTTGCAAAAATCAACAATCAACTCCAGCAGTATAAACTATTGTTAAAAAAAGCAGCTTAATATGAAAATCCAGCATTCATTGCTTATCCTATTTGTTTGCCTCATTTCCTCCTTAGGTCTTTTAGCTCAGGATATGAAGTTCGGGAAATACTCCCAAGATGAAATCAATCTTAACCGGGTTGAATTTGAGCCGGAAGCCAGTGCTGTGGTTTTGGAAGAAATATCGCATAATCAGTTTATGGGTGTGGTTCAACATTCAAATATCCACAGAAGAATCAAAATCCTTAAGGACGGAGGTAAATCCCAAGGCGATGTCGCTATTCGTTTTTATTTTGGAAAGACTGGTGTGCAAGATGTTTCAAAATTATCGGCACAAACTGTGAATTTTGAAAATGGAGAAGAGAAAGTAACCAAACTTTCCAAAGCTGATTTTTTTGAAGTGGAACTGGATAATGGCTGGAAGGAAATCAGGTTCACTTTTCCCAATGTCGGGGTTGGGTCGATTATTGAATATTCTTATCTCAAGACTGATAAGAGTATAACCTTCTTGGAAAGTTGGGTTTTTCACAATTCCATTCCCACTATCAAATCCACTTATACCATTGATTTACCCACCTATTTGAATTACAGATTTTTATCACAAGGTGAAAAAACCCTGAATACGAATTTCAAAACCCAAAGGGATGGATTATACAGTTGGACTGTGAAAGAACTTACCTCTATTAAGGAAGAACCATTCATGTCCCATTATAGGGATTATTTGGAAAAAATAGATTTTCAGTTGGCAGGTTACGCATTTGTCAATTCCAGCGAGTATGGGGGAAAATCTGGTTTCCAGGAAACCTTTTCCTCATGGCAGGATCTTACGAAATTCATAACGGAGTTGGAGGAGTTTGGTCAGTATCTGAAACCAAGTTCAACTTTAAGAAATCAATTGGTTGCTTTTACTCCAATTGGTAATACGGAAATTGAAAAAGCAAAATCGGTATATGATTTTATTGTCAACAATTATTCTTTTAATGGGAAGTCTGGTTTTTTCCCTTCTAAAAACCTTAAATCTATTTTAGAATCAAGGCAGGGTACAAGAGCCGATATAAACCTTACTTTATTATCGTATTTGAGACAAAATGGAATATCGGCCCAACCTTTATTGATAAGCAGTAAAGGCAATGGTAGGTCCAGGTTAGTGGATACCCCATTTATTGATCAGTTTGACCAATTAATTATTTATTCAAAAATCGGTGGCAAGGAATATTACCTCGATGCTACGGACAAAAATAATCCTTTTGGATATATCCCATTACCCATGCATGTTACCTATGGATATGTTATGTTAGAAGAAGGTAGTGGGTTAATTCCAGTAAATATTTCGCATCGCTCTGGAATACAACAGATGGTCAATATCAAATTGGATAATGATAATCAATTCGTGGCCTCCTCCACTATCCGATTCTCAGACTATGATGCTTTGATCAACGATAAAATCAATTTAGTAGCGTCACCTGAAAAATTCAAAGCTGAATTGTTTGGTGTTGATTCTGAGAAGGTTTCAGATTTCGAGGTGCAACAAAAAAATGAACCCAGAAAGCAAATAGAGGCTAAATTCAAATATTTGGGCAATGGGATTGATTCTGATCTGGTACTTGTTACCCCCTTCCAAATGGCAAGGTGGGAGGAGAATCCCTTAAATTCTGATATCAGAACTTTTCCTGTTGATTTTTTATATACTTTTTCTGATAGTTATACTTCAATCTTAGAAATACCTCAAGGGTTTGAATTGGATGATTATCCGGAAGATGCTACAGTGGCCTTACCTGGAGGGGATGCCAATTTTTCCTACCAGATTACCACTTTGGATAACTCTGTCAAGGTTTCAGCGACGATAAACCTGAAATATTCTATTATTTCTCCTTCAATATATCCTGAATTGAAATATTTTATGGAAATGGTAACCGGGAAATTAGGGGAACCTATTGTCTTCAAAAAGTTGGCAAATCCCTAATGAATCTGGAATCTAAGAACAAACTATTTTCAATGATGCGGAAATCATCTTTCTTTGCGGAATATTTCCCTATTCATGAGCGATAATCCTTCAAATAAAAAATATATCCATGGCTACCTGGAAGAAGAACAGGAAAGACTAAGGGAACAGGCATTGGTAATTGAAAATCCAATTTATGATTTCATTGATTTTTCACAGGTTAAAGAATTGTTGGAAATCGGCAGTGGGGTTGGGGCCCAAACAGAGATCTTGCTCAGGAGGTTTCCCCATTTGAAAATCACAGGAGTGGAATATGAGTCCAAACAGGTCGAAAAGGCTTGGGAAAATATGGCTAAATTGGGTTATGGAAAAGAAAAAGTGGACTTTGTAAAGCAGGATGCGGCTGCACTTCAACTTGAAAAAAAATATGATGCCGCTTTTATCTGTTGGGTTTTGGAACATATTCCCCAACCTGTGAGAGTTTTGAAAAGTATGAAACCTTTTTTAAAAAAAGGGGCAATGGTTTCCATTACTGAGGTTTTTAACAGAACTTTTTATACTTACCCATTGATCCCTGAGGTAATGGAATATTGGGAAATTTACAATAAGTACCAGGAAGAAATCGGAGGAGATCCCCAAGTGGGAGCCAAACTTGGAGACTTGTTACTGGAAGCAGGATATGAAAGAATTAGCCTTAGAAGCGGAGGATTTCATTTGGACAGTAGAAATCAGAATGAAAAATGGACCGTCTTTAATTATTGGAAGAACCTCATGAGTTCCGGCGTACCTTTGTTATTGGAAGAAGGAAAAGTCACTGAAAAGCTGGTTAAGGAGATGCAGAAAGGAATGGACAAACTAAAGGATATGCCCCATTCCATATTCTATTATAGTTTTATCCAGGCAACAGCATTTGCATAATTTCAATGAAATTCATCAGAAAGATCTTCAGAATCATTTTAAAAATCATTTTATGGTTTTTCATTTTAAGTATTGGATTCACAGTACTTTACCGATTTGTTCCTGTCCCTATTACGCCATTAATGGTGATCCGCTTATTTGAGCAGGCAAAAGACGAAAAGAAAGAAATGAGGCTATACAAAGATTGGGTTTCGATAAAAAAAATTTCAAAGAATGCTCCTCAGGCAGTAGTAGCTGCTGAAGATCAAAAATTTCTGGATCATAATGGCTTTGATTGGGAAGCTATGGAAAAAGCCTGGGAAAATAACAAGAAGGGAAAACGGGTCAAAGGAGCTAGCACAATTTCTCAACAGACTGCAAAAAATGTGTTTCTTTGGCCGGCAAGAACCATGTTGCGCAAAGGACTTGAAGCCTATTTCACGTTTTTGATTGAGTTATTTTGGAGCAAAGAAAGGATCATGGAAGTTTACCTGAATGTCATTGAAATGGGTGAGGGCATTTATGGGATTGAAGCAGCTTCCCAAACCTACTTTAAAAAACCTGCTGAAAAACTTTCAAGGAATGAAGCTGCGCTCATTGCAGCAGTACTTCCCAACCCGAGAAGATGGTCTCCCGCAAGGCCTACACCCTATATTCAAGGTAGGCAAGTTTGGATATTAAGACAAATGAATAATCTCGATCCTGTCGGTATGGGAATTTAAAGAAGATTCAAAACTTCTTCAATATATTCCCTTGAATTGGACAATCGGGGAACCTTGTTCTGTCCTCCAAGTTTTCCTTTAGCTCTAAGCCATTTTTCAAAAACAGGAACAGTAGTGAAATTTATTTTTGGTGCTGATAAAGCCAAATCTTTATAACGCTTGGCATCATAATCTGAATTGATTTCCCTTAGGGTTTGATCCAGAACTGAAATAAATAAATCCTTATCTGAAGGTAGGGATTTGAATTCAATAACCCATTCATGTGCCCCTTTACTTTTTGAATCCCCAAAATAAACGGGAGCTGCTGTAAAATTAAGAATGGTAGCATGGGTTGCCTCTGCTGCTCTCTGAATGGCCTTTTCTGCATTTTCTACTATTACTTCTTCTCCAAAGGCATTGATAAAATGCTTGGTTCTGCCTGAAATCTTAAACCTATAGGGTTCAATACTGGTGAATTTGATCGTATCTCCTATTTTATATCGCCATAGGCCTGCATTCGTGGTGATCAAAATAGCATAATTTTTTCCTACTTCCACTTCAGACAATGGGATTGCTTGATGGTTAGGGTTATTCCAATCTTCCATTGGAATAAATTCATAGAAGATGCCATAATCCAGCATCAGCAGCAATTCTTCTGAATTTGCCTGATCCTGGATTCCAAAAAATCCCTCTGAGGCGTTATATGTCTCCATATACCTCATTTTTGAGGAAGGGATCAATTCACTGAAAAGTTTTTGATAGGGGCCAAAAGCGACTGCTCCATGGAAAAATACTTCTAGGTTGGGCCAGACCTCAAGGATGTGCTTCACCTTTTTTAATTCCATAATGCGTTGAAGTAAGACAACCGTCCATGTAGGAACACCTGAAATGCTTACTACATTTTCATCCATCACCTCATGGGCCATCTTTTCAATTTTACTTTCCCATTCCCCCATAAGGGCAATTTCGAGACTGGGAGTTCTGGCAAATTGAACCCATAATGGTAGGTTTTGCATGATTACTGCCGAAATATCTCCTACCTGTATTTCACTTTTTGGATCAAGCGGGTTTTGGCTTAGGCTTCCTCCTATACTTAAGCTTTTGCCGGAAAAAAGTTTACTGTCAGGATAGTTGTTCACATAAAGTGAGATCATATCTTTTCCTCCTTTGAAATGACAGTCTTCCAATGCTTCCTGTGAAACAGGGATAAACTTACTACGGCTGGAGGTAGTTCCTGAAGACTTTGAAAACCAAAGAATTTCCGAAGGCCATAAGATATTTTGATTACCCTTCATTATTCTTTCAAAAAGAGGTTTCATATCTTCATAATCCTGTATAGGGACTCTTGAGGAGAAATCTTTATAGGATTTGATATCACTAAATTTGAATTTTTTTCCAAATTCAGTTCTTTTAGCCAATTCAATTAAGTCCTCTAGAATTAAATTCTGAGTTTCAAGGGGGTATTTTTTAAAATTATCAATTTGACCAATACGGTTTTTGAAAACCCAGGTCATAAAAGAATTGACTACTTCCATCAGTTGAAAACTTTTCTTTTGAGTTCAAAATGCTGACCAAGGTAAACTCTTCTTACCTGTTCATCCGCGGCAAGTTCTTCAGCTGAGCCGGCCTTCAGCAATCTACCCTCAAACATCAAATAGGCGCGGTCTGTAATGGAGAGCGTCTCGTTTACATTATGGTCAGTAATGAGAATTCCGATATTCTTGTTTTTGAGCTTGGCTACTATGGTTTGGATTTCTTCCACAGCAATTGGGTCAACTCCTGCAAAGGGTTCATCTAATAGCACAAATTTTGGATCAACAGCTAAGGCTCTGGCTATTTCAGTTCTTCTCCTTTCACCACCTGATAGTACCATGCCAAGATTTTTTCTGACATGGGTAAGACTGAATTCTTCCAACAAACTTTCTACTTTTTCCTTCATTTCAGCCTTGGTTTTATTGGTCATTTCTAAAACCGCCATGATGTTTTCTTCCACAGAAAGTTTTCTGAAAACCGAAGCTTCCTGCGCTAGGTAACCTATGCCCAATTTGGCCCTTTTATACATGGGCAGTTCGGTGATATTCTGGTCTTCTAAAAATATTTCTCCTTCATTGGGCTTGATCAACCCGACGATCATGTAAAAAGAAGTTGTTTTTCCAGCTCCATTTGGACCAAGCAAGCCCACGATCTCTCCCTGTTCCACTTCAACAGAAACATTGTTGACCACTCTTCTTCCTTTGTATATTTTTACCAGATTTTCAGCTCTTAACTTCATCATCAGTCAAATTTTATGTCTTTCACGTAAAGTTGAAGACTACTGTTGTTCCTAAAAGTATTCTCCCGTATTTCAAAAGCCAAATCAAAGCGCATTTTTCTCAAAAGCATTTTATAAATAATCTCATCTGGGTAGGTGGTTTTATCAGCCATTCCAAAAGCTATACATATCGGTTTGGTTTCCTGTCCATCCTGTACAACATTAAATCTTAGGTGTTTATCTTTTAGAATTCTTACATTATCCGCATATACTTGTTTGACGGTAAAAAGAGGCTCCGGATTTCCCGGTCCAAAAGGGGCCATTTGCCGGAGGATATTAAAAAACTTGTAATTGATTTGATCCAACAAAATTTCATCATCAATTTCCATCACAGGTTTGAGGTGGATATCATGTATTTTGGAACTTACCACCTCTTCAAACTTGGCCTGAAATGCAGGAACTTTCTCCACTTCAAGAGTTAATCCAGCCGCATATTTATGGCCCCCGAATTGTTCCAAAAGGTCACTACATTCTGAAATGGCTTCATAAATATCAAAATCAAAAACAGATCGGGCACTTCCTGTAGCTTTATTGTTGGATTCGGTAAGAATGATGGTAGGTCTGTAAAATCTTTCAATGCATCGGGAGGCCACTATGCCGATAACTCCTTTGTGCCAATCTTCCTTAAAAAGTACAGTGGTTCTCATTTGCCTCACCTCTTCCATACTTTCTATCATCGAAAGGGCTTCTCTGGTGATATTTTCATCAAAGTTCTTTCTTGCGGCATTTACCGTATCCACTATTTCCGCCCTTGTCAGAGCATCTTCCAGATCTCTGGAAATCAGTAATTCCACGGATGCTTTGGCATGTTCCAACCTTCCTGAAGCATTGATTCGTGGTCCGATTTTAAAAACGATATCCGAAATTTCAATTTCTTTTTCAATTTTACTTCGGAGGATGAGCGCTTTTATTCCTGGTCTGGGATTGTTGTTGATTCTTTCAATTCCATAGTAAGCAAATATCCTGTTTTCTCCTGTGATGGGTACAATATCCGCGGCAATACTGATGGCCAATAGGTCAAGATATGCCATGACCTTACTATTATCCCCTCCACGATGTTTACAATGTGCCTGAATCAGTTTAAATCCCACGCCACAACCACTTAATTCTTTATAAGGATAATTGCAGTCCTGTCTTTTAGGGTCCAATATGGCAACTGCCGGTGGTAGCACTTCTCCTGGGGTATGATGGTCACAGATGATAAAATCTACTCC
This sequence comes from Shivajiella indica, assembly GCF_042683085.1. Classification (NCBI taxonomy): domain Bacteria; kingdom Pseudomonadati; phylum Bacteroidota; class Cytophagia; order Cytophagales; family Cyclobacteriaceae; genus Shivajiella; species Shivajiella indica. The sequence goes on along the minus strand of NZ_JBHUIV010000014.1, from coordinate 12,242 downwards.
AAGCTCTTTAGCCAGGGCCACTTTTGAAATGGCTTTGATTCCACAATCCAGAGAAATGATCAGTTTGAAGCCATTTTCAGCGGCAAAATGGACCCCTTTCTCAGAAATGCCATAACCTTCTTTATATCGGTCGGGGATATAAAAATCAACGTTTGGGTAAAATTGTCTTAAATAACCGTACATCATGGCAACTGATGTGGTTCCATCCACATCATAATCCCCATATACTAAAATTTTCTCCTCATTTTTTATCGCCCAGTTGAGCCTTCCCACGGCTTTATCCATGTCTTTCATCAACATGGGATCATGAAGTTTGTCTAAATCAGGCCTAAAAAAATCCTTTGCCTTTTGAAAGGAATCTATACCCCTATTGACCAGCATATTGGCTAAAGTTGGGTTGATGTTAATTTCCTTACTTAGAGATTCTACTGTTTTAGGGTCAGCCTTTTCCCTAATCATCCATTTATACTCCATAAAGCTAAATTACTAAAAGTGCATGGCTATTTTACTTTGAAAAATATCTTTTCTTCATATTGACATAAAGATAGAGGTTTTTCAACAAAAAAGCCCGATCAAATCAATGAACGGGCTTAATTTGTTGAGGGTTCTTTTTTAATTGGTAATTGCAACAAGTTTGACTTCCAGATTCACATCATCATAGATTAAGCGATCTGCCAAATTTTCAAAATAACTTCCTGACCGGTATTTGATATCGTATTTGGTCCTATCGAAAGTTATTTTTGCGGTAGCAACTACCTTATTGTTAATGACTTCAACTGTTGCCGGGAAGGTTACGGGATTCTTTATTCCCTTAATGGTAAGGTCACCGGTAATTTGATAATCTTTGCCATTGTCGGTTTTCGCATCTGTGATTTTTAATGAGGAAGAATTGAATTTTTCCACTGAAAAAAAATCATCAGACTTCAAATGATCTGTTAATCTTTTGTTGGAAGCTTCATCTTGAATGTCTTCAACTGTGATGGAAGTCATGTCCATAATAAAAGAGCCACCTTGTATTTTTCCATTTTGATAATCCAAATCAGCATTGGAAATATTTACTTTTCCAAAATGCTCTCCAGTAACTTTACTGGCTTTCCAAGTGACTGTACTTTCACTTTTGTCAACGGTAATAAGGGTATTACTCTTTTCCAAAATAGAAGAAAAAGAAATCAGTGCTGCAAAAAGGACAATAGTAATTGCTTTCATTTTTTTAGTTTTAGGAGAATTAGAAAGAGTTAATTTATTCTATAACTACTTTGACTATTTTCCTTTCAAAAGGTTTAATCTTTTATGATCGCCGGGATATTTTTAGACTTATATTTTTCATTATAGTCCGGAATGTCTTTTTGGATCAATTCATTCAAAACATTTTGATAAGAAGCCCATTCTGATTCTAACTCTGCTAATCTGTATTTTACAGCCTCTGTTAATCTTGGATCATGGACATCCACGGCGGACCTTAATTCAAAGAATTGCGCATTGAGCTGACTTGGGAAGTTGATCACATCCTGAAAGTTACTTTGACGTGTCTCCACTATTTTACTTTCCCAATCTGTTAGTTTATTGATCAATGCTTCGCCGTTGGAAACCAAATCTTTACTGTCCTCCTTATCTTTCAACAAATTGTTATGATGCTCAAGCTGGGACTTCACCTTACGCATATCATTTACTGATTGGTGGATATCAATAAGCAATGCCTCAGCTTTCACTAATAATTCCTGTTGTGCGATCCAATCCTGTTGGTTCACATTTTTCAGGTTTGGATCCTGCACTATTTCAAAAGGAGTTTCCGATGAGGCACCTTCAAAGGTCAATTTTGCAGTGTATTTCCCTGGGGCCATCCTATGCCCACTGTAATCACCATACACAAAGGCATTCGGAATTTCCAAAAGGGTTTCTCCTCTAAAATTCCAGGCAAACCTATTGATCCCCTTCTTAGAAGGAATAACAGGTTCAGGAGAAGGCCCACCAGGAAATGGTTTGAAATTTTCATCCTTAATATTGCTTAAAGACCGGATAAGCTTACCTGAACTATTGAATATTTCAAGCTTCAGTTCCAGGGAATCAGCGGATACGGGCAGGTAATAATCGAGAATAACTCCTGTCATCGGGTTCTCACCAATACCTGGAGGAAGGTCCATCCAAGAGGGAATATATCCTTCATACTTATAAGTAGGCTTAGGCTGAAATATTGTTAGGCCGTCAAACTTTCCTTTGGATTGTTGTAGAGCACTTAAATCATCCAAAATCCAGAAAGCTCTTCCTGCTGTGGATACGATCAAGTCATTGTCCGCAAAGGCAATATCTGTTACAGGTACGACAGGAAGGTTTAATTGGAGTTTATGCCAGTTTGTCCCAGCATTAAAAGAAATATAAAATCCTCTTTCTGCACCTCCATAGAGAATTCCCTTAACTTTTTTGTCTTCCCGGATTACTTTGAGAAAGTCATCTTTCTCAATACCTGAATTAATAGGATTCCAGGTTTTGCCATAATCAGTAGTTTTAAAGCTCATGTTACCCAAGTCATTAAATTTGTATAGGGTAGCAGCTATGTAAGCAGTCCCTTTATCATGAGGTGAAACTTCTATAGACTGAATTAAGCTTTCCGGTAAATTTGGAGGGGTAATGTTTTCCCAGTTCTTGCCTCCGTCTTTGGTGAGATGTACTAAGCCACAATCGCTCCCTGTATATATCACGCCCTGTTCAAGAGGTGATTCTATCACATAACTCAGGGTGTTGTAGTTTTCCCCTCCTGCTCCTTCATTGGTGATGGGAGCTCCACCAGGTCCTTGTTTGCTTTTATCGTTTCTGGTCAGGTCTGGGCTGATTTCTTCCCAGCTTAAACCTCCGTTAGTGGTTTTTAAAAGAATGTTCCCCCCATGATAAATCGTATTGTAATCGTGGGGTGAGGCAATAAGAGGTGCATTCCAATTGAACCGATATTTCATATCCTGGGCATCATAAGCCAGGATGTTTGCAGGATTTGCCCGAATGTCTTTTACATGTCCGTTGTCCATGTCCATGACGTCGATGATACCTTGGTAACACCCGCCATATAATAAAACCGGGTTGTCTGGATCAAAAGCTAAAAAGGCACTTTCACAACCTGGTCCGATGAACCAGTCTTTATCTGTCAATCCTATGTAATTGTTTCTGCTTTTGATGACTAGGGAAGTATTGTCCTGTTGCCCTCCATACAATTTATAAGGAAACTGATTGTCCACATTTACCCTGTAAAATTGGGCGGTAGGTTGATTATCCTGAGAAGACCAGCTTTTTCCTGCATCGAAAGTGATCTCTGCTCCACCATCATCCCCTAAGATAAAATTATTAGGATTATGGGGATTGATCCAAAGGTCATGGGTATCTATGTGCCTTACCGGTAATACTGAAAAAGTTTTTCCACCATCTATAGATCTTGTCAGGGGAGAATTAAGAACATAGACCACTTCAGGATTATGTGGGTCAGCCAATACTTCCATATAGTACCATGATCTTGAGGTCAACAATGGGTTATTTGTCATGTGGTTCCATGTTTGGCCGGCATTGTCGGATCGGTAAACGCCTGCAACTGATTTTTCGGCTTCTACAATGGCATAAATCCGATCAGAATCTGCCCGTGATACGCTTATTCCGATTTTTCCCATTTCTTTTGGCAAACCAGAATTGATTTTCTCCCAGCTTTCACCACCATCCACTGACTTCCAGATGGCACAACCTTCCCCTCCACTTCTTACCTGCCATGGCAACCTTATATGCTCCCAAGTTGCCGCATATAGGATTTTTGGATTATTAAAATCCATACTTAAAGAGGAAGCACCGGTGTTTTCATCCACATAGAGCACTTTTTTCCATGTTGAACCTCCATCAATACTTTTATATATTCCCCTATCTTCACTGGGTCCATGTGCTGCTCCTTGTGCCGCAACAAATATAATTTCCGGATTGGAAGGATGGATTACCACATCTGAAATGTGCCTGGTTTTTTCCAATCCCATGTTTTTCCAGGTTTTACCCCCATCCGTGGATTTATACACCCCATCTCCAAAGCTAGTCATCACACCACGTATGGCATGTTCTCCCATTCCTACATAGATGACATTTGGATCTGATTCGCTGATGGCAATATCACCTACAGAACCTGTTTTGAATTGTCCATCAGAAATATTTTTCCAAGAAATGCCGGCATTCTCTGTTTTCCAAACTCCCCCACCGGTATATCCAACAAAATACACCTGGTCATTATTGGGAATTCCGGTAACAGCATTGGAACGCCCGCCTCTAAAAGGACCAATATTTCTCCATTTTAAGCCTTCATATAGAGAGGGGTCAAATGAAGGTGTGGATACATTTGTTTGAGAACTTTTCCCCCTTTGGGAAAAAGAGGGAAAACAGATGGCCATTATCAGGCCAAAAAGGATAAGTTTTTTCATGGTGAGGTTAGTCTTGAATAAATCAGTAGATTAGGTAGTGATCAAAAATGATTATTGGTTAATTTACAAAAAAGCCAGATCAATTATTGCAATTTTCTTTGATTTGATAACTTTGTTAATTATCTCATTTACGCTTTACTTATAATAGAAGAGATTTTTGTTCCTACATAATCGATTGGAAGATTTTAAAATCAATTTTAGTAAGATTAATAGATGCCAATTTATGCAATCAAATCAAAAAATTTTTGAAAAAGCAGAACAGCTTTTAAAATCTTTGGGATTGGAAATTGTCAAAGAAGACAAAAACAGGCCTTGGGGAGGATTTCTGGTCATTGAAGAATCCCAGGCAGAAAAATTTGCCCTTCATTTTTTTCCGGAGGAGGATTTTAACAAATTAAAAATTTCCGATAAACTCAGTCCCAAAATTCTCCTGGTTGCTCCTGGAAAAAGATTGAGCTGGCAGTATCATTTCAGAAGGGCTGAAATTTGGCGGTGTATTGATGGTAAAGTTGCTGTAGCTACCAGCCTAACTGATGAAGAAACAGAGCAACATCTATTGAAAATTGGAGATAAAATCAAATTAAAGCAAGGTGAGAGGCATCGTTTGATAGGCTTGGATGATTGGGGAATTGTAGCTGAAATTTGGCAGCATACAGATGCCCTTAACCCATCTGATGAAGAAGACATCGTAAGATTACAGGATGATTTTGGAAGATGAGGAGTTGGTAATTACCAATTTCCAATTACTAATTACCAATTACCAATAACCAAATCCAAGGACCAAAACTCAAAATCAAAAAATTAAGACTTTAAGAATAAATACCTAATCTTACCAGTAGCGAAATTAAGAGAAGATAAAGGATTGTTTCCGAATAAATATCTAGAAATATCTAATATCAACAAATATCCAGCACTCTAAAAACCTGCGAATGTTTGGTTAGTGGCAGTATAGTGGATATACATAATTTTCCAAATTAACTTTCTGAAATCTTTTTGGCTTCTTCCCAGTAAACATCCATTTCTGCAAGGGTCATATCTTCTATTTTCCTTCCTGCCTCCCGCGCTGCAGTTTCAAGATATTGAAAGCGTTTGATGAACTTTAAGTTTGTTCTCTCCAAAGCTTCTTCAGGGTTAATGTCAATAAACCTGGCATAATTAATCAAAGAAAAAAGAAGGTCACCAAATTCACCAGTAGCTTTTTCTTTGTTGATTGCTGCTTCTTCAGCTGCATTGAATTCTTCCTTGAATTCTTTCATTTCTTCTTCCACTTTTTCCCAAACCTGATGTTTTTTCTCCCAGTCAAAACCTACCCCCCTGGCTTTTTCCTGTATGCGCATAGCTTTGATCAAAGCAGGAAGAGATCTGGGCACACCTCCCAAGACAGATACATTTCCTTTTTCCTGAAGCTTGATTTTTTCCCAATTTTGCTTGACAGTTTCCTCGTCTTTTGCCTCTGTATCCCCATAAATATGTGGATGTCTCCTGATCAATTTTTCACAAAGGCTGTTGATTACAGATCCAATGTCGAAAGCTGTTTTTTCAGATCCTATTTTGGCATAAAAGACGATATGTAAAAGTAAATCCCCTAATTCTTTTTTTATTTCATTTAAATTGTTCTCCAGGATGGCATCTGACAACTCAAAGGTTTCTTCTATTGTCAAATGCCGAAGACTTTCAAGGGTTTGTTTTTTATCCCAAGGACACTGGGCCCTCAATTCATCCATAATGGTCAACAATCGGTCAAATGCAGAGAGTTGGGCCTCTCTTGAGGATAATTCAGACATAAAAGGGGAAACTATTATTATTATGAGGACGTTTTGAAAGTATTACGTAAATTTGCGCAAATAATATTGATATGGCAACCTTATATTTGACATTGGGATTCCTAGCACTGTTTTTTGTTTTAATGTCGGTAAGACTGATATTAATAAAGGACGGACAGTTTAAAGGAACCTGTGCTTCTCAAAATCCTTATCTCAATAAAGATGGAGGAACCTGCAGTTATTGTGGAAAAACTGTTGACGCCAATAGTTCTTGCGGCAATCCCGATAATGAAGTGGACAAGGTTCTGGCCAAATTCAAATAAATTCTTTTATTTTCCTGGTCTGCCAGGATTTTTCAACATTAATTAAATTATTTCAACGTGGCATTAATTAAATCTATTTCCGGTATCAGAGGAACAATTGGTGGAAAGCCAGGTGAAGGCCTTACCCCACTGGATGTTGTAAAATTTACTTCAGCTTATGGATCCTGGGTGATCCGGCAAACAAAAAACCCTAAGGTGGTTATTGGAAGAGACGCAAGGATTTCAGGGGAAATGGTTTCCAAACTAGTTTCTGCCACACTTCAGGGATTAGGAATTGATGTCGTCGATTTGGGTTTGAGTACAACTCCTACCGTTGAATTGGCAGTACCTCTTGAAAAAGCTGGTGGAGGGATTATCCTTACAGCCAGTCATAATCCTATCCAGTGGAATGCCCTGAAATTGCTGAATGATAAAGGAGAGTTTATTTCAGACGCAGAAGGTAAATCTATTCTGGAAAGTGCAGAAAAAGAAGATTTTACTTTTGCTGAAGTAAAAAAACTTGGGAAATATAGCCTAATCGAAGATTATATTGATAGACATGTGGAGCATGTTCTGGGGTTGAAATTGGTTGATAGAGAAGCTATTGCAGCACGAAAATTCAAAGTTGTTATAGACTGTGTCAATTCAACTGGAGGAATTGCATTACCAAAGTTATTGAGGGCTCTTGGAGTGGAGGATATTGAAGAAATGTATTGCACGCCTGATGGTCATTTTCCCCATAATCCAGAACCTTTACCTGAAAATTTGAGGGATATTTCCGAGAAGTTGAACAAAGGCAAATACGATTTGGGAATAGTTGTTGATCCAGATGTGGATAGGCTTTGTTTTTTGCATGAGGATGGGTCTCCTTTTGGAGAGGAGTACACTTTGGTGGCAGTAGCAGATTACGTTATGGCCCATACCTCCGGGAATAGTGTTTCTAACCTTAGCTCTACAAGGGCATTAAGGGATGTAACTGAAAATAGGGGCGGTAAATATCATGCTGCTGCAGTTGGTGAAGTCAATGTAGTGAACAAAATGAAGGAAACCCATGCCATTATAGGGGGGGAAGGAAATGGTGGAGTGATTTATCCGGAATCCCATTATGGCCGTGATGCATTGGTTGGAATAGGTTTGTTCCTGACCCATTTGGCAAAATTTGGAAAAAGTATCTCCAGGTTAAGGGCCACTTATCCACAATATTACATATCCAAAAACAAAATCGAACTCACGCAGGAAATTGATGTGGATAAGATATTGGAAAAAATTAAAGAAAAATACAGTAAGCATCCTATCAATGATATTGATGGGGTGAAGATTGAGTTTGAAAAGGAATGGGTTCATTTAAGAAAATCAAATACAGAGCCCATTATCAGAATCTATTCTGAGTCGGAAACACAGGCAACCGCCGAACATCTTGCCAATAAGATTATTCTTGACATTAAAGAAGTCATCAAAGGTTCCTGAATTAAAAATTAGTAATTTTAAGCATCCTTTGTATAAAAAAGTCTTAGGATAAAATAAATTCCCAGCCCTATAACTTTGAAGAATGAGAGTTTATCTTGATAATGCAGCGACCACGGCCATGGATGATCGTGTGATTGAAGCCATGTTGCCCTTTATGAAAACCTATTATGGCAATCCTTCCTCAGTTCATAGCCATGGTAGAGAAGTGAGGTCTGCAATAGAGAAAGCCAGAAAAAAAGTGGCGGAATTGCTAAACGCAAGTCCTGCAGAGATTTTTTTTACCTCAGGAGGTACAGAGGCTGATAATACTGCGATTGTCTGTGGAATAGAAACCCATGGGATTACCCATGCAATAACATCTCCCATTGAACACCATGCTGTCTTACACACTTTGCAGGAATGTGCCAAGAAAGGAAAAATCAAATTGAGCATCCTGGATGTTAATGAAAAGGGTGAAATTGACTTAGGCCAATTAGAAGACTTGTTGAAAGTTAATCCCAAGTCTTTTATTTCTTTAATGCACGCTAATAATGAGATTGGAAATATCAATGACATTAATAGGATTGGGGAGTTGGCAAGAGCCTATGAAGTGTTTTTCCATTCCGATACGGTTCAGACCATGGGGCATTTTGTGCATGACCTCAAAACCCTTCCTGTAGATGCAGTTGTGGCCGGAGCCCATAAATTCCATGGACCCAAAGGATCAGGTTTTTTGTATGTCAGAAAAGACAAGAAAATCCATCCTTTCATTTATGGTGGAGCCCAGGAAAGAAATATGAGGGGTGGTACGGAAAATGTTATAGGAATTGTAGGTACAGCAAAGGCACTTGAACTAGCCTACGAACATATGGAGGGTCATAGAAGACATATCGAAGATCTTAAAAAGAGGCTAATTGATTTGTTAAAAGAGAATATTCCGGGGGTTTTATTTAATGGTCTTTCTGAGAATTTAGAGGAAAGCTTGTACACTGTGTTAAATGTAAGCTTGCCCCCTTCTGAAGAAAATAGGGGTATGTTAATGTTTAATTTAGATTTGAATGGCATTTCAGCTTCAGGAGGTTCTGCCTGTAGCAGTGGTGCTACCACTGGATCCCATGTATTAAGGGCATTAAGACATAATTCCGAGAGAGAGGCTGTTCGGTTTTCATTCAGCAGGTTCAATACCCTTGAAGAAATAGATTATACAGTGGATAAATTGAAAGAGTTATATAGCGTGACTGTCTAAAAACCTTGTATTTTAAAATTTGATTGATTGGTAATTGATAATTTGAAATTTCAAAGGTTCATCTCAATAGCTCTTTTAACCAATTCCACGGCAGAACTGACCCCAAGTTTTTGATGGATTTTCTTACGGTGGGATTCTACTGTATATTGACTCAAACAAAGAATTTGGGCAATTTCTTTGTTCATGTTTCCGTCTTTGATGAGCCGTAAAATTTCCAGTTCTCTTCGGGAAAGTTTAAATCTTTCTTTGTAGTGATCCGGATATTTGTCATCATCCTGTTGGAAAAGTACCTTTCTGAAATCCTGTATATAATTCCCTTCGTGAACTTCCCTGATGGTGTAAATCAATTCATCAGGGTCTGAGCCCTTGAGCACATAGGCATCTGCTCCTAGGCGTATACATTTATCATATATCACTTGGTCATCGTACATGGAGAGCACAATTACTTTGATTTTAGGGAATTTTTTTTTCGTGGCTTCAATTACACCTGTTCCATCCATTTCAGGCATATTCATGTCCGTCAGGACAATGTCCACAGGATTATTTTTCAAAAAATCCATCAGCTCCACCCCATTATTGAACACTCCCTTGATCAAAAAATCATCTTCCTCCTCCAAAAGGCTTTCTATACCCTTTGCGAACATTTTGTGGTCATCCGCCAGTGCAATATGGATCATCTATAATTGGGTGATAATTTTCAGAAACAAAATATAAGTCAAGGATTCTATATTGGCAAGGAGAGTTTGATTTCTGTGCCTTTTCCAAGCTCAGATTGTAAGGCAAATTCTCCTCCTATGGCATTCATTCGGCTTTTCAAGTTATACATCCCGGAACCACTTCTTACCTGCGATGTATCAAAACCAACTCCGTCATCTTTCATAGAAATAATAAATTGCCCTGAATGGGTATACATACCAAAGCTGATGGTATGAGCTTTGGCATGTTTGATAGCATTGTTCAGACACTCCTGTATGGTCCTGATCAGAATGATTTTTTTGTCTTTATCCAATGGAATTTCTTCTCCCTTTTTTTCGAATTGTGTTTGGCAAAAGGCAGCACTCTCCAACTTGGCTAACTCATTCTGTATAAAATCCTCTAAAGTGATGGATTCTACCCAATCAAGGTTTAAGGATTTAGACAGAGCCCTCACTTCTTTGATTATTTGGTTGAGCATGGACTTGCCTTCGGATACTTTTTCAGGTTTCGAACTTGCCAAATTCATTTTAGCCAAAGAAAGGAGTTGGCCAATATTATCATGGAGTTCCCTCCCAACCTGTGTAAGGGTATTTTCCCTAATTTCTTTCTCAGCATTGATGATTGTTTTTTCGTATTCTGCCCTCACTGCTGCCAGTTTTTGTTGATTTTGTAGCTGCTTTTGACGATGAATAATCACCATAGTAACTATAAATGAGCCCATCAACAACATCAATACAAAACCCAATAATACGATGTAGAAAACTTCCGTTCCTGAATTATCCATGCCAAAGAAACCTATAAATGGATGATTTGACTAAAAATACACATTTTTATACGTCTTATCCTAAAAATCAATTCAGATTGCGGGTTATTTTGGCCTTTTTATTATTGATCAAGGGCAGGTAAAAACTAATGGCAAAAACCAAATACATTAAAGCTCCTAAAGTATTAATGATGTTTTGCATCATTTGCATTAATTCATAATTCGAAGTGTTGACATATCTAATGGAAGCAAAATTTAAAATTGAACTGGAGTAAAAAAACAGAAGAAAGGTTACTATCCAAAAAACCGGAAATCTTAATAAGTTTTGTTCAATAAATAAATTCTTATTGATCAGGTTGTAAAAAAAGTTAAGACAACAGCCTAGGATTATCACAGAACCAAGAATATAGGAATTATGATGAAACTCAAGAAAAGAAGTAAAAAAAAGAGATTTGATGGTCCCAAATAATAAAAATAAAACCCCCAATGTTGTAAGTACATTTTTCACTCTTCCCTGTTGGAAGATTTCTCTGAAAAAAAATAAATACAAAACGGGTAAAATATATACAAATATGGCATTATAGTAAACGATATTGGGTTTACCACTATTTGCCAAATAGAACCCTAGGTTTTCCACAATAGCTACAAGGACTAGAATGATTAGGATGATGCGATGTAATTTTTTGAAAGGCCCCAAATCAAAGAAAAGTAGTGTCCCACTTCCCAGCGCCGCAATGCATACTAAAATGAAATACCCTAACCACATGGAATAAAATCAGGGATTTATTGGGGGCTTACAATAAGGAGGACAAATAATACCCCCATTTTCAATGGAATTAGCATCACTTCTTTTGCCTTCTGAATTCAAAAATACATCAAAAATGCCATCTTGCTCGGTGTTGGCTGCAGAAAGGGCTACTGAAATTTTTCCGATGTATTGATCTCTATCCCTTCTATCCTGTGGTACTAAATAAAGGTTTTCCCTATCGTATTGACCAAAATAAATTTTTATTCCACCTTTTTGAGCATCTGTCATTCTTAAAAGTTTTTCAATGGTTTCTCTATCAAGAAATACCCATTGGGTCTGATCTTTAATCGCCCTTCCTTGGTCATCGAGACCTGGTTCTCCAACCCTAATAGTTTCTCTGTAAGGCTTTACGAATTTTTTTAAATCTTCTTGATTCATGGCTAATGTTTTAAAAGTGAATGTAATAAAAGATCCCGAATTCCTAATTTAATACTTTTCAGGGGCTAAGAAAAACTTTTTTTGGAAATAAGGTAAAAGATAAGCTAAACCCATGACCATATACATCAAACCACTTAAGGTTCTTAAAATAGAACCTAATATTAGTCTCAATTCTCTTTCCATTGTTATCAAATAACCAAAAGAGGTAAAATACATGAAGGAGGCAGTATAAAAGAATAACACAAAGCATACCACCCAAAAAGCTGGAAACCATAGCAAGCTCCTGACTTCGACACTGGGACACCCAAAATCAAAAATTGAACATTTTTGCCAGTTTTCGCTGACTCTCGTTCAAAAGCAAGGTCTTTCTCAGCTTTTTCCCTGAAGATTTGAGTTGCATTTCAACA
>NZ_JBHUIV010000013.1:0-26937 GCF_042683085.1 Shivajiella indica | reverse complement strand
GCTGATCAGAGAAGATACCGAGAAGTTAGGGATCAGCATAGGAAGGGACAGGCTCTTTGGCTTGTTACGTTCGGAAGGCCTGCTGGTCAAGCGCAAGAAGAAGTATGTTGTTACAACACAGTCATTCATGCGCTACAGTAAATATAAGGATCTGTTCAACGGTAAGGTCTGGACCTCTGCCCATCAGGCCTGGGTTTCGGACATAACCTATATCCGTGTCGGTGATTCCTTCAGGTACCTGTATCTTATTACCGATGCATACAGCAGGAAGATAGTAGGCTGGTATTTGGGGAATACGCTTGAGTCAAAATGTGCTGTAGAAGCCTTGAAAATGGCGATAGGACAATGTCCGTCAACAGAAGGCATTGTTCATCACTCAGACAGGGGCTTTCAGTATTGCAGTAAGATTTATACTGAATTGCTGGAAAAGGAAGGGATAAAATCAAGTATGGGAGAAGCTGGGAATTGCTATGATAATGCAATGGCAGAGCGGGTTAACGGGATTCTAAAAATTGAATATAAACTTGGGGACAGGTTTAAGAATCTCAAAGAGGCGTTTGCAGCGGTAAGACATGGAGTATGGGCCTACAATGAAAAGAGGCCACACTGTTCATTAAATATGAACAAGCCGATTGAAGTACATGAGAGTGTATCAGTGTTTTCATCTCTCAAACGCAAAAGTAGCCCAAGACAGAAACCTGTCAAGGCTATATGAACGTCGCTTCGCTCCGGCCTTGACAGATTTCCTTACTTGGGCTAATGGGCATTTAAGAGGATTGAAAACATAAGAAAAACAATAAAAAAAGTGTCAAGTAAATTCAGGACGTGACAAGCGTGAAGAAAAGTTTTGGTAATTCCTATGGATATTGGGTTAGTGAGGAGCCAGGTTGCAGGGTAGGTAAAAAGGAATTGGGGCTTTGTAATTAGTAATTACCAATTATCAATTACCAATTACCAATTACCAATTATCAAATAACTAAGAATTCGGGTTCATTTGGGTTTATTTTTCCATTCAGAATAATATTTTGTTCAATTGAGTACAGGTTTTGTTGTTTTTATATTAAAAGAAAAGTAGGCAAGACCCTGAAATTTTTTTGATGTGCTTAATTCTAGCCTATTTTTCTGTTTTTGAAACCTAAAAATTGAATTTTCACAAAAAAAATTGTTTCAGATCTATATTTTGCCCCCTGACTGATAAAAGATTCAAAATTTTTTTCCTGAATTAACCATTTACTTTTAATTCCTTTTTAAATCACTGATTTTTTATTTTTTTAAATTAACAAAAAGGTTGTTTTAATGAAAAATATTTAATTTAAGACTAGTTTTTATAAACTTATTGCAAAAAAATTCAAAAAAATTTTCAATTAGTGAAAATTAAGCTATTAAAAAAATCACAAAATATAATTTGGAAATCTTCCTTTTAATCTGGGTATATCCTGGTTTTTATAGCTTTATGAAGTGTATTTTCCAAATAATCACTTTTATGCACCGTTCAACATGTTTTTGCCCCATTCATTATCTGAATTTTATATTTTTATTAATTTATATAGAAATGATAGTAATTAATTTATTTTAAGTATGTTAAAATTAGTTAAAAATTAAATTTTTTGTGAATAATCAGTCATCTGAAGGAATGTTTTGCTCATTTTGAAAAGTGCGATAAATAAATTTTATTTACGCATCAACTAAACTAAAATACCTTATGAGAAAAGCTTTACTCTTTGTTATTGCGCTTTTCACCATGGCACTCACGTTTGAGGTGTCGGCGCAACAACGGGTAATTACCGGAAAGGTAATTTCCGATGAAGACGGACTGGGCTTGCCAGGCGCATCCGTTCTCGTCAAAGGTACTACTATAGGTACTACCACCGACTTGGATGGTAATTACTCTATAAGTGTACCTGAAGGATCTAACGTGTTGATCTTCTCTTTTGTGGGTTTGAAGACCCAGGAAGAAGCGATCGGCAACAGATCTGTTATCAACATCACTCTTGCCGTAGATGCCTCACAACTATCAGAAGTGGTTGTAACGGCGATCGGAATCGAGAAAGAAAAGAAAGCTTTGGGTTATGCCGTTACCACTGTAGGTGATGAGCAAATCCAAAACAGACCGGAAGCTGATGTTTCCAGGGTCTTGCAAGGAAAAGTTGCTGGTGTAAACATCACTGCAACTAACGGTTTGTCCGGTTCCGGTACAAACATCATCATCAGGGGTTACTCCTCTGCTACCGGCTCAAACCAGCCTTTGTTCGTTGTGGACGGTGTTCCTTTTAACACTAACACTAATACAACAAACGGATTCACCACCGGTGGTGCTACCACTTCCAGCCGTTTCTTGGATATCGATCCAAACAACATTGAAAATGTTTCCGTGTTGAAGGGGCTTTCCGCAACGGTATTGTATGGTGACCAAGGTAGAAACGGTGTAATTTTGATCACCACTAAATCAGGAGCTAGTAAAAGACGTGCTGCTGAGGTGACCATTAACCAGTCTTTGTTCAGCAACAAAGCGGCTTCCTTGCCTTCTTACGGTCAGTTCTATGGTAACGGTTTCCAACAGCAACCTGGATTGTTCTTCTCTAACTTTGGTCCAAGATTGGACATTGGCTTACAGACTAACCACCCGATTGCTTCTTCAGGAAGTGCTAGTATTAGAAATGCTTTCCCTGAATTCTTCGTACCGAATGCAGACGGAACTCCTTCTACAACTCCTATTAGATATGACTTCAAAGCTTATGAGGATGTGACTACAGCTTTCTTCCAGACTGGTTTGGTATCCAATACTTCTGTACAGCTTTCCGGTTCATCTGACAGAACAGGTTTCTCTGCTTCTTTCGGTTATACAAATGACGAAGGCTTCCTGCCAGGAAACAATTTGGAAAAATTCAACTTCGGTTTGGGTGTGAATTCAGCGATTACTGATAAGTTCTCTGTGAACTCATCATTTACTTTCGCTATTACTGACCTGCTTTCTCCTCCGGTTAACGCAGCTTATGGTTCAGGTCCTTCGGGAGGTATTCCTTCTGCATTTGCCAATACCTTGTATGTTCCGCGTTCTTATGATTTGAAGAACCTTCCTTACACCAATCCAACCGATGGAAGTAACGTTCACTACCGTTCCAACGGTGACCAGTTGAATCCATATTGGTTGGTAGAGAATTATGTGAATCAGTCTAAAGTGAACAGATTCTTCAATTCTACTTCCTTGAATTATGACTTCAATGATAAATTCTCTGCTACTTATAGAATTGGTTTGGATACTTATTCCGAATCAAGAGAAAGCAGATATAACAAAGGTGGCCGTGGAGGTGTGAGTACTTTGATTGACACAGGTTATTACAAAAGTGTCTATATTACCAACACCATTTGGAACCAGGATTTGGTCTTTACTTATAGAACAGACCTTTCTGACAAAATCGGTTTCTCTGCATTATTGGGTGGTAACTCCAGATATGACGTCTACACTCAGGACGGTTTGGTTTCCACTGGCCAATTGGCCCTTAACCTCTTCAGACATTCCAACTTCCTTCAGGCATCTTCGAGAGATCCTTTGAATAACGTTCCTCTCCAATATAATGAAGAGCAAAGAAGGATGGGTATCTATGCCAACGTGACTTTGGATTATGATGATTACCTTTTCTTAAACTTGTCTGCAAGAAATGACTGGACTTCAACTGTAGAGCCTGAGAACCAAAGAATTTTGTATCCAGGTGCATCCGTTTCCTTCCTTCCTTCTCAGGCATTTAACTGGAACTCTTCCACTGTAAATGACCTTAAATTGAGATTCGGATATGGTACTTCTGCGGGTTTCCCATCTCCTTACAGCACAAGAAACATCTTGAACCAAAATGCAAGAGCATTCCAGAATGTTGCTGGTTCTCTGTTCCAAACTCAATCCGTAAGTACTACTTTGGGTAATCCTAACCTGAAGCCTGAGTTACACGAAGAGATCGAGTTTGGTGTGGAATCTACCATGTTCAACAACAAATTGAGATTTGACCTCTCCTTGTATCAAAAGAATACCAGAAACCTGATTACTAATTCTCCTATTGACCCTGCAACAGGATTTACTTCTACTGCGGTTAACATCGGTAGAATCAGAAACAGGGGTATTGAATTCCAGGCTACGGCTACTCCAGTGAGCAGACCTAGTGGTTTCACATGGGAATCTATTGTAAACTTCACACTGTACAGAACAGTGACCATGGAATTGACTGAAGGATTGGATGAAATCGTGGTAGCTGGATTTACCGATTTGGGTAACTTCGCTATTCCTGGAAAGCCATTCAACATCATCAAAGGTACTGGTTTTGCAAGAGATGAGCAGACTGGACAGCCAATAGTGTTGCCTTCTGGTGATTATCAGACTGCTGCTGAATTGGTTGAATTGGGTGACCCTAACCCAGCTTGGACCGGTTCTTGGATCAACACCTTCCGTTACAAAGGATTCTTCTTCAACTTCATGTTAGAGTACAGACATAGAGGTGTGATCTATTCCAACACTGTGACTGCCACCTTGGCAAGGGGTGTAACCAAAGACCCAGTTGTGGATAGGGAATTGACCTTCATCCTTCCAGGTGTGAAGCAAGATGGAACACCTAACGACATTCAGGTAACAGCTGCTAACTACTTCTTTAACCAGTATCATACTGGTGCAGACGAATCTAACGTATTTGATGGTTCTGCTATAAGATTGAGAGAGCTTTCCATTGGTTATGATATTCCAAGCAGTCTTATCTCTAAGACTCCGTTTAAAAGAGCTTCTGTTGCTTTGAGTGGAACGAACCTTTGGTTTAAAGCCTTGAACTTCCCTCCAAACATGAACTATGATCCAGATGTTTTGGGTCTTGGCGTGGGTAACGGTTTAGGCTTTGATTTCGTGACAGGACCTAGCTCCAGAAGACTTGGTGGTACAGTAACCCTTACTTTCTAATCACCTAAAACGAAATAGATAATGAAAAGAAGAATATATAGTTTATTTATCGCCTTGAGTTTATTGGTGGTAAGTGCCTGCGACTTGAATCTCCAAGATGATCCAAACGCAGTAACTGCTTCAACGGCAGATTTGAACTTGGTAATGAACAGAATTCAGATTGATTTTGCGGCATTTTTTAATGCTACAGGAGATAATGGAATGAGATTGACCAGGATGTTGAACCAAGGTTCAAACTTGTATGAGCAAGCTTATGTGCCCGTTAACTTTAATGGTATCTGGACAAATGCCTATGCCAATATCCTGAATGACATCAAATTTCTGGAAGGTAGAGCTGAGCCTGTGAATTTCAGAAGACATTTGGGTATGGCAAGAACCATCAGAGCTTACGTTTTGATGACCTTGGTGGATTATTTCAATGCAGTACCTTATTCAGCTGCTTTGGATCCCAATGAATTTAATCCTGGTTATGATGATCCAGCTGCAATATATGCTGCTGCTTTAGCTGATTTGACTCAAGCTAAACTTGATTTTACAGAAACATCCGCAGGTGCTCCTCAGGATTTGTTTTACAGTGGTACTTGGGCAAATTGGGTAAAATTGACCAATTCATTGCAATTGAAATTGCATTTGAACAGAAAATTGGTTGATGCTGCCGGTGCTGCTTCTGCCATTACTGCTTTGGTAGCTGAAAATAATTTCATTGAGCCAGGACAGGAATTTGTGTATAGATATGGTACCAATTTGACTGACCCTGATTCCCGTCATCCAAGATTTGGAGGTCAGTATCAGCCAGGTGGTGGTGGTGACTATCAGTCTACTTGGTATATGTTCCATTTGACTGAGGAAAAAGGTTTTGATGATCCAAGAGCTAGATTTTATTTATACAGACAGGTTGTGGCCAATCCAACAGATCCAGATCAGTTAAGATGCTTGGGTGAAATTGCTCCTGGTCATTATTTGGCTGGTGGATTTCCTTTCTGTCTTCCTGGAACCAGAGGATACTGGGGTAGAGATCACCTAAACGCTGAGGGTATTCCACCGGATGGTAATGGAAGAACTGCTTGGGGTGCATATCCTGCAGGCGGTAAGTATGATGACAACAGAGGTGGAGCTGTATCTCCAACTGCAGGTGCTGCAGGTGCTGGAATTCAACCTATCATGTTGCCAGCTTTCGTTGACTTCATGTTAGCTGAAGCTTATCAGACTATTGCCAGCATCAAAGATACTGCCAAAGCTAAAGTTCATTTGGAAGCAGGTATGAGGAAGTCTTTCAACTATGTAAGAGCCTTTGCTGCTATCAGTCAGTCCGCGGCTATCAATGCAGTTGAAGATTTGGCTACCTATAACAGAGCGGTAGATAGCTACATAACTTTTGTAAATAATGAATTTGATGCAGCTGCTGACGCAAGAAAAATGTATTTCATTGGTAGAGAATATTGGTTGGCTTTGTACGGAAACGGTAACGAATCCTATAATCTTTACAGAAGAACAGGTCAACCTGATGGTATGCAGCCTGGCTTACTGGCCAACTTTGGTGATTTCCCAAGATCATTATTCTATCCTAACAACCACTTGGTTACCAATAACAGAGCGGTTCAAAAGGGTTCTCAAAGAGAGCGTGTGTTCTGGGATACCAATCCTGAAGGTAATGATTGGGTGTATTAATCTCTAAATCACAGAAATTATGAAAATGAAAAAATTAGGTTATGGATTGTTGATGTCTATCTTGATGGTTATTTCCTCATGTACTGACTTCGTAGATCCTAATATACCATATAAAACCTTTGACACTGCATTGTATCTTCGTACGATCAGGTCAGCGCCAACAAGTCTTACATTTAACTTCTTCGAATTGGCTAGTTCCAAATTCCAACTTACGATCGAAGCAGTGGATGCTGAAGGTGGGGAAACCTTAGAATCTGTTGAAATCCGTGTAAGACATAGAAGATTAATTCCAGGTGTGGGATTTGAATTCAGGCCTGCCGGAACTGCTTCTGATGTAAATGATGTTTTGGTTAAGACGTTAAGCCGTGCTGACTTTCAGCAAGCTGCAGAGAATCCAAACCATCCTACAACACTTTATAAGAGAGCAAGTTTTGAAGTTTCTGCTGCGGAAGCAATTGCTGCTGTTGGATTGACCAATGCAACAGTTGAAGGTGGAGATACTTTTGAATTCCGATTGGTTGCTACTGATAAATTTGGTAGAGAATTCGGTTGGGATAACAGATCTGCAGACGTTGCGGGCGGTTTCTTCTATGATTCTCCTTTCCTATACAATGTGAACGTAGTTTGTCCAACTGACCTTGGAGGCACTTATCAATATGAATCTACTGCCATGCAGTCTATTTATGGATCTTGTCCAGGCACCATTACAGGAGAAGTTACCTTCACTCCAGTTCCTAATTCTACTGCTTACACTGTATCAGATGCCACCTTCGGATTCTGGGAGTGTTATGGGGATACTTGGGGCAATGGTAATGTAAGGTTGAATGATTCCTGTGGAATCTTGTCCTTCTCTGGATCTGATAAATATGGTGCTTCTTATACCTTTAACTTTATCAGCAATAATGGAGCGGAATTGAGATTCTCTTGGGTTAATTCTGATAATGAAACTGGTACGGTTACCTTGTTCGCCAATGAGGGAAAACCATGGCCTCCTACATTACAATAAAAGTTAACTAGTAAACTTTCTTCATAAAAAAATCAGCGCCTTTTGGGCGCTGTTTTTTTTTTTTTGAAAAAAATCAAAATCTATCATCATTTGCACTTATACAATATCCTTTTGCAATTTTGATTTCAGCACAAAATACCGTAAACCAATCCTGATTCAATCAGAAAAGAAAGGTTGAATACCTTAATTTTCAAAACCCATGGTTGCGCCATGGGCTATTAAAAAGCTCGATCCTTTCAGGATCATATTCTCTTCGTCCCTCATCCCGAATTTGCTTCCTAACCTTAATTAGCATGATGTCTTAGAATCAAGGTTAAACTACAACCTTTTTTATAGATCAGTCCTTATTAACTGTCATCTGTTACCCTATAACCCTGGATTTTATCCCGGGCTGAAACAGAGCGGCCTTTCAGGCCTGTTTATGGTTGTAATTGAAAATTTATTTTGTACATGCATGATTCTTTTTTTAAATTTTTATTGTGAACTAATAGGTGATTTTCATGTTTTTATTATTAAAATCATGATTTTTAACAATTTTATTTTTTAATAAGGCAATTTCTCTGTCTTAACTAAATAAAAAATTATTAATATTAATATTTATTATTTAAAGTTTGGTATTTGTATAAACGAATATACGATTTTTAAAGCTCTTTTTTTCCTTCTATATTTGTGTGGTAAGCTCAAAATCAAAATGGATAAATTTTCCTACATTTCCAATGCGCATGTGGCCTATATAGATGAGTTATATGCCGATTACAAATCCAATCCTGAATCTATTGACCCAAGTTGGAAGACATTTTTCGATGGCTTTGATTTTGCCATTACCAAATTTGGGGAAGATGTCGAAGGTGGCGCTGTTAAAACTTCCAATGGCTCTGAAACAGTGGCTTCCTCTCCCAAGGGTGCTTTAGCTACCCCAGGGACCATTATGGATATGGAACAATTGCCCAAAGAAATCAAAGTACGTGCATTGATTCATGCCTATAGATCCAGGGCGCATTTGCGATCCAAAACCAATCCGGTAAGAGAAAGAAGGGACAGAAAAGCCCTGCTGGATATTGAAGATTTTGGTTTGGATAATAATGACCTGAATACGGAATTTCAGGCTGGCAAAGAAATTGGAATAGGTACCGCCAAACTTTCTAAAATTGTTGAGTCCTTAAAAATTATCTATGAAGGAGCCATTGGTTTTGAATACCAATATATCCGAGAACCGGAAATGTTGGATTGGTTGAAAACCAAAATTGAGAAGGAAGCATTGGCTTTCAATCCATCTGTTGATGAAAAGAAGAGGATCCTTTTCAAATTGAACCAGGCGGTTGTTTTTGAGAATTTTTTGCACACCAAATATTTAGGACAAAAGCGTTTCTCTTTGGAGGGTGGGGAAAGCACCATCCCATTTTTAGATGCAGTGATCAACAAGGGTGCAGATTTAGGTGTTGAGGAAGTAATGATCGGGATGGCACATAGGGGAAGATTGAATGTCCTTGCCAATATCATGGGTAAAACCTATGAGCAGATATTTTCTGAATTTGAGGGAACTGCAAAGCCTGATCTAACCATGGGTGACGGAGATGTGAAGTACCATATGGGTTATTCCTCTGATATCATTACTACTGGAAATAAGAAAGTCAATCTAAAATTGGCACCTAACCCCTCCCACTTAGAGGCGGTAGATCCTGTGGTGGAAGGATTTATCCGCGCTAAAATAGATTCCCAACATAAAGGAAATTCTAAAAAAGCCCTTCCTATTTTAATTCATGGAGACGCGGCTGTTGCGGGTCAGGGTATTGTTTATGAAGTAACCCAGATGGCAGGTTTGAAGGGTTATAATACAGGAGGCACTGTACATTTTGTCATCAATAACCAAGTAGGTTTCACTACCGATTTTGATGATGCCCGTTCTTCTATCTATTGTACAGATGTGGCAAAAATGATTGACGCCCCTGTAATCCATGTGAACGGTGACAATGCAGAAGCAGTGGTCTTTGCTGCTAATCTTGCTGCTGAATTCAGGCAGAAATTTGATAAGGATATTTTCGTTGATATGGTCTGCTATAGAAGGCATGGACACAATGAATCTGATGAACCTAAATTCACGCAACCTGAACTGTACAATATCATTTCTAAGCATCCTAACCCAAGGGAAATCTATGTGAAAAGATTGACGGAAAGAGGTGATATCGATGCAAAGATTGCCAAACAGATGGATGAGGAGTTCAGACAGCTGCTGCAGGACAGGCTGAATATGGTGAAAGAAAAACCTCTTCCTTATCAGTTTACTAAATTCGAAAAAGCATGGCAGGAATTGAGGAGATCTACGCCTGAGGATTTTGAAAAGTCCCCGGATACTTCGATTTCCCTTGACATGGTAGAAAAAGTAGCAGAAGCCCTAACCACTATTCCCAAAGGCTTCAAGCCTATCAAGCAGATTGAGGTTCAACTGAAACAAAGAAAGGATATGTATTTCAGTGCCAAATCTTTGAACTGGGCCGCAGCTGAATTATTGGCCTATGGGTCTTTACTTTTGGAAGGGAAAACAGTAAGGATAACCGGTCAGGATGTACAGAGGGGAACTTTCTCCCACCGACATGCCGTAGTTCATGATTCCAATACCAATAAGCCTTACAATTTCCTTAAAGAATTGAAGGACAGTAAAGGGCAGTTTCATATTTATAACTCATTGTTATCAGAATATGCTGTTTTGGGATTTGAATATGGCTATGCAATGGCCAATCCACATACCTTGGCCATTTGGGAAGCTCAATTTGGAGATTTTGCAAATGGAGCCCAAACTATGATCGATCAGTTTATTTCTTCAGGTGAATCCAAATGGGGGAAAATGAACGGGATTGTCATGTTATTGCCCCATGGTTACGAAGGTCAGGGCCCCGAGCATTCCAATGCCCGTCCGGAAAGATTCCTTCAGTTGGCTGCTGAATATAATATGGTAGTTGCCAATATTACTGAACCTTCCAATTTCTTCCATTTATTGAGAAGGCAGTTGGCTTGGGAATTCAGAAAACCCTGTGTAGTAATGTCACCCAAATCTTTACTCAGACATCCGAAAGTATTTTCTCCTTTAGAAGAATTTACCAATGGAGGTTTCAGGGAAATCATTGAAGATAAAACTGTAGCGGCAAAAGATGTCAAGAGAGTACTCCTTTGTTCCGGGAAAATCTATTATGACCTGGAGGAAATAAGGGAGAAAGAAAAAATCAAGGATATTGCCATCATACGCCTTGAACAACTTCATCCGCTTCCTAAAAAACAAATGATTGAAATTTTGAAAGCATATAAAAATGCAGAAATTGTTTGGGTACAGGAAGAACCTGAAAACATGGGATATTGGAACTATTTATTAAGGATGTTGTATAAAGAGATCAAGATGGATGTCATTGCCAGAAAACCATCAGCTTCTCCGGCAACGGGTTACCATAAAGTCCATGTTCAGGAGCAAAATGATATTATTAATAAAGCATTAAAACTTTCATAAAAAACCCCTAAACCTGATGTTAATAATAGCTTCAGGTTTTAGGTTTAATTTAAATCATAACAAGTTAAATTAACCTTGGATCCGGAATATGGGTTTGGGGGTAAAAGAAAAAACAATGAGCCTAGAAATGAAAGTCCCTGCAGTAGGGGAATCTATCACAGAAGTAACCATAGGACAATGGTTTAAAAAAGACGGTGACCATGTGGAAATGGACGAGGTCATCTGTGAACTGGAATCAGATAAAGCAACTTTTGAGTTGACCGCTGAATCTGCGGGAACATTGAGCATCAAAGCCCAGGAGGGAGACACGCTGGAAATTGGAGCTGTTATCTGCGTCATTGAAGAAGGGGCTGGAAAAAGTGCAGCACCAGCTGCAAATGCACCTGCACCACAGGCCATCGCGACTTCAGGAGGTGGTAAAACCGGAGAAGTGAAAGATATGATTGTACCTACAGTGGGTGAGTCGATTACAGAGGTTACACTTGCCTCTTGGTTGAAGGCAGATGGAGATTATGTGGAATTGGATGAAATCATCGCTGAGGTTGACTCTGATA
The DNA here is from genome assembly GCF_042683085.1 of Shivajiella indica. Taxonomy (NCBI): domain Bacteria; kingdom Pseudomonadati; phylum Bacteroidota; class Cytophagia; order Cytophagales; family Cyclobacteriaceae; genus Shivajiella; species Shivajiella indica. The sequence goes on along the minus strand of NZ_JBHUIV010000013.1, from coordinate 15,280 downwards.
AAGCCACTTTTGAATTACCGGCGGAAGCGACAGGAATTTTAAGACATGTAGCCAAAGAAGGGGATACCCTTGAAATTGGTGGTTTGATCTGTAAAATAGAAGTTGTGGAAGGAGGAGCCCCTACTTCTTCAAAACCTTCTTCAACCGAAGCACCTTCTGTTGCTGCACCTACTACAGGAACAGAAACCTATGCTACCGGGCATGCTTCTCCTGCTGCTGCTAAAATTATTGCAGAAAAAGGTTTGAGTACCGCTGATATCGCCGGTTCAGGAAAAGACGGTAGAATAACAAAAGAAGATGCTTTAGGCGCACAACCTAAATCTCAGGCAGCTCCACAAGCGGCTGCCAAACCCGCTCCTGCAAAATCAGAAGATACCGCTCCTGCACCAAAAACATTTGGATCAAGAGAAAGCAGAAGAGAGAAGATGTCTTCGTTGAGAAGAACAGTTTCCAGAAGACTGGTTGCGGTGAAGAATGAAACGGCCATGTTGACTACTTTCAATGAAGTGAACATGGGTCCGATTATGGAGCTTAGAAAAAAATTCAAAGATCAGTTTAAGGAAAAGCATGGCGTGAATTTGGGTTTCATGTCATTCTTTACCAAAGCTGTTTGCGTAGCTCTTCAGGAATGGCCTGCTGTTAATGCCCAGATCGATGGGAATGAAATTGTGTACAATGATTTCTGTGATATTTCCATTGCGGTTTCCGCCCCTAAAGGTTTGGTGGTGCCTGTCATCAGAAATGCTGAATCCATGAGTTTTGATGAGATTGAGAAAGAGGTGGTAAGATTGGCAACCAAAGCAAGAGATAACAAATTGTCTATTGAAGAAATGACAGGAGGAACCTTTACCATCACCAATGGTGGTATTTTCGGTTCCATGATGTCTACTCCAATCATCAACGCCCCGCAGTCTGCTATTCTGGGGATGCACAATATCGTGGAAAGACCAGTAGCAGAAAACGGACAGGTTGTCATCAGACCTATGATGTACCTTGCCCTTTCTTATGATCACAGGATTATTGATGGAAGAGAATCTGTAAGTTTCCTGGTAAGGGTGAAGCAGTTGTTGGAAGATCCGACGAGGTTGTTGTTTGGAGTTTGAAACATGTAAGGTAAGGGTATAAATTGAGAGAGAATTGTACCAGGAACCAAGTACAACGTACCAGGTAGCTGAGCATAATTTTCAAGTTTGATAAGTAAAAGTTAACCGGTTATTTATCCGTTTAAAATAGGTCAAAATGTACTGATTACTTATAGATTTAGGTTAAAATTTTAACTTAAATCAAAAAAATTATGCATAGATACAAAGAATTGCATATTTGGCAGAAGGCCATAGATTTAGCTGTAGAAGTATACAGAATAACTGAGAAATTACCTGTTCAGGAAAAATATGGGTTAATTTCTCAAATGAATAAATCCGCGGTTTCTATACCTTCAAATATTGCAGAAGGGGCAGGAAGAAATGGGAAGAAAGAATTTGATAACTTCTTAGGGATAGCCTTGGGCTCATCTTTTGAATTGGATACTCAAATTATTATTTCCAATAGGTTGGATTATATTAACGATCTGGATTTCCAACATCTTGAAAGTGAATTGGAGCATCTACAAAACATGATCGTTAAACTTAAGAAAAGTTTAAATATTCACTAATCGCCGTGTACTTGGTACATTGTACTTGGTACTTGGTACAAAGAAAAGAACATGTACGACGTAATAGTAATAGGTTCCGGACCTGGAGGATATGTGGCAGCTATCAGAGCGGCTCAGCTAGGTATGAAAACTGTAATCATAGAAAAATATCCCACTTTGGGAGGAACCTGTCTGAATGTTGGATGCATTCCTTCAAAAGCATTATTGGACTCTTCCGAGCATTACCATAATGCCGCCCATACTTTTAAAACCCATGGGATCAACCTGAGCGGGTTGAAAGTGGACCTCAAGCAGATGATTGCCCGCAAAGAAGAAGTGGTCAAGCAAAATGTGGATGGGATACAGTTTTTGATGAAGAAAAACAAAATCGATGTGCATCAGGGTTTTGGTTCTTTTGTGGACAAAAATACTGTCAAGGTGACCAAGGAGGATGGTTCTTCTGAAAACATTCAGGGAAAAAATATCATTATCGCTACGGGTTCCAAGCCGGCTTCTCTTCCATTTATAAAAATCGACAAGGAAAGGATCATCACTTCCACAGAAGCATTAAAAATGAAGGAAATCCCCAAGCATTTGATCGTGATTGGAGGAGGGGTAATCGGAATGGAACTTGGCTCTGTTTATGGTAGACTCGGCGCTAAAGTGTCCGTGGTTGAATTTATGGACGCCATCATTCCTTCCATGGATAGAACTATGGGTAAAGAACTTCAGAAATCCTTGAAGAAATTAGGATTTGATTTTTACCTGAAGCATAAAGTGACAGCAGTGGAGAATAAAGGTAAAGAAGTAATTATAAAGGCAGATAACGGCAAAGGAGAAGTTGTTGAAATCAAAGGTGATTACGTTTTGGTCTCTATCGGAAGAAGACCATATACTGATGGATTGAATGCTGAGGCTGCAGGTGTGAAAGTGAATGAGAGAGGTCAAGTTGAAGTAGATGACCATTTGAGAACAAATATACCCAATATTTATGCCATCGGTGATGTGGTGAAAGGTGCCATGTTGGCCCACAAGGCAGAGGAAGAAGGCGTATTTGTTGCGGAAAGTATTGCTGGGCAGAAGCCCCATATCAATTATCTTTTGATACCAGGTGTAGTCTATACCTGGCCTGAGGTGGCATCGGTTGGCTACACGGAAGAGCAATTGAAAGAAAAGGGAATAGCCTACAAAACCGGTAAATTTCCATTTATGGCTTCAGGAAGAGCAAGGGCTTCCATGGATACAGATGGATTGGTCAAAGTTTTGGCAGATGCCAAAACAGATGAAATATTGGGTGTACATATGATTGGACCACGAACTGCCGATATGATTGCAGAAGCTGTTGTGGCCATGGAATACAGGGCGTCGGCTGAAGATATCGCAAGAATGTCCCATGCGCATCCAACTTATACAGAAGCTTTTAAAGAGGCTTGTTTGGCTGCAACTGATAATAGGGCTTTACATATTTAAAAGACCTTTGAGGTTTTTTCCAAACCTCGAAGGTCTTTTACCTAAATTCAATACATCCTTAGGTTTTGTGGATTAAAAACCTTCGAGGTCTACAAGACCTCAAAGGTTATCAAAACTGGCCTTTGAGGTTTTTTCCAAACCTCGTATTCTAAGATTTAAACTCCAACCACAAGAAACATAGAGCAAATAATTCTTCTTACCAGGTGCTTTTTGAGTACCTGGTTTTTTTTAAAACTTATTATTCATTTTTGAATGTAAAGTATTTTCTATCAAGGGGAAAAAACCAAGAAGTATTACAAACTACAAAAGTGACAAAAGGAACACAAAAGAATTGGGCTTTGACAGTGGACATTTAATGAAGGAAACTTTTGTAAGACTTTGTTTACTTTTGTGGTTCAGTAAAAAACGCTTTGAGGATTCATTTGGACTACTGCTTCTTAGTAGAAGTCTATTCGAAGAAAAAATTGCCAAATTATAAATTTTTTGCTTTTAGATTTTTTTCTATTGAATCTTCTAGTTCTTTAAGATTTTAACAAAAATAGTCAGAAATCTTCGAGGTCTCTAAGACCTCAAAGGTTTAAAGAGAAGCTTGTTGTTTCAGTAATTCTTCCGCATTTTTCTTCCCTTTCATACTTTTGGTTCTATTGGGGGCTAATTTCAAGGCTACTTCATATTGTTGGATAGCCTCTTCATGTCTTCCAATGGTCATCAAAAATTCTGCATATAATTCATGGCTTGGTTTTACAATTGTTGGAGGTCCTGCTGCTGAACCAACTTCATTTTCCAATGCGGTTGCTTTCATGAAATAGGTTTCCGCAGCTGATTGATCTCCCTGTTCCCAAGCCAGTAAAGCTTCCAGTTCAAGTTCCATGGTTTGAGCAATCTTAAGATCTCTGGGAGTTGTGTTTTCACTGCTTGCCCCTCCGCTGCTGCAAAGTGCTATTCCTGCATCCAAACTGATGGTTCTGGCAGCAGCTTCTCTTTCCTCTTTCATGATTAGAAGAATTGCTTCTACCTTTTCAAAATCTTTATCATGAAATGCTTTCATAGCATGGACAAACCGGTCTCTTGTTTTGACAGAAATGTTAAATCCGGAATAATCCGATTCCAAATTTACCAAGGGATTGTCCCAATCTCCCGTTTCCGCAAAATAGGTTGTTTTCATATAGGACTGATGTTCATGGGTATAAACGGATGGGGATTCTTTGGTATAAAAAACCACGTCCTCCAATAGTTTTTTGGCTTCATCGAATTTTTCCAGTTGTAAATAGCCATACTGTAGCCATTGAAAAGAATGAAGTCCCAAGGCATTGTAATCAAGATTTTTTCTTTCTTTTCTGTTGACACTCGCTTGAAATGACGCTACATTGGAACTGACCACTTCGTCCCACATCCCTAAGGATAGGTAAATGTGGCTCGGCATATGTATAGCATGTGCCGCATCAGGGGCTACTTTGGCATAAATATCTGCTGCTTTTTTTGCTTGATGGGCATAATTGGGTTCGTCATTGGCATGGATATAATAATGGACGGCCCCTGGATGCTGAGGATTCCTATCCATAACCTCCTTGGCCAAAGTTGCGGCTTTTTGATAAACCTCCATATCACTGATATAGGGAATAGAACCCATTAAGGCAAGAGAATAAAAGACAGTAACTTCATCATTTCCTGGATATTTTTGGTAGAGTTTTCCTAAATAGGCAGCATAGGCATTATCTCTTTCCACCTTGTTTCCTTCGCCATAAAGTATTTCAACAGCCGTAAGAAAATCTTTTTCTATTTTTGTTTTGGCTTTAGACAATCTTTCTTCCCGGGTATCACCAAGTCTGCTAAGGGCCTCATTTCCTTTTTTGAAATCCTGTTCCTGCCAAATCGGGTGATTGTGTGCCATAGCTTCTCCCCAATAAGCCATCACACATTCCGGATCTTCTTTTTGGGCTTCCTCAAATGCTTCCAAAGCATCCTTATATTCAAAACTATGCATCAACAAAAGCCCTTGTTGAAAGGCTTCCTTTGCCTTTGGTTTTCCGCTTATTGGAAAATCCAAGTTTCCCAGGGAACTTTCCATAGGTGCCTTATGCTCACAAAAAGTAAAGGCAAAAATGCTGATACCTATCAGGAATATTTTTAAATGGAGAGCAGAATGTTTCATTGTTTTTTTGTTTCGTCAGAATAAATTATAATTTAATCAAAATCAATGGCTTATAAAAGAATTACCTACATGTGTTTTTTCAGTGATATATAGTCAGAGAAAATCCCTTTATAAATCCACCGATAATCAAAAAAAAAATTGGGAATTAACCTTTATTGCTTTATTTCAGACAAAAATTGAATATGAAAACAACTGACGATATCCTCAAACTAGGTGATCCCAGATTGTATGAAATCTGCGAATCTGTAATTAAGGATGAACTTCCCCTTGTTCAAAATTGGGTGAAAGAGCTACATGAAGCCATGGAGGATATCCGAGCCCGATTTGGTTTTGGTCGGGGCATCGCAGCCCCTCAGTTGGGTATTATGAAAAGGCTTTTTTACCTGAATTTGGACAAACCTTATATTATTATCAATCCTGAAATCAAAAATGCAAGCCAAGAATTATTTGAGCTTTGGGATGACTGTATGAGTTTCCCAAATCTCTTGGTAAAAGTAAAAAGGCATAAATCCTTGACTTTGGAGTATTTGGATGAAAACTGGGAAAAACAATCCTGGAAGGTCGAAGGAGCAATTTCAGAATTGATCCAGCATGAATACGACCATTTGGATGGCGTATTGTGTACAATGCGGGCAATTGATGAGAAGAGTTTTCGGTGGAGGGTTTAGAATGGCGGATTTCGAAGTTCGGAAGGCGGAGGATTGAACCATTAAGGATTTAAGGGAATTAAGGATTTCATTAAGAAGTAGTATTTCGGAAGGCGAAAGTCTGATGTCGGAAAAGGTCTGAAAGACAGAATTGAAGGTGGATTTCGAAAGGTGAATTTCGGAGGATTGAACCATTAAGTTTAGGGAATTAAGGATTTCATTAAGAGGGATTTCGGAAGTATTTGTCAATCAAATTAGAATCTAAAAATCAATATTGTTAGAAATCCGGATATGTTTCAAGTTTAAAATGCTTCAATATAGGGATGAAATCATTATCTGAATGAAAAAGAATTGAATTGGAATTTATAGCATAACAAGCTATCAGACAATCATAACTTTTTCCATATTTCCCGATGTTTTTCAGATTCGATCGGGCTACTTTAAATTATTTCCCTAATTTTGCACCAATTTAGCCATAAGTATTTAACCCTTTTAAAACCTCATTGTAGAATGCCTAAGGATACCAGCATCAAACACGTTCTCCTCATCGGTTCAGGTCCCATTGTAATTGGACAAGCTTGTGAATTTGATTATTCAGGTTCTCAGGCATCCAGGTCACTCAGGGAAGAAGGGATCAAAGTTACCTTGATCAACTCGAATCCCGCGACCATTATGACTGACCCGGTGACTGCTGATAATGTGTATTTGTTGCCACTTGACAAAAAATCCATTGTGAAAATCTTACAGGAGCATCCTGATATAGATGCGGTACTTCCCACGATGGGAGGTCAGACAGCGCTTAATCTTGCGATTGACTGTGAAAAGGCAGGTATCTGGAAAAAATTCGGCGTAAGAATGATCGGTGTGGATATCGATGCGATTGATACAGCCGAAAACAGGGAGAAATTCAAGGCTTTGATGGAGAAAATTGGGGTCGGTGTATGTAAAGGAGATACGGCCACTTCCTTTCTTCAGGGTAAAGAAATCGCTCAGGAAATAGGATTTCCACTGATAATCAGGGCATCCTATACCTTAGGAGGTGCGGGAGGTGCTTTTGTGGAAAAGGCAGAGGATTTTGAAAGATTACTTTCAGCAGGTCTGCAGGCCTCTCCCGTTCATGAAGTATTGATTGAACAAAGTATTTTAGGCTGGAAGGAATATGAGCTGGAGGTAATGAGGGATAATCTCGGGAATATGATCGTGATCTGTTCCATTGAAAATTTTGACCCCATGGGGGTACACACAGGGGATTCCATCACGGTTGCACCTGCTATGACCCTTCCAGATACTGTCTATCAACGGATGAGGAATTATGCCATTACCATGATGAACAGCATTGGTAATTTTGCTGGAGGATGTAATGTGCAGTTTGCTGTTAGCCCGGACAATTCAGAGATAATCGGCATAGAAATCAACCCTAGGGTTTCCAGATCTTCTGCACTTGCCTCCAAAGCAACTGGATACCCAATTGCAAAAGTTGCTGCCAAATTGGCTATTGGTTACAATTTGGATGAATTGACCAATTCCATAACCGGAAATACTTCGGCCTTTTTTGAGCCTTCAATCGACTATGTTATAGTAAAAATCCCAAGATGGAACTTTGACAAATTCAAAGGTTCGGATAGAAGATTGGGACTTTCGATGAAGGCAGTGGGTGAGGTAATGGGCATTGGCCGTAATTTCCAGGAAGCATTGCAAAAAGCATGTCAGTCATTGGAAATCAAGAGAAATGGATTGGGTGCAGATGGAAAAGAGCTGCGGGACCAGGAAAAAATATTGTACAGCCTAGCGAATCCAAGTTGGAACAGGCTTTTCCATGTGTATGATGCATTCAAATTGGGAATATCCTTTAGGACAATTCATGACCTAACAAAAATCGATAAATGGTTCCTCAAACAAATTGAGGAATTAATTCATATTGAAAATGCCATACAGGTATATACCATCAATAATATTCCTAAAGAATTGATGGAGCTGGCCAAGAAAAAAGGATATGCAGACCGGCAAATTGCCCACCTTTTGGGCTGCCTGGAATCTGAGGTTTTCAAAAAGCGATATGAGGAAATGGGTATCAAAAGGGTTTACAAACTGGTTGATACCTGTGCTGCAGAATTTGAGGCAAATACACCTTATTATTATTCCACTTTTGGGGAAGAGAACGAGTCTCAGATTTCAAATAAAAAGAAAGTAGTGGTATTGGGCTCAGGTCCAAACCGTGTAGGACAGGGGATTGAGTTTGATTATTCCTGTGTTCACGGAGTGTTGGCAGCTAAAGAATGCGGTTATGAAACAATCATGATCAATTGCAATCCGGAAACCGTTTCAACAGATCCCGATATTTCTGATAAGCTCTACTTTGAACCGGTATTTTGGGAGCATATTTATGAAATCATTCTACATGAAAAACCTCTGGGGGTCATTGTTCAACTTGGAGGACAGACTGCTCTTAAATTGGCGGAGAAGTTGGATAAATATGGTATCCCTATTATCGGGACCAGTTTTGAAGCCTTGGACTTGGCGGAAGATAGAGGAAGGTTTTCCACCTTACTCAAGGAAAACGAGGTGCCCTATCCCGAATTTGGAACTATACATAATACAGATGAAGCACTGGAATTATGCAAAACAATTGGATTTCCTTTATTGGTAAGACCTTCCTATGTTCTGGGTGGTCAGGGAATGAAGATAGTGATCAACGAGAAGGAGCTGGAAGAACATGTGGTAAATGTGCTGAAGGATATTCCAAATAATGAAATCTTATTGGATCATTTCCTTGAGGGGGCAATAGAAGCAGAAGCTGATGCCATTTGTGACGGAAAAAATGTATACATCATCGGGATCATGCAGCACATCGAACCTGCTGGTATTCATTCCGGTGACTCCTATGCCGTATTGCCTCCCTATAACCTGGGAGATTTGGTCATCAGACAAATTGAGACCTATACACATAAAATAGCGCTTGCCTTGAGGACCGTAGGCTTGATCAATATCCAATTTGCGATCAAAAATGATAAAGTTTATGTAATCGAGGCAAACCCTCGGGCATCAAGGACCGTACCATTCATTTGTAAAGCGTATCAAGAGCCTTATGTGAATTTTGCTACCAAGGTAATGTTGGGAGAGAAAAAAGTGACTGATTTTGAATTCAATCCTGTTAAAAAGGGTTATGCTATCAAGGAACCTGTCTTCTCTTTCCATAAATTCCCGAATGTAAATAAAGAATTGGGACCTGAAATGAAGTCAACAGGAGAAGCCATCTATTTTATTGATGATTTGATGGATGATTATTTCCTAAAGATTTATGCTGAAAGAAACTTATATTTAAGTAGATAACTGAAAACCTGCGGTTCATAAATTAGAGATTTGATCAATGTGCTTTTAACAAAGTCTTTTCTCTTATGTCTCGCTTATAAAAGTCTAAAAATGGGATTTATATTCAAATTTCTTCTAATTGCCATTGCTTTGTCCTGGATTTTTTCCAAGCTGCTCCAGTTCTTTTTAAGAAGTAAACTGAAACAGTTTGTAAATCATGCCAATGATCTTAAAATGGACGAGGAAAGAAGGCAAAGAGGTGGTGGTCGTGGAAATAGTAGTGTGAATGTAGACCATATTCCAAAAGACTACCAAGAAAAAAGATCCAAAGAAATCAAAGGCGGAGATTATATAGATTACGAAGAAGTGAAGGATTGAGGAGAGAGATTAGAGGCGAGAATCGAGAGTTTAGACTCAAGAGAAAATAAAAGGTGGGATTTTGGAAGGCGGATTTCGAAATCATTCCGAAATCCGCTTTTAAATGTATAAAAAAAGCCGATCGGTAATTCCTATCGGCTTTTTGTGTCTTTTCAAATCTGCTTATTCTGCTGTTGTTTCTGCATATTCCTCTACCGGAATACAGCTACACACCAGGTTCCTGTCTCCATAAGCCGAGTCAATTCTTCTCACAGATGGCCAGAATTTATTGCCTTTAACATAAGGTAATGGGTAGACTGCTTTTTCTCTGCTATAAGGAAAATTCCAATTATCGGCCAATGCCAAAGCAGCAGTATGGGGAGCGTTTTTCAACACATTATTTTCTTTATCAGAAATACCCGATTCAATTTCCTGAATTTCCCCCCTGATGGAAATCATAGCATCACAGAATCTGTCCAATTCAGCAATTGTCTCAGATTCAGTAGGTTCAACCATTAAAGTGCCTGCAACAGGAAAGGAAACAGTTGGGGCATGGAAACCATAATCCATCAAACGTTTGGCGATATCCTCTACCTCAACCCCTACTTCTTTAAAAGCCCTGCAATCCAAAATCATTTCATGGGCAGCTCTTCCATGTAAACCTGTATATAGAATTGGGTAGTGGGCTTCTAATCTTGCTTTAATATAGTTGGCATTGAGAATGGCAATCTTGGTAGCATTGGTTAATCCTTCACCACCCATCATGGCTATATAGGCATAGGAAATCGGAAGGATACTAGCGCTTCCAAAAGGAGCAGCTGATATTGCGTGGATTGCCTGTGTTCCTCCAGTTTGGATAACAGGGTTACTTGGAAGGAATGGAGCCAGGTGTTTTGCTACGCAAATTGGGCCCATTCCAGGGCCCCCTCCTCCATGAGGTATACAGAAGGTTTTGTGCAGGTTGAGATGGCAGACATCAGCTCCGATTCTGCCGGGGCTGGTCAATCCCACCTGTGCATTCATATTCGCTCCATCCATATAAACCTGTCCACCATTATCATGGATGATCTGACAGATTTCCTGAATCGCTTCTTCAAATACACCATGTGTAGATGGATACGTCACCATCAATGAAGACAATTCGTTTTTGTATTCTTCCGCTTTCGCTTTTAGATCTTCTACATCTATGTTTCCTTTTTCATCACATTTGACCAGGACCACTTTCATTCCTGCCATCACCGCGGATGCTGGATTGGTACCATGGGCAGAGGTGGGAATCAAAGCAACATTTCTATGATGATCTCCCCGACTTAGATGATATGCCCTGATGACCATCAATCCGGCATATTCTCCTTGGGCTCCAGAATTAGGCTGAAGGGAAGTATCCGCAAATCCCGTGATTTCTGTAAGCCAATTTCTTAGGTTTTGGAACAATTCAAAATAACCAGCTGCCTGATCTTGCGGTGCAAATGGATGCAATTGTCCAAATTCAGGCCAGGTTACAGGAATCATTTCCGTGGTAGCATTCAATTTCATGGTACAAGAGCCCAAGGAAATCATGGAATGAACCAATGACAAATCCTTATTTTCCAACCTTTTGATATATCTCAGCATTTCATGTTCTGCATGGTATTGGTTGAAAACAGGGTGCGTGAGATATTCTGAGGTTCTGTTCAAACCTTCCGGAAGATTAATTTCTAAACTCCCTTCAAGCGAATCCCAATCAATAGCTGCTCTTTGATTGGTGGATTTAGCAAAAACCTCCACCACTTCTTTGACATCTTCTATGGTCTTCGCCTCATCAAAGGAAAGAAAAATTGCTCCTTCCTCATATCGGAAATTCATTTCAGAAGAAAGCGCGAATGCCTTTATTTTTGATTGTTGAACTGCATCTACCTTTATTTTAATGGTGTCAAAATAATTGGCATTGCTTTGCTCAAAACCCATTTTCTGTAATGCCTTGGCGGTCAATTGCGCCAAACCATGGATTCTCGTTGCAATTTCTTTCAACCCTTTTGGTCCGTGATAAACAGCATACATACCTGCCATTACTGCCAAAAGTACCTGTGCCGTACAGATATTTGACGTAGCTTTTTCCCTTTTGATATGCTGTTCCCGGGTTTGAAGGGCCATTCTGTAGGCTTTATTACCATCCTTGTCAACAGAGACCCCTATGATTCTTCCAGGGACTTGTCTTTTATAGGCTTCTTTGGTGGCAAAGAATGCAGCATGAGGGCCGCCATAGCCCATTGGAACCCCGAATCTTTGGCTAGTGCCAACTACCACATCAGCCCCCATTTCACCAGGAGGAGTTAAGAGCGTCAAACTCAAAAGGTCTGTGGCAAATGCCGTCAGTACATGATTTTCCTTCGCTGATGCCACAAGAGCCCTATGATCTATTACTTCCCCATCCAGATTTGGATATTGAATTATAATTCCAAATAAATCCGGATCGGTCAAATCAAGTTGGTCCAAAGGAGCAATCACAAGCTCAATTCCTATTGGTGTTGATCTTGTAATCAACAGGTCTTTTGTCTGGGGAAATATTTTTTCGTCAACAAAAAACTTATTTGAATTTTTCTTTTCCCTAGGTTTGGAGGCATGAAGCATGGTCATTGCCTCTGCAGCTGCGGTAGCCTCATCCAACAAAGATGCATTGGCCATTTCCATTCCGGTCAAATCCATCACTGTGGTCTGGTAATTGATCAATGCCTCCAGCCTTCCTTGTGCGATTTCAGCTTGATAAGGAGTGTAAGCTGTATACCATCCTGGGTTTTCAAGGATGTTTCTTAAAATGACACCAGGAACCAAAGTGTCATAGTATCCTAAACCTATAAACGATTTGTAAATCTTGTTTTTATTGGCCAAGGCCTTGAATTCCTTTAAGAATGCCGCTTCTGATTTAGCCTTGGGTAATTCCAAAGGTTTTTCCAATTGAATGGATTTCGGTATAGTCTGGTCAATCAACTCTTCAATTGAACTTGCCCCTATGGCATTCAACATCATGAAAACCTCTTCTGAAGAGGGTCCATTATGGCGGTTTTCAAACTTGGTAGATGGATGGAGATTAATCTTCATATTCGAGTTTTGTATGGGAAATATTTGGGTTATCTTCTAGTTGGTTTTTGGTTGTGCAAAGGTATGAATTATTGAGAGATAAAAGGTTTTTAAATCCAAAGAAATATGTATTAATAACCTTCAAATTGATAAACGGTTTTATTGTAAAAGAAATAATTTCTATGTTTAGAACCTTTATTTTAAAAACCATGATATAACGTATGAAAAAGAGATTTTGGATAGCAGGGAGCTTTGGGATATTTATTACCTTGAGTGCTTTTGCCCAGGATGGCAATTCCTTAAAATATGCCAAAACCATCACCGAAAAGGATCTTGAAAAACACCTGACTTATCTTGCTTCTGATGAAATGGAAGGAAGGGATACGGGTGAAAAAGGCCAAAAAATGGCTGCTGAATATTTGGCCGGTTTTTATAAAGAATTGGGCCTTACAGGGCCTGTGGATGGAAGCTATTTTCAGAAGTTTAATCTTTCTTCAGTCTCATATCCTGATGTAAATCTTACTGTTGGCAAGCAAAAACTGGTCAATAATGAAGATTTTATATTTATAGGAGATGCTAACATGAGTAAGGCCACCAAAACTGATTTGGTTTTTCTAGGTCTTGCAAATGAAGAAAATCTGAAAAAAGTAGATGTCAAAGGAAAACTTGTTGGACTTTGGGCTATTGGAAGCCGTGCACAGTCCGTGGTGCCAGAGGTAATGAATGCTGGGGCAGCGGGAATTGTGATTGTGACAATGGAAGGTCAGGCAAATTTTGACAGGATGGCCAATTGGTATAAATCTTTAAGCGGAAGAGGTAGATTGGGATTTGAACAGCCAACCAAACAGGAACCCATTTTCCTTGTGAGCAGTGAAAAAATGGCTTCTCTTTTTGAAACCCCTGTAGACATTCTGAAAGAAGCCGCCAAAAATAATCCGGAATCCATTGGCACTAAGAAAGTCTCCTACTTGGTAAAAAAACAAACCAAAGTGGTTCCTACTGAAAATGTAATGGGATACCTGGAGGGAACAGATAAAAAGGATGAGGTTTTAGTAATTTCATCCCATTATGACCATACCGGAATTGATAGTCAAGGAAGGATTAACAACGGAGCCGATGACGATGGGTCCGGTACTGTTTCCGTGATGGAAATAGCAGAAGCATTTGCAATTGCAACCAAAGAAGGAAACAGACCAAGAAGAAGTGTTTTGTTTCTCAACGTAACAGGGGAGGAAAAAGGTCTTTTGGGTTCTGAATACTATTCCAACAATCCGATTTTCCCATTGGAAAACACGGTCAATAACGTCAATATTGACATGGTGGGAAGGGTTGATTATGAATATCAGAATGCAGAAAATAAAGATTATGTCTATGTGATCGGATCAGAGATGTTGTCTTCCCAATTGAAAGTGATCAATGAATATAACAATATCACATACACAAACCTGATTTTGGATTACCGTTATGATGCTGAAGATGACCCCAACAGGTTTTATTACAGGTCTGACCACTATAATTTTGCAAAGCATAATATCCCGGTAATCTTTTTCTTTAATGGAGTTCATGATGATTACCATCAGCACACAGACACTGTAGACAAAATCGAATTCCCACTGATGACGAAAAGGGCCAGGTTGATTTTCCATACCGCATGGGATTTGGCCAATAGGGAAAACAGAACACCGGTAGATGGTACCAATACAAGAATGGAGAGGTAATCGGGAGCTTTCGAAAGAGCAATACAGAAGACTGCTATTAATAAAAGTCCAACGGTTTTAAAACCGTTGGACTTTTTTGTTTGATTACGCTAAATCCTATTTTCATTTAAAATACCTCCAAAAAATGCTTAACTTGTCAATACCCAAAAAATCAAAAAGCTATGAAAAAATTTATTTTACTGATCAGCATGACTTTATTGTCAATTTTGGCTTTTTCCCAAACCATTCCGACTCCAGAAGTTCAGATAAAAACAGCTTTAATGGCTGCTCCTGATGAAATGAAAGAGGGGGCCATGATTTATGGCTATGATACCCAAGGAAATTTTACGGTACTAAGAAATGGAAGCAATGATCTGATCTGTTTGGCAGATGACCCAAATAGTCCCGGATTTAATGTTTCCTGTTATCATAAAGACCTGGATCCATTTATGGAAAGGGGGAGACAGTTGAAAAAAGAAGGGAAATCCGCTAAGGAGATTTTTGATATCAGGGAAGAAGAGGCGAAAAGTGGAAAGCTAAAAATGCCCAAAAGTGGTGCCACCTTGTTTGTTTTAAGTGCAGATGCCGAAGATTATAATGATAAAACAGGTGAAGTGGATGATCCTTATCTTAGGTACGTAGTTTATATTCCTTGGGCAACATCTGAAAGTACCGGATTGCCTTTAAGACCATATGGGCCAGCTATGCCCTGGATTATGGATCCGGGAACCCATAGGGCGCATATTATGATCAATCCTCCGAGGGACTAGGGGGTGAGATGAGAAGTGAGAGACCTTGGGAATTTCGGATTTCGGAAGTCGGATTTTGGATTTTCCTGTCACGTCCTGAAATAGCTTGACAGATTAAGTCAAACTAAAAACAGGAAAAAGATGACAAAAACGGTTCGAGAAATCAACAGGTACAGTATTAGCTTTAAGAAGCAAGTAGTGGAGGAGCTGGA
>NZ_JBHUIV010000012.1:0-62440 GCF_042683085.1 Shivajiella indica | reverse complement strand
ATACAAAAAACAAGAGACAAGAGCCAAGACTCGTGTATCGAAAGAACAAAGATATTAAGAGATTGAAGTGAAACGGGTCTAAAAGTCCCGCATCTCGCATCTAGAAGTCTCAAAGATTAGGCGGCCTAGCGCAGGGGTCCCACCTCTTCCCATCCCGAACAGAGAAGTTAAGCCCTGCAGCGCCGATGGTACTGGGGTTACACCCGGGAGAGTAGGTCGCCGCCACATTATTAAGACCCTCAGGAGATATCCTGGGGGTTTTGTGTTTTAGGGACCAAAGACCAGAGGCGAGATGCGAGAGAATAGATTAGAATCAAGAAAAAAGAGTCATTACGGGAACTCCGGGGAAGGGAATTGGTTTTTTCAAAATTTTGGATCTATTATTCTAGTAACCCCATATGGGCTGCAACCATTTTTAGAGTCCCATAGTCATATTTGTCCGGATATTCCTGTCTTATGACTCCAAAATCTGCATCATGCCTCTTCAAAATCCCCTTAACTTCTTCAATCAAATCCTCAGTGAAGTGATCAAAAATTGAAGCTTTTCCTTCCTGAATTCCTTTGGCTAAGTGTCCTTTGATAGTTGATTCTGCCATATTTCTCAGGGAAGCAATTTGTGCAATACTATTTCCTTCCTCACTTAGTTTATAGGTGATTTCATATGTTTCCCCTTTAGCAAGTTTGATCCTAGGTTCTCCGTCAGCTTTCTTCTTTCTGCCGGTTTTGGTTGTTGCAAACTTTGGATTTTCCTTAGCCTTTAGCTTTGCATTAGCAATCATTTCAATTCTCATTTTGGCGATATCCTTTGAAATGCTTACAATCTTCTCTAAATCAAACCCGTGGAATATACATGGAATGAGAGAAGTAATCTTTTTTATTTCCCCTAGTTTTTTGATAAGTAACAAGTCTATTTCAGACAAACCTTCAATGTATTTTTTGGTTTTTGTAAATCTTTCTACTTCCGCTAAATGGATATATAGCCTTTCTAGGCTGTTTTCAACAAGTTGGCCATAATAGATACTTCCTTTTTCTAATCGCTCTAAAAGTTTTTCTTCTTCCTTTTCCTGTAATAACATTAAAAGTTGCCTTCTGAATTTGAGGGTATTTTCCCTTTCCAATAGGATGCCTTCATATAATTTTGGAATAGTAGTCTGCATTTCAATATCCTCAAATCCCAAACTTGAATCAAAATCCTTTGAAAATGCCGAAATGCCTTGAATTATTTCCTCAAAATCAAATGTAGTTTGTAATAATTTTTCTATATATTTTCTTTGATGAAGGCCTAATAGAATTTCAAGGGAATCCTGATGGAGTTTTTCTGTTGTAAAATTCACTACTTCGTGATCGCTGTAAATTACATTTGGTTGGATCCTGGTTCTTAAAATTAAACCCTCCAATCCTCTCAACCTGCTCAGTGCAACATAAACTTGCCCGGGAGCAAAAGCCTGACCCACATCAATTATTGCTTTATCAAAGGTTAATCCCTGACTCTTATGAACAGTAACTGCCCATGCAAGCTTAACAGGAAATTGCTCAAATGTGCCTATGATATCCTCTTCTAGTTCTTTTGTCTCTTCATTGATGATATACCGTTTGTTTTCCCAGGTTTCTCTTTTAAGGGTATATCGAATTTTTTCCCCTGCCATAAGGACTGAAATTTTCTCCCCTTCAATGCTTTCAACCTTTGCCATTTTGCCATTGAAATATTCACCAAATCCTGAACTGTCATTTTTTATAAACATGATTTGGGCTCCCACCTTTAATTCCAGTGTCTTTGGCAATGGATAAAGATTATCCGGAAAATCTTTTTCAACAATAGCTTCAAAATAATGAGAAGGACTCTTCAGGTTATTGAGCTCTTTTATATTCTGTTCCTCAGCTTTATAATTGTGCGTGGTAATAATGATGGTGTCTTCCAGGTTTTTGATTTCATCGCCAGTCTTGTAATACCTATTCAGGAACTTTACGTCTTCTTCAGTTACCCGATTTTCCCTCAAATTGTTGAGTATTTTGATAAAATTGTCATCCTTTTGACGAAAAATCTTGTCCAGTTCTATATATACCATACCGGATTGTTTTAAAGCATGGGCCTCAAAAAAATGCATACTCTTATAAAATTTACCTAAGACCTCCCATTCATAGTCCTTCACAATTGGGGGTAATTGAAAAAGGTCCCCGATCATCAAAACCTGCACCCCACCAAATGGTTCTTGGAAATTTCGTTTCACACTTCTCATCCGGTAATCAATTGCATCTAGAATATCAGCACGGAGCATGCTGACTTCATCAATGATGAGTAATTCCAACGAATTCAGAACTTTTTTTCTTGCCAAGTTTAAAGTATGTCTTCTCCCCAAAGAATACTGAGTGTAAAAGCTGGCATTTTTCCCATAATTTCCTTCAGGTTCTCTAGTCGGTAAAAAACTCCCTAAGGGAAGTAAAAACTGTGAATGAATGGTCACTCCTTTGGCATGCAAGGCTGCAATTCCAGTTGGAGCCAGTACTACAAATTTTTTGTGTGTTAACTCAGCGAGATTTTTTAGGAATGTTGTTTTCCCTGTTCCTGCTTTTCCTGTTAAAAAAATAGGGCTATTGGTGCTGTTGACAAAATGGGCCGCCAGCTCAAGTCTATCGGTAATTTGTGTTTCCATGGAAATAAAATTATAATAAAAAATTCAGGAGCTCCTCCGATTATCCGTTTAAGTTCAGAAAGTTTTCAAAAAAATGTAACTTTGCTCGCTGAAGATAGTTGTTATACTAACTATTAAAACACTAAGTAAATGTCCAAAAGCATTGTAGTTACAGGAGGAACCAAAGGAATAGGAAGGGCAATCATACAAAAGTTTGCCAAAGAGGGATTTGACGTGTTTACCTGTTCCAGAAATAGCTCCGATTTACAACAGCTGAAAGCTGATTTTGAGCTGGAATTTCCAAATCAGAGAATCTATATTAAGACTGCTGATCTTTCCCAAAAGGAGCAAGTGGATGATTTTGCAAAAATGGTTAAATCTCAGGGAATACCGGATGTGATTATCAATAATACTGGGGTTTTTCTTCCCGGATCCATTCATTTAGAACCTGAAGGAAACTTTGAATTGATGATGCATACCAATCTATTTTCAGCCTACTATCTGACAAGAGCATTTACTTTAGAAATGATTGAAAGAAGATCCGGGCATATATTTTCCATCGGTTCAATTGCAGGTCTGACAGCCTATTCCAATGGTGGAAGTTATGCCATCTCAAAATGGGCAATGCTTGGTTTCACAAAGTGTTTGAGACAAGAACTTAAAGAATTTAATATTAAAGTTACCTCTATATTGCCGGGTGCCACCTTCACAGCGAGTTGGGAGGGAGTGGATATCCCGGTTGAAAGATTTATGAAAGTAGAAGATATTGCTGACTCGGTATGGTCAGCTTATAACCTTTCGCCTTATTCTGTTGTTGAAGAAATAGTTATCAGACCTCAATTAGGAGATTTATAAGCCATATGGAAACCAAAGGATTATTGGAGAAAATCAGGTATTGTAATAGTCTTACCGAATATTCAAGAAGGAAAACCATTCCTGTTAAAGTAGGGGACGTCATCATCGGAGGAGACAATCCTATTGTGGTGCAGTCCATGACAACAGTGGATACCATGGATACCTTGGGTTCTGTGGAACAATGTATCCGGATGATTGAAAGTGGCTGCCAGTTGATCAGAATTACCGCACCAAGTATAAAAGAGGCTGAAAATCTAAAAAATATAAAAGAAGAATTGAGGAAAAAGGGGTATAATACCCCATTGGTGGCAGATATTCATTTTACTCCCAATGCAGCTGAAATAGCCGCGAAAATTGTGGAAAAAGTGCGGATCAACCCTGGTAATTACGCTGATAAAAAGAAATTTGAAGTTATAGAATATACCGATCAAAGCTATCAAGAGGAATTGGAAAGAATCAGGGAGAGATTTCTTCCTTTAGTGAAGATCTGTAAAGAATATGGCACGGCAATGCGGATCGGCACCAATCATGGTTCCCTATCTGACCGTATCATGAGCAGATATGGAGATACCCCACTTGGAATGGTAGAATCAGCCTTGGAATTTTTGCGGATTTGTGAGGATGAAAATTACCATGATATTGTAATTTCCATGAAGTCTTCCAATACCCAGGTGATGGTTCAGGCTTACAGGTTGTTGGTTCAAAAATTGGAAGAAGGTGGTTTTAAGCCTTATCCTTTGCATTTGGGCGTCACAGAAGCAGGTGATGGTGAGGATGGAAGAATAAAATCAGCAGTGGGCATTGGAACTCTTCTAGAAGATGGACTTGGTGATACTGTAAGGGTATCTTTGACTGAAGATCCTGAGTTTGAAGCACCTGTGGCAAAAACTTTGGTTGATAGATACCTTGACCGCTCAGGTCATTCCCATATTGACGAAATAGAACATATCCCTGTTACGCCTTTTGAGTATAATAAAAGGGACTCCATTGAAGTCTTCAATTTTGGTGGAACGAATGTACCAAGAGTAATCGCGGATATATCTGCTATTTCCCAAATCACTGAGAAGGAGATGAAAAATATTGGACATTTTTATCTTCCTGAACTGGATAAATGGAAAATGAACGATCAGGGGGCAGATTATGTGTTTTCAGGTAATAATCCCATTCCATTTATGCTTCCTAATGGGATGAAAGAAATACAGAATTTTAAAATTTGGTTGAAATCAGAAGATCAGGTAAATAAATTTCCAGCTTTTACCTTGGATGAATTAATCTCTTCTGAAAAGCATCATTATGGGCTTAATTTTCTGATTTTATCCGATGTCGAAGTCAAAAGAGCAATTCCATATATAGAAGGTAGAAAAGACCTGGTAATCATCCTGTATAGTGAAAATTCCCATAATATGGCTGCTCTTAGAAGGGCTTTTTTCACACTGATGGAAAATCACAGTTTGATACCTGTCGTTGTAAAAGTTGCATATCCCAAGCAAGATAACGACAAAACCATGCTTTATTCTGCCACTGATGTGGGAGGGCTATTAGTGGATGGATTGGGAGAAGGTATGATGATCAGTCTTGATGCCTATAAAAATGAGAGCAGAGAAATTATTTTGAACCAAATCAAGTTACATAATTCAGTAAGCTTTGGGGTGCTACAAGCTGCTAGAACCAGAATGTCCAAAACTGAATATATTTCCTGCCCTTCCTGTGGAAGAACCCTCTTTGATCTTCAGGAGACAACAGCGATGATAAGGAAAAGAACAGACCACCTTAAAGGTGTTAAAATCGGAATCATGGGCTGTATTGTTAACGGTCCAGGAGAAATGGCAGACGCTGATTTCGGGTATGTGGGTTCAGGAAAAGGTAAAATCACCTTATATAAAGGAAAAGAAGTGGTCAAAAAATCAGTTCCCTCTTCAAAAGCAGTTGACGAATTAATTGAGATCATTAAAAAAGATGGTATGTGGATTGATCCTGAGTGATTGAAAATTACCAATTAACAATTACCAATCATTAATTTCAAAAAAGAGAAAGAATCATAAAAAAACAAACCCATGGGAAACAGTAAAATCAAAGAATTTTTTCAACTGGGTGAAGTAGCAAATTATTTTATCAGAGTTTTTCAAAAACCTGATCCGACTAGGCCTTCCAATTTCAATCTCAGGATGATGCATGGCATCAACAAAATTTCAATCCTGATGTTTTTGGCAGCCATTGTCATTTGGTTCGCCAAGAGACTTCTATGATTTCTTTGAGGGGAGGTTTGTAGTCAGTGAATTGATTGTATATCTTAGGCTATGAACATTTCTTTCTTTCGTGATTATTGTCTGAACAAACCCGGTGCATCCGAAGACACCCCTTTTGATGAAGATACCCTATGTTTTAAGGTTGGAGGTAAGATTTTCGCTATCATAGATATAGTGGATTTTAAAAGTGTCAACCTGAAATGCGATCCAGAGTGGGCAATGGAATTGAGAGAGGAATTTGTAGGAATTATGCCGGGATATCATATGAATAAAAAACACTGGAATACTGTTCTTTTTGATGGATCCGTTTCGGATAAACTGATTTTGAATTTGGTAGATCATTCCTATGATCTGGTTTTAAATAGTATTCCAAAATCTAAAAGAGATAACCTATCCAATTCATGAGCTATCTTCAAATCAATGGCGTTCATAAGACCTACCAAGAGGATCTACCTGTTCTCAAGAATTTTTCCTTAGGTATAGAAAAGGGCCAGATTATTTCCTTGATTGGAGAAAGTGGATCAGGGAAAAGTACTTTGTTAAGAATAATTGCGGGTTTGGAAAACAGGACCCAAGGAGAAGTATTTTTAGACGGTATCCGTATCCAAAATCCCAAAGAAAAATTGGTTCCTGGCATTGATGAGATTCAGTTGGTTTACCAAGAATACCATTTGTATCCCAATTCCACAGTTGAAGAAAATATTTCGAGGCCACTATTACAATACGACAAAATTTATAAGGAGAAAAGAGTAGCAGATTTACTTAAATTGCTTGGGCTTGAACCTTTCAAGGATAAATTACCAAGACAACTTTCAGGAGGGCAACAACAAAAGGTCGCTATAGGTAGGGCATTAAGTTTAGAACCTCAGGTATTACTTTTGGATGAACCATTTTCCAGTTTAGATACGATCCAAAGAA
Organism: Shivajiella indica; assembly: GCF_042683085.1. Classification (NCBI taxonomy): domain Bacteria; kingdom Pseudomonadati; phylum Bacteroidota; class Cytophagia; order Cytophagales; family Cyclobacteriaceae; genus Shivajiella; species Shivajiella indica. The sequence continues at coordinate 55,791 of NZ_JBHUIV010000012.1, read as the reverse complement.
GAGAAATAATTGAGGAGTTGAAGACAATGTTTGAAACCTTAGGGATCACAGTCCTTTTTGTTACCCATGATTTGGATGATGCTTTACAGATGACAGAAAACCTGGTTATTATCCAGAAGGGAAAATTAATTCAAAAAGGTCATCCAGAGCATATTTTTTCGAAACCCAAAAATCTTTATGCTGCAAAGCTCTTCAGTCATTTAAATCCTGTGCAAGGTAAAAACAAAGTTTTTATTCGTCCTTCGGATATTCAATTATATAAAAGTACAGGAATTTTGGGTAAGGTGATTCAGAGACAATATTTGGTTCATTATAATCTTCTAACCGTTCGCTTATCAAATGGGAGCATTTGGAAAGCAGAAGATAAAAAGAGAATATTTGAAGTGGCGGATAAAATTTTTCTGAAATGGGAGGAGGAGAAGGAAATTACCATTTCAAATCCCTATTAACTTTATTTTTCCCAATAAAAAATTAAACCCTTGAGGATTTTTCTTCCTCAAGGGTGATTTTTTTAATGTTGATGACCATGTTCGCCATGAACATGCCCATGATCCAATTCCTCAGGAGTTGCTTCCCTGACTTCAAATATTTCCCCTTCAAAATGAAGGTCAAACCCAACCAAGGGATGATTGAAATCCAAAAGAACCTCCTCACCCAAATCTTTTAGTACTTTAGCTTGCATTGGATACCCATTTTCATCAATCAATGGCAAGAAATTTCCTTCGTCCAACATACCGGGTTCAAATCCATTTTCTTTGGTAAATTGATTTTTTGGTAAAGCCATGATCAGCTCGTCATCTGCTTCACCATAGGCTTCTTCCGCTTTAATAATAAAGCCAAATGTGTCTTTTTCCTTTTTTCCAATCAACATTTCTTCAAATTTTTCAGGAAGGCCACTTTGACCGAATATAAAATAGAACGGGTCTTCTTCATCTCTGATTTCAACACTAAAAGGAACGGATTCGATTTCTCCTTCTTCTTTGCTTACTTTCAATTCATAGGTCAGGCCTACTACTGTGTTATTTGATATTTCCATGAGGTCAAAGGTAGAAAGATTATTTAATTGCCCCATTGATCATTACAGCCAAAATGCAAAGCATACTCATAACAAAGCAAAAAAACACTGCTTTCCACATTTTTTTGAGTGTAAAGAAAATGGATAGAGAAAATATCAATGAAAATGCGATGGCAAATACGAGTAGAACCCTCAGGTAAAGTTCTTCGGTGGAGTGAAAATAAGGAGCTTCCGGTTTTTCAGGTAAGAGTACCGCTGAACTATTCAGCCATTTGATTTGAATCCATTCCTTCCAATAGGAGTAAGAGAATATCCCTGAGGAGAAAATGGCGGCCAAGGAGAAGTAAAGGCGATTCATAGGAAACTTAAAAAAATCCGGGGGAAGACTCTAATCCTAAACCCCGGATTCTCTATTAGATGACTATATTTACAATTTTACCTGGTACCACAATTACTTTCTTTGGTGGTTTTCCTTCTGTCCATTTTTGTACTGTTGGATCTGAAAGGGCTGCCTTTTCCACATCTTCTTTACTAAGTGAAAGTGGAAGGGGTAATTTAGCTCTCAATTTCCCATTGATAGATACCGGATATTCATGGCTGTTTTCCACCAAAAATTCTTCCTTGAATTCTGGGAATTCGGCAAATATGATAGATTGAGGATGACCTAATTTAGCCCACAATTCCTCAGCGATGTGTGGGGCGTATGGCGAAACAATTATGGCCAAGCTTTCAAGAATCTCTCTCTTATTGCACTTTAATGCAGTCAATTCATTGACACAGATCATGAAAGAGGCCACAGAGGTATTGAAGGAATAGTTCTCCAGATCTTCCTGTGTCTTTTTGATGGTTTTGTGAAGAATCTTCAATTCTTCCTGACTTGGTTTTTCATCTGAAATGCTGAAATTTCCTTGATTGTCATGATAAAGTTTCCATAATTTTTTAAGGAATTTGGACACTCCGTCGATACCGTTGGTGTTCCATGGTTTAAACTGTTCCAAAGGTCCAAGGAACATTTCATATAACCTCAGGGTATCTGCACCATATCTTTCGATAATGTCATCCGGGTTGACCACATTGTATTTTGACTTGGACATTTTTTCCACTTCGGCTCCACAGATATACTTGCCATCTTCCAGAATAAATTCTGCATCTTCCAAGTCAGGTCTCCAAGCCTTGAATTTCTCAAGGTTTAACTGGTCGTTATGGACAATGTTGACGTCAACATGCATTTCCGACGTATCATATTGGTTTTTTAACCCATAGCTTACGAAGGTATTGGTTCCTTTTAATCTATACACAAAATTTGACCTTCCCTGTATCATCCCCTGATTGATCATTTTTTGGAAAGGTTCTTCAATACTCACCACTCCGATGTCATAAAGAAATTTTGTCCAAAACCGGGAGTATAGTAGGTGTCCGGTAGCATGTTCTGCGCCTCCGATATATAAATCTACTGCACCCCAGTATTTTTCAATTTCTGGTTCAACCAATCTTTCTTCATTTTTGGGATCCATATACCGGAAAAAATACCAGCTTGAACCTGCCCAACCGGGCATGGTACTTTTTTCAAGCGGAAACTCACCTTCTTCTGTTTTATAAATCCAGTTGGAAGCCCTTCCCAAAGGAGGTTCCCCATCTTCTGTGGGTAAGTATTTATCCACCTCAGGCAATACCAAAGGCAAGTCCTTTTCTTTGATCAAATAGGGCAGACCTTCCTTGAAGTAAACCGGTAGAGGTTCTCCCCAGTATCTTTGTCGCGTGAAAATAGCGTCCCGCATACGGTATTGGATTTTTCCTTTACCGATTTTCTTTTCTTCCAGGAATGAAATGGCTTTTTCCATGGCATCTTTCATCTCTAATTCTGAAATGAATCCCGAATTGATGATGGTTCCTCCTTTTCCGGGGAAGGATCCATTTTCCATACTTCCTTCTATGACCTGTCTTATTTCCAGTCCAAAATGTCTGGCAAAATTATAGTCCCTTTCATCATGGGCAGGAACTGCCATGACTGCACCTGTTCCATATCCTGCAAGGACATAATCTGCAATCCAAATCTGGATTTCTTCCCCATTAAAAGGGTTGATGGCATAGGACCCTGTGAAGGCTCCCGAAATAGTTTTAACATCTGACATTCGATCTCTCTCAGACCTGTTTTTGGCGACTTCAACATAGGCCAGAGCAGTTTCTTTTTGGTCTTCAGTAATCAGATCATGAACATAATCATGTTCCGGAGCCAATGCCAAATAAGTAACCCCGTAAATTGTATCTATCCGTGTAGTGAATACCTTAATCTGTTTGTCCTGTCCCTTAACCTGAAAAACCATTTCTGCACCAATGGACTTTCCGATCCAGTTACGCTGCATTTCTTTTATGGGCTCAGACCATTCCACTTGCTCAAGGCCGTTGAGCAGACGCTCTGCATAAGCGGTGATCCTCATGCTCCACTGCATCATTTTTTTCCTTTCAACAGGATGGCCACCTCTTTCTGAGAAACCGTCTTTGACCTCATCATTGGATAAAACGGTCCCTAATGCAGGGCACCAATTGACGGTAGTTTCAGCTAAAAATGTCAACCTATATTTTAAAAGAATTTCCTGTTGCTCTTTTTCGGAATAATTTTTCCAGTCTAAGGAAGTGAAAAATGGGACGTCTTCATCACAAACGGCATTAACACCAATATTTCCATTGCTTTCGAATTTCCCGATCAAAGAGGCAATGCTTTTTGCTTTATTTTCATCTTTATCATAGTAGCTGTTAAAAAGTTGCATGAAAATCCATTGGGTCCAACGATAGTAAGCAGGATCAGAAGTCCTCACCTCTTTATCCCAATCGAAAGCAAAACCAATGTTTTTTAACTGTTCTGTATATCTCTTTATATTTTGTTCAGTTGTAATGGCGGGATGTTGACCGGTTTGGATGGCATATTGCTCAGCGGGAAGTCCAAAAGAGTCATATCCCATTGGATGTAATACATTAAAACCTTTTAACCTTTTAAATCTGGTGATAATATCAGAGGCTATATATCCCAAGGGATGACCTACATGAAGACCTGATCCAGAAGGGTAAGGAAACATGTCCAATGAGTAGAATTTAGATTTTTTAGTATCAGCTTTAGCATTGAAAACCTGGTTTTTTTCCCAGTATGCCTGCCACTTTTTTTCTATTTCCTGAAAATTATAATCAGCCATTATTGAATAATTGCGTTGTATTTAGAGAATTGCTTGCAAAAATAGAAAAATTAACGGGAATCGGCTGATAAAAAAGTACTAAGCTTAATCCAGGTAGTTAAAGCTTAAGTTTTCGGAATGGAATGTAGGAGTGAATGGATCCGACGTTTGGGTTGAATTTCTTTTAATTACCAGAATCTATATCTTTTTTCTTTTAATCGGTTTCTCAAAATCCAGTTGTCCCAGATATCCTGAGACAAATAAAGTTCGACACCTATGTTTAAAGTGAGGTAACCGTCAAATCTTTCATCCAAACCGGATCCTCTTCTTACCCTTCCTCCGTTTCTTAAGATTTTATCAACATCCGGTTCTCCGTTTTCTCTATAAAAATCAAGATTTCTTATGGCTAATCTCAGCCTGTCCGGATTTGGTCCTTCTCCATTTGTGCCATAATCTTTAACAAGATCCTGGTAAAACTCACTCACATTATAAGCACTGATATCATCCATATAATCAGTTAATGTCCATCGGTAATTGAGTTCCAGGATAAAGTCCATCCACACATTTGCCTTGTACTTCATACCTATACCGGTTGGAAAGACGATAATATATTTTTCGTAGGGATTATTTTCCAATTGTAAGGGACGAAGGGCTACCCACTCACCTCTCAACTCTGCTTTTGGTTCGTTGGAAGAAACGCCAACTCCTGCAAAACCATAAAAATTTAAAAAATGTCTGGTGATATTGTATTGTCTTACCGGTTTGAGATAGAATTCCCCTATGGCGGATACTTCCCAGTTTCTCGCCATAAAATGAAGATTTCTTGGTTCCCTGTTACTTCTTGGATCTGCTGGGGGATCTTGTCCTGAAATCTGATAATAAGTGCCCTCAACTCTAGCTTTTATGTATGTTCCCAAAACCCTTCTTACTGCAAAATTTACGTTCCAATCAGGTTGAATTCCTTCATCATACTTCCATAAAGAATAAAGCTCGCCAAAATACTGTGTAGGGCCAATAGACGCTGAGAGGGACCAAGGCGCCTCAAACCTGTACCTGTAGAAGCTTTGTGAAGCCAAAAGGTGGGTTATCATTAAAAAAAACATTGACAAAATTAACCGCTTCATTTCCCTCTATACAAAAAGCATTTTTATAAATACGTCGAATTTTTTGTAAACTAGCTCGGTAAATAAATAAAAAAAACCTTAAATATTCAATTTTTCTTCACTGCTTTTTAGGTGAATATCTCTTTGAGGAAAAGGAATTTCTATGCTTTCTTCTTTAAATTTCCTAAAGATCTCATAATACAGTTGACTTTTTAAAACCTTAGGCTTGTTGACATATTCAGAAGTCCAAACCCTTACATTGAAATTTAAACTGCTATCTCCGAAGTCTTCAAATAATATATCAGGCTCTGGATTTTTCAATACGTTTGGATTATTTAGTGCCACTTCCATTAATACTGATTTCACTTTTTCCGGATTCTCTTTGTAAGATACGCCTACTGGGAAATTGAATCTTACTTTGTGTTCATTATGTGACCAATTAATTACCTGTCCATCAATGAATTGGGAGTTGGGAATAATAACTGAAATATTATCATTGGTGACCACAGTTGTTGATCTTGCTGAAATTTTGATAACATCACCCGTGATTTCCCCAACTTCAATTCTGTCCCCGATTTTTATGGGTTGTTCAAATAGAATAATCAAACCGCTGATAAAATTATTGGTGATATTCTGTAATCCGAAACCTATACCTACCCCTAAAGCACCTGCAAGAATTCCAAATGCGCTTAAATCAATCCCATTGGTCTGGAGAATGGAAAATAGACCTGCGATGATTAAGACATATTTTACTATAGCCCCTACAGATTGTCTGGTTCCCTTTTCCAGGTGGTACCTTTTTAAGAGTTTGTTTACCAGTAATTTATTTATCCATTCAGAAATAAAAAACAATAAAAATACAGAAATGATCAAGGTTATCAGAAGCCCTATGGTTAGGCTTGATTCCCCTATTGAAAATAACCTGATATTTAATAGATCATTGATAAACTCAAATAAATCCCCAATTTTATTCTTTTTGAATTCCATAATTTTATCAACCATAGCGAATAGAATTTACTCTTTGAGCATTAATTTACAGTATTAGTATTATTAAAATGGCTTTGGACGAAAAATTGTTTGGTTTAGAGTATTTAGATTTGTTTTTTCTGTCAGATCTATGGTATCTAAAATAAATGATTGAATTTTAGTTAATTTTGTCTTATGAGTAAGCATAAGGAAGAATTAGAACATCGGTTAAAATTAAGGAATATCAAATTGTCCGACTATGATGACATTAGAGAAATCATGGTCAGTATTTATAGGGATCAAGGAGGGGCTTGGACCAAACAGGAGCTTAAAAACCAGTTGAAGGCATTTCCAGAAGGGCAGATTTGTATCGAGGATAATGGAAAGGTAGTAGCAGCAGCTTTAAGTCTGATTGTTGATTATAGTAAATTTGGAGATAACCATACCTATGATCAGATCACAGGATACGGAAAGTTTGACACCCATGATGATGAAGGGGATACACTATATGGGACGGATGTATTTGTCCATAAGGACTACAGAGGAATGCGTCTTGGCAGAAGGCTTTATGATGCCAGGAAAGAGCTATGCGAAAATCTCAATTTGAGGTCTATTATTGCCGGGGGGAGGATACCTGGGTATTCGAAGTTTTATGATCAAATGACACCCAGAAAATATATTGACCTGGTAAAAAGCAAAGAAATTTTTGATCCTGTCCTTTCTTTTCAATTGGCGAATGAATTTCACGTCCGAAAAGTAATCACCAAATATTTGCCGGAAGATACAGATTCCAGGGCTTATGCTACCTTGCTGGAATGGATCAATATCTATTATGAAAAAGATGAAAAGCTCATTGGCAATAAAAAGTCCATTGTCCGTTTGGGCTTGGTACAGTGGAAGATGCGCCGATTCAACTCTGTGGATGATTTGATGCAACAGGTAGAATTTTTTGTCGATACGGTATCAGGATACAAGTCGGATTTTTGTTTACTTCCAGAGTTTTTCAATGCCCCACTTTTGGCTGAATTTAATGATATGGATGCATCAGAAGCCATTAGAAATCTTGCGGATTATACAGATGAGATCATTACAAGAATGAGTGATTTGGCACTTTCCTACAATGTAAATATCATTGCCGGGAGTATGCCTGAATATGATGGGAAAAAATTGAGGAATGTGAGCTATCTATGTAGGAGAGATGGAACTACAGATAAACAATATAAATTGCATATTACTCCCGATGAGGCTTCTTACTGGGGCTTACAGGGAGGGAATGGTATTAGGGTTTTTGATACAGATGCTGGAAAAATAGGTATTTTGATCTGTTATGATGTAGAATTTCCGGAATTGGGCAGAATTTTGGCGGAACAGGAAATGGACATTTTGTTTGTGCCTTTTTGGACAGACACTAAAAATGCCTTTCTGAGGGTAAATATTTGTGCCAAAGCCAGAGCCATAGAAAATGAATGTTATGTGGCCATCACGGGTTCTGTTGGCAATTTGCCCAGGGTGGAGAATATGGATATACAATTTTCACAATCTGCCATATATTCTCCGTCTGATTTTTCATTCCCACATGATGCGACAGTGGCCCAGGCATCTGAAAATGCCGAAACTACCATTGTAGCCGATGTGGATCTGGATTTATTGACAAAGCAAAGAAAAGCTGGGAGTGTTCGTAACCTTGAACAAAGAAGGCTAGACCTCTACTCAATTCATTGGAAGAAAAAGAAATAAACATGCCCAAATATTTTCCTGAACTAAGTGAAGCATTAGTAAAAAAAGCGGAACAAATTAAATTAATTATTACCGATGTTGATGGTGTGTTAACAGATGGAGGGATTATTTATGATGACAATGGACTTGAATATAAAAGATTCAATGTTAAAGATGGATTTATCATTGGCCATTTGAAGAAAAGTGGGATTTTGGTAGGAGCGCTTACTGCCAGAAATTCCAAAGTTGTGGAGTATAGGTGTGAGGAACTGAATTTTGATTTCCATTATCATGGAGTGAAGGATAAATTGAAAAAACTGGATGAAATTCTGGATGTTTTGGAAATTGATGCCTCTGAGGTTGCCTATATAGGAGATGATTTAATTGACATACCCTTGATGAAAAAAGTTGGTTTTTCCGCCAGTCCATCTGATGCCATACCCTATGTAAGCAACCAGGTAGATTTTGTTTCGAGGTATAGTGGAGGTCAGGGAGCCTTCAGGGAAATTTCGGATTTGATTCTTGACTCCAAAGGTTTATTGACTTCCATAATTGAAAAATATGTGCAGTAATTAGGTATATCAATAAAGAAAAGCAATCTTTTAGTTTTTGATTTCTGTTTTTATTGACTGGATCTATCTTTGACCTTAATTTTTCGTATAAATAATATAAATGAATAAAAACCATGAAAAATCTTTTTTTGGGTTTATTAATAGTCCTGGTAAGTTTTACCGTTTTAGGGCAGAACCTTCAGGATGAAAATGGTATGGATTTCCTCATTAGAAATCAACTTGAAGATGATGATCCAAATGAGAGAAAAACGGTGGGAGGAACACTACTTTTCAGCTCAATTATAATTCAAAAATTTTATCAGGAAAGGAATTTTCATCCAGCTTGGGTTATAGAAAAAAAAATAACTGAACGGGCTTATGAAATGAGGTATGAGATACAGCAAGCCAAGTTTGATGGACTAAATCCTGATGATTATCACCTAAATATTATCAATCAATATTTTGAAAAAGTAGAGGAAGATGCCAATGCTTTGACAAATTTTGATTTGGCTACCCTGGATTTATTGTTGACGGATGCTTATATCATGCTTTCTTCCCATTTGTATTTGGGCAAAGTAAATCCTGAAAATTTAAAGACTGCCTGGAATATTCAAAGATCGGCGCCGGAATTAAAGATTGATGAAAGGTTGGAAGATGCATTACAGGAAGAAAGCATAAGAAAGAGTTTGGAGGGCCTTTATCCGTCTTTTACAATTTATAAGAAAATGAGGGATGGCTTGAGAGAATTGTTCACTTTCTATGAAAAGGATCTCAACAATTCGGGATTAAGTTGGAAAGCGTTAAAATTAGATAAATCCATTAAACAGCAGGAAGTTCATAACCTAATACCCGAAATCAGAAAAAGACTGATTTTCTGGGATTTTCTGGAGCCTTATAATTTTGAAAATGAGAAGCTGTATGACTCCATCATGGAAGTAGGAGTTAAAAAAATCCAATTTAGACATGGTATGGTTCCTGACGGGGTAATTGGTCAAGGAACAGTCTTTGCATTAAACCAAAGTCCGGAAAACCTCATCAAGACAGCCTCTGTTAACCTTGAAAGATTACGATGGTTGCCGGATAAAATCAAAGATCTTGAATTGATATTGGTAAATACCGCAAATTTTCAATTGGATTATATTCAAAGAAGGGATACCCTTCTGAGTTCAAAAGTAATTGTTGGAAAGAGCTATCACTCCACCCCTCAATTTAATGCGGAAATGTCTTACATTGTTTTTAGTCCGACTTGGACTGTCCCCAATTCTATCACAAGAAACGAGATTATTCCATCCGTCAAAAAGAATTCCAATTATCTTGCAAGGAATAACATGAAAGTTTTGACAGCAAGTGGTTCAGAGGTTCCAGCCTCTTCAATAGATTGGGCTAAAGTGAATCCCAGAACATTTCCCTATATTATCCGTCAGGAACCAGGGGAAAACAATTCTTTGGGACTGGTTAAATTCATGTTTCCTAATAAACACAGTGTTTATATCCATGATACTCCAGCCAGAAGTCTTTTTGATAGAGAAGATAGGGCTTTGAGTCATGGTTGTATCCGTATTCAAAAACCATTTGAATTGGCTAAATTGCTTCTTTCTTTTGATCCTAGCTGGACAGATGATAAAATCAGAGAGGCCATGCATCTCCCAAAAGAAAAGATTGTCATGCTAGATAGAAAAATCCCTGTTGTTGTCTTTTATCTAACCTATTGGGCAAACAGCAAAGGGGATTATTTTTTCAGGAGGGATTTATATTCACGTGATAATGAAATCTACTCCTCTTTGAGAGAAAGTAGATTCCAAAGGTCAGGCGTTTAATAAGGCTGATTTGGTGAGATAATCTTCGTCTTGACCATAGATAAACAATAATGAATTTTCTTTGATCAGGTTGATGATATCACCGGCAATTTCCTCAGGAAGAGCTGGGCAACCTAAACTTCTTCCTAAACGGCCTGTTTGTTTAATGAAGCTTTCATTGGCATAATTTGCGCCATGAATGACTATCGCTCTTTCTCTGGCTTTATCATTGAAGCCTTTTTCCAAACCATCCAACCTTAAAGAATAGCCATGTTTCCCTTGGTAAGTTTCTCCTGTTAAGTAAAATCCCAAACTGCTCATATAGGACGAACTTACATTTGAAAACTTCTTAGCCATAAGATCACCAGAGTTTCTTCCATGGGAAACATACCCGAAATGAAGGATTTCCCCATTATTCATATCGATGATCCACATGCGTTTTTCAGAAGAGGGGAGTGTGAAATCAATGACCGTCAAAGGTTTGCCTTCAGGAAATTTTCCCTCAGATTTAAGTTTTAAATATCCTTTGATACCGTAAGTCAATACATCGCTTTGGGGAAGCGCTACTGCAGCATTGGAGCTATGGGTACTAACCATTTCCACGAAATGGTCTTCAAGTTTTAATTCCTCCATATCATAATAAGGAGAACTGTTTACGCTATAATTACTTGAAAAGGTACCGCTAAGAATGAGAGTGATAATCAGGGTGATTCTTCGCATTTACAAATAAGGGTGATTATAATTTTACACTAATATGTCAAATGGTTTTTAAACAAAAAAAGTTCCAAGTGTAATTTTTTGTTGATCAACAGTTTTAATAAATAAATATTTGTAAACGTCTTAATAAATTAATGGATTTTTATAGAATTGAAAGATTGGGAACTGTTTAGTTGATAAAATATGTTTAACCTCGGTAATCTTTTCTTTATTTGAAGTATTTTGCATAAATAAAAGACTGATTATCAAATAAATAATTTTTTTGTTTAAAGAAAAAATAAAAAAATTAAACAAAAATAATTAAATTCCTGTTTGTCTAGTAATGAAAGTAGCGGTATACAGAAAAGAACATTTTAATGCTGCCCATAGGTTACATAATCCTGAGTGGTCTGACGAAAAAAACAGAGAGGTATTTGGCAAGTGTAACAACTATCATTACCATGGACACAATTACGAGTTAATTGTTAAACTAGTGGGGGAAATTGATCCCCATACTGGTTATGTATATGACATGAAGCTATTAAGCGATCTCATAAAATCACACGTAACGGATAAATTTGACCATAAAAATTTAAATTTAGATACAGATGAATTTAAAAACCTTAACCCAACTGCGGAAAATATTGCTGTGGTTATTTGGCATATTTTAAGGAAAAAAATAGAAAACAAATACGATTTAACGATTCGATTATATGAAACAGAAAGAAACTTTGTTGAATACGATGGGAATTGATTTCTCAAACAGTATCGACGAGATCGGAGACGAGCATTTAGGCACCTCCGCAGAAACTCCTTTGAGAGAAGATGCCTTTGAAATGGATGATGAACTTAAAATGGAACTTATTGAAAAGCATTTTAGAGAAATCATGCATATCCTAGGTTTGGATTTAACAGACGACAGTCTAAAAGGAACTCCCAGGAGGGTTGCCAAAATGTATGTCAAGGAGATTTTCAGTGGGCTTAATCCTAAAAATATGCCTGACGCCAAACTCTTTGAAAATAAATATAAATACAACGAAATGTTGGTGGAAAAGGACATCACTTTTTACTCGAATTGTGAACACCATTTCGTTCCGATCCATGGCAAAGCCCATGTTGCCTATATATCTAATGGTCATGTAATCGGTCTGTCAAAGATCAATAGGATTGTTCAATATTTCGCCAAGAGGCCTCAAGTACAGGAGCGTTTGACAATGCAGATTGGAAATGCTTTTAAAGAAATCTTAGGAACAGAAGATGTGGCAGTGATCCTTGATGCCCATCATATGTGTGTTTCTTCAAGAGGAATTCAGGATGTCAACAGTTCTACGGTAACCTCTTTTTACAGTGGAAAATTCGAAAAAGACGAAAACACCCGAAAAGAGTTTATGAGTTATATCAATTTATAATTTGAATTTCTAAAACTAAACCAACTTAAAACCGGGCATGGTCCCGGTTTTTTTATTTACAGAAAATTCAAAACATTTTCTTTCCTATTGGATTAAATAAAAAAAGTAAAAATTTATGAAGAATAAGAATGTGGTGATCATTGGAGGCAACTCAGGTATTGGAAAATCTGTCGTTGAACAATTGAATAGCTTGGGGGCAAATATATTTTCTTATTCAAAAAGTGGAAGACTTGGAAAACAGTTGGATGTGACAAGGGATTTTGAAGCCATGGAGGGTCTGCCGGAGATTATAGATGGTGTGGTTTATTGCCCGGGAAGCATCAATCTTAAACCATTCCATCGCTTTTCGCTGGAAGATTTTCGTCAAGATTATGAAGTGAATGTTATGGGGGCTATAAAGGTATTGCAGGCTTGTTTGAAAGGTTTGAAAAAATCCAATTCTGCATCTGTAATCCTATACAGTACTGTTGCAGTAAGTGTTGGGTTAGGTTTTCATTCCTCGATCTCGAGTGCCAAAGGAGCTCTGGAAGGATTAGCTAAATCTTTGGCAGCAGAGTGGGCTCCTTTAAAAATCAGGGTGAATGTTATTGCACCATCATTGACAGATACTCCCTTAGCTTCCGGTTTATTAGGAAATGATGAAAAAAAGGAAGCGTCGAACAAAAGACATCCCCTGGGAAGATATGGTCAACCTGAAGACATTGCATCTTCTACAGTTTTTTTACTTTCTGATCAATCCAGTTGGATGACTGGGCAAGTTTTGCATCTGGATGGAGGACTTTCCTCCATAAAATCAATGTAATCTAAAAATCATTCAAACAATTCGGTTAGAAAAAGTGTAGTATTAACAGGGTATTATCCCTGGGATTAAAGTATAAGATTATGAAAACTCCACCGGAATCGTTTTTGATTTTCAAGGAAGAATTAGAAAAGGCCAGACTGGAGAAAGAAAGGCTCAAAAAAGAATATGAAGCCAAGTTGGCCAATATGAATATAGAATTATCAAGATTGAAAGAACAAATACAGTCTCAACAGGAGTTGATAAAATCTACCTTGGAATATGCCATCAGGCTGGAAGAAAATTTAGGGAACTTTAAAGCTGAAGTTACCAATGGTAATAATTTAAAAAACCGGTCATTTCATTAAACTCACTCGTACAGCATCATGAATACCACCATCAATATTATTGAAGATTACAATTTCAAACTGGAGTTTGAAATTCGGTATGCAAAGGTTTATGCTAATTCTGATAAAGGGATTTTAATTTGTGAACTATTGACAGATTACATACCGATTGATGATTTTATAAGCACTTTTAATCAAATCAGTGAAATTGTTGAAGCAGGTAAATTTGAGAAATTCATTTTTGATAAAAGGTCATTAAGAGCATTTCATCAACCGAGTATGGAGTGGTATTTCCTCAATTGGAAAAATAAAATGTTGGATCTAGGGCTGAGGAAGCACAGAAAAATCCTTCCTGAGGAGAAATGGTTTGAGAAAATGGTCATGATCGCAAAAGAACAGATCGTTAAAAACAATCCGGATAATATTATCCATTTGCTTGATATTAAATATTGTGACTCTATCGAAGAAGCTATATTGACATGATGAAGTTTTTTGATAAGTCTTCCATCTTGAAAGCAGAATCATTTTTTCGAAGAGACTTGGTCAATTCCATTTCTGGATATAAAAGTCTCAATCTTATAGGAACTCAGGACAGGGATGGTAGGACCAACCTTTCCCCCTTTTCCCAGGTATTCCATATCGGAGCCACTCCTCCTTTGGTTGGGGTTTTATTCCGACCGAATACCGTTGCGAGACATACACTTGAAAATATCCTGAACACTGGATATTTCACATTGAATCATGTGACAGAAGAATTTTTTAAACAAGCGCATCAAACTGCAGCCAGATATGAGGAGTCTGAATTTGAAGCCACTGGGATTGAAAAAGTGTATAATGAAGGGTTTTTTGCCCCATTTGTAGCAAAAAGCCCAGTACAGGTTGGGTGTAAATTAGTAGAATACCAAACCCTTCAAGTCAATGGAACCGTTTTGGTGATTGCCTCTATAGAATTACTTTGTGTAGATGAAAAAGGCTTGAGAGCTGATGGTTCTTTAGATCTCAATAAATTAGGTACAGTAACTGTTTCTGGTCTGGATGAGTATCATTTGGGGAAAAAATTAGCTAGATTGAGTTATCCTAAACCAGGAAAAGAATTAGAGGAAATCTGAAGGCTTATTTTCCATACAAAATCATAAAAAAGAGATTTGCCTAGCTCCAATATTTTAGAACTCACCGATTTTGGGCTTTACTGTCCTTTAGCCGACTTATTTATTGATCCCTGGAGACCGGTGGATAAGGCAATCATCACCCATGCCCATTCAGACCATGCACGGTGGGGAATGAAAAAGTATCTTGCCCACCATGATTCAGAGGAAATAATGAAGTTGAGACTAGGAAGTGATATTTCATTGCAGACTATTGGATACAATCAATGGATAGAAATTAACGGAGTAAGAATTTCTTTGCACCCTGCAGGTCATATTCCTGGTTCATCGCAAATCAGATTGGAACATAAAGGTAAAATTGTGGTAGTAAGCGGAGACTATAAAGTGGAGGATGATGGCTTATCCCAACCTTTTGAACCTGTCAAATGCCATGAATTTATCTCAGAATGTACTTTTGGATTACCCATCTATAAATGGAGGCCCCAAAAGGAAATATTTGCAGAGATTAATAACTGGTGGCAAAAAAATGCTTCCCAAGGAAGGAATTCTTTACTTTTTGCTTATTCCTTAGGAAAGGCCCAAAGAATCATCATGCATCTGGACCATTCCATTGGGCCGGTTTATGCCCATGGAGCCATCTGGAATACAAACCAAGCATTGATTTCAAACAAAGTTCCAGTAATAGATATCCCTAAAGTTCCCCAAAACTTTTCTAAAAATAAAGATTCAGGCAGTTTGATCATTGCTCCTCCATCAGCTATGGGTTCAGCTTGGGTTAAGAAATTCTCACCTTACCGAACGGGTATTTGTTCAGGGTGGATGAATGTAAGAGGGACCCGAAGGAGAAGAGCAGCTGACATAGGTTTTGTTTTGTCCGATCACGCTGATTGGGAAGGCTTGATTTCAGCGATCAAAGCTACAGGGGCTGAAAAAGTATTTTTGACACATGGAAATAAAGCGGTGTTTGGAAGATATCTGGAAGAAGTGGAGAAAATACATGCAGTGGAACTTGAGACCCTTTTTGAAGGGGAGAACGGTGACCTCGGTGATAACTGAAAATGATTCGCTTCGGTTGATTAATTTTTTTTAATTTTAAAGGAAAAGAATTTGGGTTATGTTCAATTATCTCTATTTAACACTTATATTCTTAGTATCCATTTCTTCATGTACCAGCAAAAATGAAGATACAGCCTATTCCATGACAGTTCAGGGGAAGGTCAATCCTGAACAATTGGGTTTAACCTTAATCCATGAACATATTTTGGTGGATTTCATTGGAGCTGATTCAACTGGATACC
This sequence comes from Shivajiella indica, assembly GCF_042683085.1. Classification (NCBI taxonomy): domain Bacteria; kingdom Pseudomonadati; phylum Bacteroidota; class Cytophagia; order Cytophagales; family Cyclobacteriaceae; genus Shivajiella; species Shivajiella indica. The sequence goes on along the minus strand of NZ_JBHUIV010000012.1, from coordinate 39,843 downwards.
ACCGATGGGATAAAGACTCGGTAATCCAAAGAGTATTGCCTTTTTTGGAGGATGTCAAATCCAAAGGAGTCAATACAATAGTGGAATGCACTCCTTCTTACTTGGGGAAAGATCCAATTTTATTGAAAAAGCTTAGTGAGTTAACAGGGATTCAGTTTATTACAAATACCGGTTATTATGGTGCGGTTGGTGGCAAATACCTGCCCGAGCATGCATATACTGAATCCCCGAGGGAGTTGGCAGAAAGATGGATTGATGAATTTCGCCATGGAATTGAAGGAACTGGAGTTTACCCGGGCTTTATTAAGATTTCTGTAAATGAAGGTTCAGAGCTTTTACCTATAGATAAAAAATTGGTTCAAGCTGCAGCAATCACCCATAAAGAAACAGGATTGCTTATTGTTTCCCATACCGGCCCATGGGCAACAGCCAAGGCTGAGATAGATGTATTGTTGCAAGAAGGAGTTGACCCTTCAAACTTTGTCTGGGTACATGCCCAAAATGAGAAAGACTTCAACAATTATATCAAAGCAGCGGAATATGGGACATGGATTAGTTTGGATGGAGTTGTTTGGGATGTGGAAGGGCATTTGAAAAGGGTGGTCTTTGCAAAGGAAAATAATCTTTTAGGAAATGTTCTATTGTCCCATGATGCAGGATGGTATAGTCCCGGTGAGCCTAAGGGTGGGGATTTCAAAGGTTTCAATGCACTTTTTGACGAGCTGATCCCTGCTATGATCAAAGAAGGTTTTACACAAAAGGAATTGGATTTGATCTTGGTGGATAACCCAAAAAAAGCATTCTCGATCAAAGCAAAATAATCTTCTGAATTTTTCTTCAAATCTTTTCTCCTTTTCTTTTGGCTACGTACCTTTGCGCATGGCTGAACAAATATTGATTCTTGATTTTGGTTCCCAGTACACGCAGCTCATCGCCAGAAGAGTGAGGGAACTCAATGTATATTGCGAAATCCACCCATTTAACAAAATCCCTGATATAACCTCTGATATTAAAGGGATTATTTTATCAGGAAGTCCATGCTCGGTTAGGGATGAGGGCTCACCGGATATAGACCTTGATAGCTTACGCGGGAAATTGCCGATTCTGGCAGTTTGCTATGGAGCACAGCTATTGGCTCATAAATATGGGGGGGAAGTATTACCCTCGGAAATCAGAGAATATGGAAGGGCCAATTTAGACCATATTGACTTACATTTTGATTTATTGAAGGAGATGACCCATGGTTCCCAGGTATGGATGTCCCATGGGGACACTATAAAGGAACTTCCTTCTGGTTTTGAAGTAATTGCAAGTACTTCTTCAGTCCGTGTTGCTGCATTCAAGGTGCAAGAAGAAGAAACATATGGCATCCAGTTTCATCCTGAGGTAACCCATTCATTAGAGGGGAAAAACCTTTTAAGGAATTTTGTAGTGGGAATTTGTGGGTGTTCCCAGGACTGGACTTCAGATATGTTTGTGGACACTACTGTTGCAGAATTAAAAGAAAGATTGGGCAATGATAAAGTAGTGATGGGTTTGTCAGGGGGAGTTGATTCTTCTGTGGCAGCTACGTTGATCCATAGAGCAATAGGAGATAACCTGACTTGCGTTTTTGTTGATAATGGTCTTCTCCGGAAAAATGAATTTGAAGAGGTATTGGAATCCTACAAAACCTTAGGATTGAACGTCATTGGAGTGGATGCAAAAGCCAGGTTTTATGATGCTTTGGCAGGTGTAAGCGACCCAGAGGCCAAAAGGAAGATCATTGGAAGGGTATTTATTGAAGTTTTTGATGATGAAGCCCATAAAATTGAAGGGGTAAAATGGCTTGGACAAGGTACGATTTATCCTGACGTTATAGAATCTGTATCTGTAAAAGGACCTTCAGCAACCATCAAATCCCACCATAATGTGGGAGGTTTGCCCGATTTTATGAAATTATCAGTTGTTGAACCCTTGAATACGCTTTTTAAGGATGAGGTGAGGGAAGTTGGCCGGACCCTAGAGATTCCAGAGGCAATTATTGGAAGGCATCCTTTCCCAGGTCCAGGATTAGCGATCAGGATTTTGGGTGATATTACAGCTGAAAAAGTCAAAACATTACAGGAGGTGGACAGAATCTTTATCCAGGGATTAAAAAACCATGGCTTATATGACCAGGTCTGGCAGGCAGGAGCTATTTTATTGCCTATACAATCAGTAGGAGTCATGGGAGACGAGAGAACTTACGAAAGGGTAGTAGCCTTAAGGGCAGTGGGTTCTGTGGATGGAATGACAGCTGATTGGATCCACTTGCCATATGAATTTCTTGGAAAAATGTCTAATGAAATCATCAATAGGGTAAAAGGTGTTAACCGTGTGGTCTATGATATTTCTTCCAAGCCGCCTGCAACAATAGAATGGGAGTAATAATACAATCCCTACCATTTCCCCTATACCTTGTGGGGATTTATAATTGTAAAGCCCTTAAGCAAATTTCAACTTAAGGGCTTTGTTTATTTTATTAATACTTTTTCTAATCTAAGTAGTTTGACTTAAGGTTTACTCACCTTGCGCCAGGGAATATCCTCTGACACCATCAAAAGCATAAAGGTGTTCAGTTTTGATAAAGTCAAAGCCCAACCCTTTAATCTGTTTGAGCAACTCTAATACATCATCATGACTAATAACTGATTCCTCAGCGGTTTTGAACCGGCATCTCCAGTGGTCAGTACAGAAGGTTTCCGGCATACCATCAGGGAAAACTTTCACCCCTCTGTTGGTAATCAGTTGAAGTTTTAAACCTTTGACATCGGCTTTTCTCAATTTTTCACCGATTACATTTGGGTTTCTGTTTTCCTCATCCCAATCTATGAATACATCCACACCGATCAATTCTTTTTTGGCTTTTGTTACAGGCTTTAACCTGATATTCAGAGGAGCTGTGGAAGATTTGTCAAATACAGCAGGAGTCATATTGGAAGGTTTTTGACCCAATCTTTCAATGACAGCTTGGGCAAATTCCTGGGTTCCTGATTTTTTGGATGAGATTCCCTCCTGGTAAATGTCTCCCGTATGAATCCCATCTTCCAAAGTTTTCATCCAGGCATTGGCTATTTTTTCTGCAATTTCTGGTTGTCCTATATGAACCAACATCATTATAGCTCCATTCAGTAAACCGGATGGGTTGGCAATATCCATTCCCGCAATATCAGGAGCAGAACCGTGAATAGCCTCAAACATGGCCACTTCCTGCCCTACATTTGCAGAACCGCCAAGTCCTACTGACCCGGTAACCTGTGCAGCAATATCTGAAATGATGTCACCATACAAGTTTAATGTAACAATAACATCAAAAATTTCAGGTCTTTCAGCGATCAAGGCAGACCCAATATCGATGATTTTATGGTCGGTTTGAATATCCGGGTATTCTTTGGCAATCTCATTAAAAGTTTTGTGGAATAGACCATCAGCAAGTTTCATGATGTTGTCTTTTGTCATGCATGTGACCTTTTTACGGCCATATTTTCTAGCATATTCAAAAGCATAACGGATGATTTTTTCGGAACCTGGTTGGGATATCAATTTCAAGGTTTGATAAACCTCTTGGGTCTGTCTGTGTTCGATTCCCGCATAAAGATCCTCTTCATTTTCCCGAATGATCACCATGTCGGTCTTGGGAAAATGGGTTTTGATAAAGGGAGAATAAGCCTTACAGGGCCTAACATTGGCAAAAAGACCAAAGGATTTTCTGGTTGTGACATTTAAACTTTTAAATCCTCCGCCTTGTGGAGTAGTAATAGGCGATTTCAAAAAAACTTTTGTTTCCCTTAAAGAATCAAAAGATTTCGGCTCCATTCCTGAACTTATTCCCTTCAAATACACCTGTTCGCCGATTTCTATGACATCATATTCCAACTGGGCACCCGAGGCTTCAAGGATTTTAAGAGTCGCGTCCATGATTTCAGGCCCTATTCCATCGCCATAGGCCACGGTAATTTTTCTTTTTGCCGACATATAAAATTGATTTAAATGATTATTCAATATGAGGCAAAAGTATAAAAAAATGGCTGATTAGACCGGGAAACCTATCTTAATTTAGCACTTTAATAGGTGAATATTAAAATAATTCAAATAGGCAAAGGATCAGTGATAAGTCCTGGATCTATTGTATTTTTCTAAGAAATCCTTTGGGAATGTGCTTCCTGCTTGTATATTTGATCTCTAACCTTCACCTATTTCTATGGCTGATAGCAAAAATATACTTTCTGAAGAAAAGGAAGGCATTCTCTATTTGACGGTGAACAGAGAGTCCAAATTGAATGCGCTTAATTTTGCAACCCTTGAAGAAATCAGAGATATTTTTAATGAAGTTGCTGATAACAAACATATCAAAGCGGTCATTATTACAGGATCCGGGGAAAAGGCATTTATTGCCGGGGCGGATATCAGTGAAATTGCGGAACTGAATGAATTGAATGCAAGGAAATTTGCAGAAAATGGTCAGGAAATTTTCAGTTTGATTGAAAATTGCCACAAACCGGTAATTGCAGTCATCAATGGCTTTGCTCTTGGAGGAGGCTGTGAACTGGCAATGGCATGCCACATGAGGGTAGCCACAGCAAATGCTAAATTTGGGCAACCTGAGGTAAATCTGGGCATCATCCCAGGATATGGAGGCACCCAAAGACTGACTTATTTGATCGGAAGAGGGAAAGCCAATGAACTCATGATGACAGGAGATATGATAGGAGCCCATGAAGCACTTTCTTTGGGCCTTGTCAATTATGTCTTGCCTTCAAAAGGAGAAGCCATGACCAAAGCAGAGGAAATCCTTCTTAAAATAATGAGCAAAGCGCCTTTGGCTATCGGAATGATTGTCGATTGTGTCAATGCAGTATTTATTTCCGATGAAAATGGATACCAAACAGAAGCTAACAGTTTTGCACGGTGCGTGAAATCTGGAGATTATAAGGAAGGTACTTCAGCCTTTTTGGAAAAAAGAAAACCAGTATTCAAAGGGGAGTAATTCCCCTTTTCATTTTTAAAATGAGCCAAATCAAAAAGCTTGCAGGCCAGACAGCCATATATGGCATCAGCAGTATACTTGGGAAAACCATTAATTTTTTGCTTTTACCTATTTATACGGCATATTTGGATAAGGAAGCATTGGGTTCATTTACTGCTATTTATGCTTTTATAGCTTTTTTGAATATCATTTTCACTTATGGCATGGAAACAACCTATTTCCGGTATGCTACCGGAAAAGGGCTGGATCCTCAGAAAGTATTTGACCAAATACAATCCCTTTTGATTACCTCCTCTCTCATTTTGGGAGCTTTGATTTATTTCAGTGCCGTTCCATTATCAGATTGGTTGGGTTATCCTGGTCAAGAGCATCTATTTAAATGGGCAGCATGGATTTTGGCGATAGATGCTGTGCTGGCATTGCCTTATGCCAAATTACGGAAGGAAAATAAAGCTTTACAGTTTGCAATGACCAAACTTTTAAATATCCTTTTGAATGTTGGCTTGAATGTATTTTTCATTGTTTTCTGTTTTCATGTTTGGACAGGGGATATTTTCCCATCTTTAAGGCCTTTGGTTGAAAGCTTTTATGTATCAGGTTGGGGAGTGGATTATATATTATTATCCAACTTGATAGCCAATGCTCTCATGCTTCCCGTATTATTCAAATTGTCTGGAAAATTTATCTTCCACATTGATAAAAACTTCCTAAAACCTATGTGGCATTATGCAGTCCCATTATTGTTTATGGGTTTGGCTGGAGTGACCAACGAAGTTTTTTCAAGGGGATTATTTGAATATGTATTACCTGAAAACTTCTATGAAGGCTTAAGCCAAAGAGAGGCAGGTGGTATTTTTGGTGCCAATTTCAAATTGGCTATATTCATGAATTTGGTTATTCAGGCCTTTAAATATGCAGCTGAACCATTCTTTTTCAATCAATCTTCTGACAAAAACAGTCCTGAACTTTTCGCCAGAGTAATGCATGCCTTTGTCATTTTCTGTACCACCCTAATGGTTGCCATTTCAGTAAATCTGGATTTGTTGGGGAAACTTTTCCTTCGGGGAGAAGGCTATGGTGAAGGGCTTTATATCGTTCCGGTTTTGCTATTTGGTTATCTCTTTTTGGGAATTTATTTCAATCTAAGTATTTGGTTCAAATTAACAGATCAAACTAAATATTCCTTTTATCTAACCCTGATGGGTGCCTTGATTACAGTTTTGGTTATTTTTCTTTTCGTTCCAATGTTGGGTTACCTTGGAGCGGCTTTGAGTACACTGGTCTGTTATTTTGTAATGTCAGTGGTCTGCTTTTTTTATGGGCAAAAATTTTTCCCTATTCCGTATAAGACCGGTAGAGATTTGTTTTATCTCTTTTTTGGCTTTGGATTAAGCTATTTGGGCTTTTATTTTAAATTTGACATTCCTATGCTTCAATTTATCTTGAAGAATGGTCTTGTGATTATTTTTGTTATTGTAGTTTTGTTTTTTGAAAAACAGGAGATAAACGAAACCTTACGCAAGATAAAAAGTATAAAATCATGAAAATTAAGGTAATCAACCAGTCCAAACATCCCTTACCTGAGTATCAGACGCCATTGGCCGCAGGATTGGATCTAAGGGCAAATCTTGAGGAGCCTGTTCTTCTCAATCCCTTGGAGAGAAAGCTGATCGGGACTGGCCTGTATATTGAGCTGCCGGCGGGATATGAGGCCCAGATCAGACCAAGAAGTGGCTTGGCCTATAAATACGGATTGTCAGTGCTGAATACCCCGGGGACCATTGATGCGGACTACAGAGGAGAAGTAAAAGTGTTATTGGTAAACCTTTCCAATGAGCCATTTAAGGTAGAAGATGGCGAGAGGATAGCCCAGATGGTTGTGACAAAACATGAGCAGATTCAATGGGAACTTTCCAATGAATTGTCAGAAACTGAAAGGGGGGCTGGGGGATATGGAAGTACCGGTAAATCCTAATCAGAAAATTAAATATTGTTAAAAGGCCTTATTGTTTGAGAAGGACATTTTGTCAAAGAGAACAAAAAGGCATTAAGTTTGTGTTTAGTTAAAAAACGGTCAACCTTTATCAGCTAAGTTTCAAAAAACCACAAAGTTTATCTAGATTTAGTCTGGCCAAAATAGTTTTGAATTAACGTACACTTCGTGAAGATCCATCTAAAAATTCTATTTTATTTCCTACTGATTTTTTCGCTGGGCATCCAGGCAATTGCACAGGAAAAGCTTTCCAAAAAAGAAAGAAAAAAGCAAATGGAGGAAGCTAGGGCGTCCAGGCTTTTCATTGACGGTCAAAGATTCCTGATGTTGGAAGATTTTGATAGGTCATATTTTTATTTCCAGAAAGCCCGTGAGATGAGCCCTAATTCTGCAGCCATCAATTTTAAAATTGCAGAATTATTGCTTCGTGCCAATAGGGTGGATGATGCGGTGGAATATGGAATGAGGGCGGTTCAGGAAGATCCGGATAACAAATATTACAATTTGGTAATGGCTGAAGTATATTCCAAACAAGGACAGCCTCAAAAAGCCGCAGAAATTTTAGAAAATTTAATGGCCAATTCAGAGGAAAATCAAAATTACATTCTTGATTTGGCCTCATTGTATTTAACAGCTGGTGATTTTGATCATGCGCTGAATGCCTTGGACCGTGCAGAGGATTATTATGGGGTTGCTGAACAATTGACTATTCAAAAGCAAAGGATTTATCTGAGGAAAAATGATTTACCAAGTGCGATTAAAGAAGGGGAAAAACTTATAGATGCCCATCCCGGGAATTCCCAATACGTACTTAACCTGGTCGAAATTTTATTTAACAACGGAAGGACTGACCAGGCCATTGACCTGATCAATAAGTCCCTGGACAGTTATCCCAATCAACCCGAACTCCAACTTGCTGCCTATGCGCTATTTAAGGAAAAAGGGGAAGTGGATAAATCAGAGGAGCTCATTCAGTTGGCCTTTTCTAATCCGGATTTGGAAGGAAGGGTGAAAGCCGAAGCTTTTTCAGGTATTCTTCAAGAAGTCAAAACTGTAAGAAGAGATGCTCTTCTTGATAATTTAGAGAAAGAATTATTGGAACTTCACCCAAATGATCCTGATGTTTTGACCATAGTTGGAGACCGGTTTTTATTTGAAAACAATAAAACAGCTGCTTTGGAACAATATAAAAAAGCGCTTTTAATAAGCCCATCAAATGAACAGGTACTTCAAGGGGTAATTACTTTGATGTTTGAATTAGGAATGGATTATGCCGAAATCGAAAGCTATACGAACATTGCAGTGGATGAATTTCCTGTTAGGGCTGATTTTTGGTTTTTTGATGGCACTTCAAAACTTGCACAAAAGAAAGGGGAAGAGGCAGAAGTGTCTTTTTTGACTGCTATGGAGGTAAATGAAGGAAAAAATAAACAGCTGGAATTGCTTATCAAAGCATCATTGGGGGATACCTATCATTTGAATGGAAAAAGTGAAGAGGCGTTTAAAGCTTATCAGGAGGTGTTGTCTGCAAGACCGGAAGATGAGCATGTACTCAACAACTATGCATATTATTTGTCGTTAAAAAAGCAGGACTTGGAAAAAGCCAAAGAAATGTCAGGTCTTTTGGTTAAGAAGTTTCCTAAAAATGCTACATACCTTGATACGTACGCCTGGGTTTTATTTCAATTAAAAGACTATGAAAATGCCAAGATATATATGGAAAGGGCTTTGGAAAATGAAGAAAAACCAAGTGGGGTAATGTTAGAACATTATGGAGATATTCTTTATCATTTGGGAAAAAGGAGTGAAGCCATAACATATTGGAAAAAAGCAGAGGGAGGGGAAGAAACTTCAGAATTTTTATATAAAAAGATTAAGGATCAAAGATATTATGATTAGGATATTTTTAGGGAGTATTTTATTATTGTTGGTAATGTTAGCGGGTTGTGCTAAAAAAACCAATCTCTATACTTCAGACGAGGTGATGCAGGAATTTGAGCCTAAATACCTTGAATTTGATTATTTATCTTCCAAAGGCAGAATAGTAATTGAGGAAGCAAGCGGGAAAACGACAAGAGGTACGATCAGTTTCAGAGCGAAAAAAGACTCTATCATTTGGTTTAGTATCACGCCCGGATTGGGATTGGAAGCATTCAGGGGTTCTATCACAAAAGATAAAGTCAGAATAAAAGATAGACTGAACGGTCAGGATATCAATATGAGTTTTCAGGAAATTGAAGACCGTTATGACCTTAAGCTTTCGTTGGATTTACTTCAGAATTTGGTCTATTCAAATATTCCCCATGAATTCAGTTATAGGGATAGATTGATCAGGATTGGGCAATATTTTGAACTTACACAAGTTAGAGATGGCGTAAGGTATCATTCCAGAGTGGGTACAAAACATGGAAAGGTAGAGGAGTTAAGCAGTACCTCCATGAAGGGAATGGGTTCTCTTTTGGCAAGTTACCCCACCTTTGAAGATGTGGGAAACCAGCCTTACCCCAATAAGATGTTATTGAAAATATCTTACAATACCCCGGAAGGAGATCAACAGGTAGCTATTATTAACTTAGAAATGAGTAGAATAGAATTACAGGAAACATCCTTATCTTTTCCCTTTCAATTTTAAACTATGAATGAGATCAGGATTTTAATAGTTTTGATATTGTTTTCGTGGATTTTTTCCGTACAGGAAGCTTATGCCCAAACAAAAAGAACAAGGGCTGAATTGGAAAAAGAAAAAGCAGAAATCCAAAAACGTTTGCTTGAATTTGATAAGATTTTAAAGAAGACAGCGGAATCCAAAAAAGTTTCTGTAGGTCAACTGAATGCAGTAAACAAACAGCTTCAAAACCGGATCAATTACATCAATGCCTTGAATAGGGAAATGAGGTTGTTGGATTTGGAAATCAGAGAAACCCAAACCAAAATCACATCTTTGGAAGAGGATCTGGAGAACTTAAAAGCAGAGTATTCAGACATGATTTATACTTCTGCAAAGTTAAATCAAGGTACAACCATGACAGCTTTTGTATTCAGTTCCGAAACTTTCAAGCAGTTTTATATGCGTTTGAAATATTTAAAACAATATTCCGATGCCCGTAAAAAACAAGTGGAACAAATTGGAATTGTAACTGCAGAACTGGATGAACAAAAGAAGGAGATAGAACAGAAGAGGGTGGAGATGCAGACAGTCATTAAACAGGAACAACAGCAAAAGCAACAACTCGATAAAGCTAAAGAAGAACAACAGGCCATAGTAAATGGGCTGAACCGCCAAGAACAGGAATTGAGAAAGGAGATTGCTGCGGCAAGACAACAGCAGGAAAACCTTAATAGGATGATCAAATCAATCATCGAAGAAGAAATAAGGAGGGCAGAAGCTGAGGCCAAAAAGGCCAATTCAACTGCCAGCAAAGCATCAGGTAGCAGCATCCCTTTAACCCCTGAAGCTGCAGCGCTTTCAAACTCATTTGCAGGAAACCGCGGAAAACTGCCATGGCCAGTGGAGAGTGGATTTATTTCAAGACCTTTTGGGACGCATCCCCATCCCACATTAAAGGGGATAACAGAAGACAACGATGGAGTGGATATTCAAACTACCCCCAATGCCACAGTAAGAGCTGTCTTTGATGGAGAGGTTACCAAAATCTTCACAGTTCCAGGGTATGGAGGCACCATTGTGATTAAACATGGGGAATATTACACCATGTACAGTAAATTAAAAGTTATCTCAGTTAAATCAGGAGATAAAGTAAGTGCAAAACAAGTACTTGGTCAGGTCTATACCAATAAGGATGGTGTAGCCGAAGTTCACTTTGAAACCTGGAAAGGATTACAGCCACAGAATCCTTCTATATGGCTGGCAGGTAGATGATGTAAATAATTCGTATATTTATAAAAAAACAAGGATATAGCTTTAGGTTTCCTTTGTGTAAGAGTATCACAAGTATATCTTTGTAATTAATTAATAACCTAAACAATACCAACATGACTACATTGGGTTTCTTTCAAAATATGGGTGGAGGATCAATCATTCTTATCATCCTTGTGATTCTCTTACTTTTTGGAGCTAAGAGGATCCCAGAACTGGCTAGGGGGCTTGGAAGAGGAATCAGAGAATTCAAAGATGCCACCAAAGAAATTCAGGAAGATCTAGAAGAAGGTCTGAAAGAAAAAAAGAAAAAAGAGTAAACGGAACCAAAGATAAAGAACTTGGAAAAATTCCTTTCATTTGACGATATAAGGAAGTCGCTGGAAAATAGGGAGACCAATTGTAAGGCGATTGTCAATTACTACCTAGACAATATTCAGACGAAGGCGCATCTCAACGCCTTCGTTGAAGTTTATAAGGAATCCGCTTTGGAACAGGCTGCTAAGGTGGATGAAAAAATTGCTTCAGGCAAAGCTGGAAAATTGGCAGGGATGGTGATTGGTATTAAAGACGTATTGGTGTATAAAGACCATGAAGCCAATTCTTCAAGCAAGATCCTTAAAGGATTTATTTCCCAATTTACAGCCAGTGCTGTTCAGAAATTGATCGATGAGGACGCGATTATTATAGGAAGGCTTAACTGTGATGAATTTGGGATGGGAAGCTCCAATGAAAATTCTGTGCATGGGAAAGTGTTGAATGCAGCTGACGAAACCAGGGTGCCAGGTGGGTCCTCCGGCGGTTCTGCTGTAGCAGTTCAGGCAAATTTATGTACGGTATCCTTGGGAACTGATACCGGTGGTTCGGTTAGGCAACCAGCGGCATTTACTGGAATTGTAGGGATTAAGCCTACTTATTCCAGAGTTTCCAGATGGGGTCTGATTGCATATGCTTCCTCTTTTGATACTATAGGTGTTTTTTCCAGAAATGTAAAAGACAATGCATTGGTATTGGAGACCATGGCAGGCCCTGATAATTTTGACAGTACTGTGTCCAAAAAGCCTGTCCCCCATTATTCTGAATTATTGCACTTTGGGAAAAGGGCAAAAGTGGCGTATCTGAAAGAAACCCTTGAATCACCTGCTTTGCAACAGGAAATCAAGGAGAATACTATAGCAGTGCTTGAAAAATTAAAACAGGAAGGGCATGAAGTAGAGGAAGTTAATTTTCCTCTTTTGAAATATGTTCTTCCAACTTATTATATATTAACTACTGCAGAGGCAAGTTCAAACCTTTCCAGATTCGATGGAGTAAAGTTTGGATACAGAAGTCCAAATGCCCATAATTTGGAAAGTATGTATAAAAAAACCAGATCTGAGGGTTTCGGTGAGGAAGTTAAAAGAAGAATAATGTTGGGAACTTTTGTGTTAAGTGCCAGCTATTATGATGCCTATTTCACAAAAGCCCAAAAGGTCAGAAGACTAATTAAAGAATTTACTGAGAATTTGTTAACAAAATATGATTATATTATTATGCCAACTACGCCATCTACAGCGTTTAAGTTTGGAGAACATAGTAATGACCCAGTAGCCATGTATTTGGAAGATTTGTTTACTGTTCAGGCATCTGTCTCTGGAGTTCCGGCAATTTCGCTTCCTAACGGAAAAGATAAAAAAGGACTTCCAATAGGGATTCAAGTGGTGGCAAATTCATTCAAGGAAGCTGAATTATATGCTTTTGCAAACTATCTAATGGGTCTTAATTCGAATTAAAACAGAATCTGATCATGGAAAAGCTTGTTAAAACCATCTCATGTATTTTATTTCCAATGTTATTGGTTCACCAACAATCCCATGGTCAGGAATTATTTGAATTAAATAATGCCTCTATTGATGAGGAGTTGATCATTCCCTCTTATCAGTTCGAATATATCCCAGACTTTACCTATGAGGAAGTAGCAAAGAGAGTAAGGGCTATGGATACAGGTATGTCATTTGAACTCAATGAAAGAATTTTTTCTTTTATCAATTATTTCACAGTCAGAAATAGGGAATATACAAAAATGGTATTAAGAAAAAAGGAAACCTATTTTCCTCTTTTTGAAGAAACCCTTGCTCAATATGATATGCCTGATGATATCAAATTTCTTTCCATTATTGAATCAGGATTAAATCCAAGAGCTAGATCGCGGGTGGGTGCTATGGGCTTATGGCAATTTATGCCGGCTACAGGAAGAATGTACAACCTTCATGTCAATTATGATATTGATGACCGAATGGATCCTGAGCTTTCAACAGAGGCAGCTGCAAAGTACCTTAAATCACTTTACAGAATGTTTGGTGACTGGGAACTGGCATTAGCGGCATATAATTGTGGGCCTGGAAATGTAAGGAAAGCAATAAGCCGATCCGGTGGAAGAAGGACTTTCTGGGAAATCTATAACTATCTTCCCAAAGAAACTAGAGGTTATGTGCCTCAGTTTCAGGCAATGATGTATGTGATCAGATATGCGGAAGAACATAATTTAATCCTGGAAACGCCTTCTTATCCTTTGGCTTTTGATAGGATTAAATTCAATCAAGCTTTGGATTTAGAGCAATTGGCTTCAATTAGCGGTATTTGTATTGAGGATTTAGAAGAACTTAATCCATCTCTTAAAAACAGGCTGTTGCCCAGTTCTCATCAACATTATGCTTTAAGGGTTCCTAAAGCCAAATCTGATTTCATTGTAGAGCACAAGGAGAAGTTTTCAGATGCTATTAAATTGACATCAGAAAGAACAGTGGAATTGAGATTGGCAAGCAATCAAACAACCAATAGATCTGTAGTTCAGGTGGGAGTGGGAGAAAGAATTGCCTATAAAGTAAAACCAGGGGATGCATTGGGTAAAATTGCCCAATTGCATGGCACTTCAGTGGAAAACATTAAAGCATGGAACAATCTTTCTTCGAATATGATCAAAGTTGGACAGACCCTTTATTTATATTCCGGAAAAACCAGTACTAGTAATTCAATTGCCCAAAATAATGTTTCTGCAAATCCTGTCACAGACGGAAAGTTTTATACTGTTCAACCTGGAGATTCTCTCTGGTTGATTTCAAAAAAATTGAATGGCCTGACTGTGGAGCAAATTAAGCGGATGAATAATCTCAATTCAAATCAAATAAAGCCAGGGCAAAAATTAATCATAGGATAACTATTTGTTTAGTAAAACTTTTTAATCCATTGATTAATTTTTAAATTGTTAAGGCTTAAAAAATCAAAAGTGTATGAATATCAGGAAAATAGGTTTTGTGATGGCCATAATCATTGCAGGTGTATTTCTTTGGGGATGTAGTACGGATGATGAAAGTTCCAAAACATCTAATAAACCAAAAGCAAGGGGAGCAATAGGGGAGATTATCCTGGCCATTGACTCCACCAAATGGGAAGGTAAGGTTGGTGAGGCTCTGAAAGAGATATTTCAAGAGGATGTCCATGGTCTCATCAGGGATGAAAGTATGTTCGATATCCGTAAGGTAGATCCCCGGGGTATGACTAGGATATTGAAGATGGCAACCAATATTGTCTATGTTACAACATTTGATGATAAAAAGGCAGCAAGTCAGAATATCAACGCCTTATTTACCAAAGAAGCAAAGGAAAAAGCAGCCAATGACCCTTCCCTATATTTTTTAAGAAGTGTGGATGAATTTGCTTTAGGCCAGGAAGTGGTCTATTTGTTTGGAAATAACGAAGAAGAACTGATTAACAATTTAAGGGCGAATAAGAATAGGCTTCAGAATCTTTTTCATGTTCGAGAAAGAGACAGATTGGAAAAGGTGCTATTAAACCGTAAAAGTTCTGCGGCAAAGGTGGCAGGAGAAAATCTAGGGTTGAATATCAATGTTCCCGCATCATACCAGGTCGCCAAAGCAGAAAATAATTTTTTATGGTTAAGGCAACCGACCCCCAGATCGGACAGACCGGATATCAGTTTGTTTTTTTATGAAACCAACTATACTTCAGAAGACCAGGTATTTCCTGAATCTGTTTTAGAATTAAGGGAGAAGATTACCAAACAGCATATTTATGGAAATCCGGCAAACAGGAATTCTTATCTTGTTACCGAGAGGGTAGATCCTAATCCTGTTATTAATAATTTCAAAATAAACGGTAATTTTGCGGTCGAAATCCGTGGAGGTTGGAAAACAAATAACCTCAGTATGGGTGGGTCTTTCCTCGCTTATGTTATTGTGGATGATAAAAATGGCAAACTTTATTATATGGAAGGTTTTGTCTATTATCCCAATGAGGCACACAGGGAATCCATTCGGGAGATTGAAACTATTTTATTGGCTACGGAAGTCCTTGCAAAAGAAGGATTATCCAGCTGATTTCATTTAATAATAAACCTATATGGCCATCAAAATCCGTAGAGAGGACGCTCTTAATTACCACGTCCAAGGGAAACCCGGAAAAATTGAAGTTGTACCTACAAAACCACTTTCAAGTCAATTAGATCTTGCATTAGCCTATTCTCCCGGCGTAGCAGAACCATGTAAAGAGATTGCTAACGATAAAGAGAATGTTTATAAATATACCGCAAAAGGGAATCTTGTTGCCGTTATTTCCAATGGAACAGCGGTTTTGGGATTAGGGGACATTGGCCCTGAAGCTTCCAAGCCTGTGATGGAAGGTAAGGGTGTTCTTTTTAAAAAATTTGCCGGAATTGATGTTTTTGACATTGAAATTGACGAGAAAGACCCCAAAAAATTAATCCAGATTATCAGATCCTTAGAGCCAACTTTTGGTGGGGTCAATCTTGAGGATATCAAAGCACCGGAATGTTTTGAAATAGAGCAGACATTGAAAAGGGACATGAATATCCCGGTGATGCATGATGACCAACATGGAACAGCCATCATTTCAGGAGCTGCCCTTTTGAATGCGCTTGAAATTGTTGGTAAAAAAATTGAAGAGATCAAGCTTGTTGTCAATGGAGCAGGGGCTTCTGCCGTTTCCTGTACCCGATTTTACATGACATTGGGAGTCAAGAAGGAAAACATTGTGATGTGTGACAGGGAAGGGGTAATCCGATCAGACAGGACAAATCTTGATGATATCAAGAAGGATTTCACAACGGATAGGGATTTACATACACTGACAGAATCTTTGGAAGGTGCGGATGTGTTTTTGGGGCTCTCGAAAGGGAATATAATGACACCAGATCAAGTTTTGAAAATGGCGGCAAATCCGATAATTTTTGCATTGGCCAACCCTGATCCGGAGATTGCCTATGATTTGGCAATGTCGGTAAGGGAAGATCTTATTATGGCTACCGGTAGATCGGATTATCCTAATCAGGTGAATAACGTTTTGGGATTTCCTTACATATTCAGGGGAGCATTGGATGTGAGGGCTACTTCAATCAATGAGGAAATGAAGTTGGCTGCGGCGAAAGCCATTGCTGCTTTGGCGAAAGAACCTGTCCCTGAAATAGTTAATAAAGCATATGGGGATGCAAAAATGTCATTTGGAAGATTTTATTTGATCCCCAAACCTTTGGATCCACGATTGATTACCACCATTGCACCGGCAGTAGCAAGAGCTGCAATGGAGTCTGGAATTGCAAAAGATGCCATCATTGATTGGGAGGCTTATAATCTGGAATTGCAGGAAAGAATAGGTATAGATCAAAGGTTGATGCTTAGGGTGGTTACCAGAGCCAAAAAGGATCCTAAGCGGGTGGTCTTTGCAGAAGCCGATAATGTGAAAATTCTTAAAGCAGTTCAGATTTTAAGAGATGAGAAAGTTGCTGTTCCAATTCTTTTGGGTAAAAAACACAAAATAGACGAAATTATCCAAGAAAATAACCTGGATCTATCAGGCGTGACCATAGTGGATCCCAATGAAGATGAAGATAGATTGAGGAATTATGGAAACCTTCTTTTTGAAAAAAGGAAAAGAAAAGGACTGACACCACAGGAGTGTTATAGATTGATGAAGGATAGGAACTATTTTGGGTCCATGATGGTGGAATTGGGAGAAGCTGATGCCTTGATTTCAGGTCTTACCAAGGATTATCCGAAGACCATACTACCTGCCCTGCATGTGATAGGGGTAAGGGAAGGCACTGACCGTGTGGCAGGGATGTACATTATGAATACCAACAGAGGTCCATTCTTTTTTTCAGATACAACTGTCAATGTTAATCCTACAGCCGAACAATTGGTGGAAATTATAGGCCTAACTGCGCAAGGGGTAAGGTTTTTCGATATTGAACCAAAAATAGCTGTCCTTTCCTATTCCAATTTTGGATCTGCAAAAGGAGAGGTTGCTACTAAAACTTCTAAAGCAACGGCTTTGGCCAAAGAGAAATTTCCGGAATTGGTGATTGAAGGAGAAATGCAGGCCAATGTTGCGCTGAATGAAGAAATCCAGCTTGGGAATTATCCATTTAGTGCTTTGATTGGAAATAAGGCAAATACCTTGATTTTCCCTGATTTAAGTTCAGGCAATATTGCCTACAAATTGCTGTCTGAGTTGGGACATGCAGAAGCAATTGGACCTGTACTTTTGGGAATGAATAAGCCCGTGCATATATTACAGCTTGGTAGCTCCATTAGGGAAATAATCAATATGGTTGCTATAGCTGTTGTTGATGCACAAACCAGTTCAAAAAAATGATCGCATATCTTAAAGGAAAGCTTGTATATAAAGATCCTACTTTTGTAATAATAGATATTTCAGGGGTGGGTTACCATGTAAAGGTCTCATTACAGACTTACTCGAAAATTAAAGATGAGGAGCATATTATGCTCCTCACTTATTTGCATATTAAGGAAGATGCCCATACTTTATATGGGTTTAAGGAAGAAAATGAAAAAAGGCTTTTTCTTCATTTAATTTCCATATCAGGTGTGGGTCCGAATACAGGATTAATGATTTTATCGTCATTGAGTTCAGAAGAATTGGAGAATGCCATTGCGCAGGAGGATTTTAGAACTATTCAAAATGTAAAAGGAGTTGGCGCCAAAACAGCCCAAAGAATCGTTCTGGAATTAAAGGATAAAGTAAAACGTGACAGTTTGGCCGAACTAGCACAGACACAATCAGGATTCATTAAAACCGACAATAAAATTAGAGAGGAAGCGTTAAAGGCCTTGATTACTCTTGGATTTCCGAAAGCTACAGCGGAAAAAAACATTGCGACTGTACTCAAAAAAACAGGTTCAGAAATTTCATTAGAAGAATTAATTAAAGCATCTTTAAAGACACCTTAATTAACCTTTAAATCTTTGGTCTTTTGTTTAGGCAACTTTTTTTTCTCAAAGACAACTCTCAGACTTTTGTAACAGTATTTATACTGTTGCTATTTGTTTTATTGTCTCCATATCTTGCTAAAGCTCAAGGTACAGAAAAGGATTCCCTTTACATAAATAGTTTAGATTCATTGAATAAAAGGAGACTGTCACCTTCTTTTTTGCTTTGGCCAAATCTAAAAACCAGTCCGCTTTTCCCTTCTCAAAATCCATATAGCACCCTTTATTCACCTTTTTATCCTACACCCTCCTTACAGCAAAAAGTTCGGGTTGAAATTGATTCAACGCTTCAATATAGGATCCAGGATCAATTGGATACCGCTACATCTACCCCCGGGGTTATTTATGATTTTGATGAATTTTCCAAAATTCAGGAATTTAAGGTCCGACAGGAATATTGGAGAAGTAGGTCCAGAGGTATGGATGGGGAGAGTCCTGTAACCGGAAGGGATATTACTTTGCCTTTTACCAGCACTCCTGGATTTGACAGGATTTTTGGGGGAGATGAAATAACTATCGTACCAACCGGATTTGTAAATCTGGATTTGGGAGCTATTTTCAGAAGAATTGACAATCCTGCAATTCCAATAAGACAGCAACAAAACGGTAATTTCAATTTTAACCAACAGATTCAAATGGCTGTGAATGGAAGTCTGGGGCAAAAAATGAGGTTATCAGCAAACTTTGATTCCAACAACTCCTTTGATTTCCAAAACCAGTTGAAAGTAGAATATAATGGGTTTAGGGAAGACATCATCAAATCCATTGAAATTGGAAATGTGAGTATGCCTGTTCAAAACAGTTTGATCCAAGGTGCGCAAAACTTATTTGGGGTCAAGACCCAAATGCAGTTTGGAAAAATGTTTGTGACAGCAGTCGCATCCACACAAAGGGGAAGGAGAGATGAATTGATTATAGAATCAGGGGGGCAAGGACGGCTATTTGAAATCCAAGGGTCCAATTATGATGAAAACAGGCACTTTTTTCTGGGACATTTTTTTAGGGATAATTATGAGCGCTGGTTAAGGGGATTGCCGCAAATTCTTTCAGGTGTCAATGTGACAAGGGTAGAAGTTTATATTATGAACAGGGCCAATAATACTGAAACCCTTAGGAATTTTGCAGCCTTTATTGATTTGGGTGAAGGAACTAGGATTTATAAACCCAATAATCCCGGTATTGGTCCTGGAACACCTGGTGCTCCGGCCTCAAATAATGCCAATTTGCTTTATCAAAACCTGATCTCCGATCCTGCATTCCGTCCTTTTGATACTGGAACAGGTGCCATAGAAGCCAGTTTACAATTGACAAAGGGACTGGATTTTGACCAGGTGAGCGGAGCAAGGAAACTTGCACCTAACGAATTTTTCTTCAATCGTGAGATGGGATATATTTCATTGTCAAGAAGGCTTCAAAACGATGAAGTTTTAGCTGTTTCCTATGAATATACTTACAACGGCCAAGTGTATAAAGTAGGTGAACTTTCCGAAGATTACCAGAACAGACCAGAAAGTGAGTTAATTTTTTTAAAAATGCTCCGTCCTGCCAGGATCAATATCAACATTCCAACTTGGGATTTGATGATGAAAAATATTTATAATCTGAATGCCAATCAGGTGATGCAGGATGGATTCCAACTGCAGGTTATTTATCGGGACGATAGGACAGGTTTGGACAATCCGACCTTGTTGGAAGGTGAAAACGTAAAAAACAGACCTTTGATCAGGTTGACAGGACTTGATAACCTTAACCCACAGAATGACCCTGCTCCGGACGGAAATTTTGATTTTGTCCCTGGCATTACCATATTTCCGGAAAGAGGTTTATTGGCTTTTCCTGTCCTTGAGCCATTTGGAAAAACCCTGAGGGATCAGTTTTTGCCAAATGAAAGGAATTTGGCGGATAAATATGTATTTGATACCCTCTATCGTACTACCCGGGCAGATGCAGAATTAGTTACCCGGTATGATAAGTATTTTATTAAAGGAAGACTTACAGCAGGATCTGCTTCTGAAATAATGCTTCCTGGCTTAAATATATCTCCCGGTTCAGTAATTGTAATGGCAGGAAATATTCCCTTGACAGAGGGGGTGGATTTTACAGTGGATTACAATATTGGCAGGGTAAATATTATCAATGAAGCGATACTTCAGTCAGGGAAAAGAATTGCCATAAGTTTTGAAAAGGCCGATTTGGTATCATTTCAAACGCGAAGTTTGCTAGGAACCCGATTAGATTATGCAGTAAATGATAAATTGAACCTTGGAGGTACCTTTTTGTACCTGAATGAAAGGCCCAATATTACCAGAATAGCCACAGGGAATGAGACCTTGAGGAACAGCATGTGGGGATTGGATGCCAATTTCAACGATGAATCCAGGTTTTTAACCAAGCTGACAGATGCATTACCTTTTACCAATACAAAGGAAAAATCAATTGTACAGTTCAGCGGTGAATTTGCCCAACTATTACCGGGAACTTCCAATACTGTTGCTGGAGACCCAACGGTGTATATTGATGATTTTGAAACGGCTATTACCCCTTATGGTTTAGGTAATGCTGCAGCACAGAGCTGGAAATTGGCTTCAACACCTAAAACCGATACCGATGCTTTTGATCTAAGTAGTTTAACAGAAGATAGGTTAGGGAATACCTATCGAAGGGCAAAGGTTTCCTGGTATAATATAGACAATGTTTTTTATAGAGAAAGCGGGCCTGGTGTTCCGTCAAATCTGACCAGTGAGGATAGACAGAACCATTATGTGAGAAGGGTAATTCCACAGGAAATTTTTCCATTTAGGGATAGGGACGTAATTATTGTTCCTGAACCCTTGTTCGAATTGGCTTACTACCCTAGTGAAAGGGGAATGTACAATTACAATCCCGCCTTAACTTCCGATGGTTTACTTCCTAACCCGCGTCAAAATTACGGAGGGGTTACAAGATCCATTACCACCGAAGTAGATTTTGACAGAACCAATGTGGAATATATTGAATTTTGGCTGCTTGATCCGTTTATTCAAGGTCCTAACGGAAGGGTATTGGATGGGGTTTTTAACCAAAACAATACTACAGGAGGTAAATTGAGGTTCAATCTGGGAGAAATTTCTGAGGATATAACCAAGGATGGGCGCCATGGATTTGAAAATGGGATGCCGGGTGATGGAGATGTGAGTCAGACTACCACTACAGAGTGGGGTAGAATCAGCAGACAGCAGTTTTTGATTCCGGCATTTGATAATTCTCCGGAAGCAAGGGCAAATCAAGATCTTGGCTTGGATGGTTTAAGATCAGGAGATGAAGCTGAATTTTTTAGAGATCGATATCTCAATAGGTTGAATGTTGCCCCCGATGTTTTTGAAGAAATTGTGAGTGATCCCTCAGCAGATGATTTCCAGTATTACCTTGACGAACAACTTGATCAGAATAATATCAAAATTTTGGAGCGTTATAAGAAGTTTAATGGGATGGAGGCCAATACCCCAATTACCTCAAATGTTAACCTTCCTTATACCCCTTCAGGTTCCAATCTTCCTGACAATGAAGACCTGAATAGTGACAATACTATCAATGAACTTGAGGCCTATTATGAATATGAAATTGATCTAAGACCCGGTGAAATTCAGGTAGGCCAGGGGTATGTTGTAGATAAAGTTACCTCTGTTCAAAGTGGAGATGAAATAAATTGGTACCTTTTCAGAATTCCGGTAAGGACCCCGGATAGGGTGCAGGGAGAGATTTCTGGATTTAAGTCCATCAGGTTTATGAGAACCTACCTTACCGATTTTGAACAGCCTGTAGTTTTGAGAATGGCCAACTTCAGATTGGTGGCGAGCCAATGGAGGGTTTTCCAGGAGTCTTTGTTTGAGAGGGGATTTTTTGAAATTCCTGAACCTGACAATTCCAACTTTACTGTGGGGGTGGTGAATATTGAAGAAAACAGTCAAGGTAGTGCGACCCAGAGTCCTTATGTATTGCCTCCTGGGATTACAAGGGATAGAGACAACTTAGCTGCGGTAGAAAGGCAACTAAATGAGCAATCTATCAGGTTATGTGTAGACGACCTTCAGGCAAGGGATGCCCGTGCGGTATTTAAAAACACCAGTTCTCTTGATTTGGTACAATATGAAAGGATCAAAATGTTTTTGCATGCCGATTCAGAAGATGCCCAAGACGGTGAGCTTACGGCTTTTATCAGAATGGGGACTGACTACACAGACAACTATTATGAAATAGAAGTGCCGCTTTGGATTACTCCAAAAGGGACTAGGGATCCCAGACAAATTTGGCCTTTAGAAAATGAACTTGACATCGCCATTAAAGAAATTGTGGGGGTAAAAGTTGATAGAGATAATGAAAGAGTTCCATTAAACTTAGCTTATAGCAAAGAGATCCGACAATACAAAGTTACAGTGGTAGGAAGGCCGGAATTAAGTCTGGTCCAAGGTATGATGATCGGAATTAGAAACCCTGGATCAACGGGTGGTGCATCAAAGTCTATTTGTATTTGGGCGAATGAATTGAGGGTGACTGGATTTATCCAATCAGCAGGTTGGGCAGCCAATGGTATATTGAATATGCAATTGGCTGATGTAGCCACAATTTCCACCTCCATTAGGCATAATTCAGTTGGTTTTGGTGGACTGGAAACCAGGTTATCGCAAAGATCTCTGGAGTCTGCAACCCAATATGACATTTCAACCAATGTGAATGTTGAAAAATTACTTCCTGAAGGGTTGAACATGACCATTCCAATGTATGCCAGTTTTGAAAATATCACCGTTAGGCCTCAGTTTGATCCCTTGAATCCGGATGTGCCTTTAAGTTTGGCATTAGATAAATTTCAGACCAAAAGTGAGAGAGACTTGTATAAAAGCCAAGTATTGGACCAGTCGAGAAGGAGAAATATTGGATTTTCCAATGTCCGGAAAAACAGGAATCCGGAGAAGCAGAAAAATAATTTTTATGACCTGAGTAATTTTTCCTTTTCTTATGCATTTGGATCAGTTAGACAAAGCAATATCAATACCGAGAGTTATGAATTTGAAACCCGGGTTGGTAATATAGCTTATATTTATCAACCCAAACCTTTGTTATTAGAGCCCTTTAAAAATTCAGAATGGGCAGGAGGGCAAAATTTCAGACTACTTAGAGACTTTAATTTAAATTTTGTGCCTACTACCATTTCTGCTCGGTTAGATATGGACCGAAGGTTTATGAGAAGTCAATTTAGAAATGACCAGTTGACCACTGATGGTGTAGACCCTTTTTATCAGAAGAGCTATTTCTTAAACCGGAATTTTAATATCAACTGGGATTTGACGAAAAATTTGAGGGTTGATTTTGTGAGCAGGACTTTGGCTGTAATTGATGAACCTGAAGGTGCGAGAGATACACAGGAAGCACGTGATTCAGTGAGGGTTAACCTTAGAAATTTTGGAAGAGCAACCAATTATAACCATCAGCTTCTGTTGAATTACAAGGTTCCTTTGGATAAAGTTAAAGCATTGGACTGGATTGGTGTTGATTACCGCTATGCTGCCAATTACACTTGGATGACAGGTGCCATTGGCCAAAAGGATACATTGGGAAATATGATCCAAAACACAAGAGATCAGGCACTGAATGGGAGAATAGATTTGGTGAAACTTTATAATAAGAATGCCAAACTTAAAGCTTTATATACTCCGAAACGGCCAAGTATTCCCGGTAGACAGGTGGTCAATGCAGAAGATACAATTGGAACACCATTCACAAATGGACTGATTAAGTTCGTTACCATGTTTAAAGATATCAATTTCAGGTATTCTGTCGTGGAAGGTACTTTTCTACCAGGTTATATGGAAAATACAGGATTATTGGGTTTGGACCGAAGCTTCATGAACCCTGGATTTGGTTTTGTATTTGGTAGCCAAGACCCCAACATAAGATTCGGTTTGGCCAATCAAGGTTTGATAGCGCCAAGTACTGAATTGACACAGACCTTTAGGCAGAACAGTGTAATTAATTTAAATGTTAATGCACTAGCCGAACCTTTTAAAGACTTCAGGATAACCTTTGAAGCAAGAAAACGGGAAATCGGAGATTACAGTGAGATTTTTAGGAATTCTGCGGACAATCCTGGAGATTATGTTTCTTTAAGCCCGAATAGGTCAGCGGGTTATAGTATAACCTATTCTATTATTAGAACAACATTTAAAGGTGATGACAGGAATAATATATCACCGGTTTTCACCACTTTTGAAAATAACAGGTCAATCATCCAATCCAGGTTGAATGCCCAGAACCCAGGAGGGGAATATGCCTTAAATGGGCAAGATGTTTTAACTTTATCCTTTTTGTCAGCTTATTCAGGAAGAGATGCAGAGAGTATTGATTTGAATCCTTTTCCGAAGATACCAATTCCAAACTGGAGGGTGGACTACAAAGGATTGTCCCAAATACCAGCCTTAAGGGAGTATTTCTCATCCATTAATCTAACCCATGGTTATGCCTCTACCTATGAAGTGAGCAATTTCTCTAACTCACTGCTCTATACCCAAGGATTGGAATTGTATAACCGCATCAATCAAATTCCGGGGGCTTCGATTACAGATGAGTTCGGTCAATATATTCCTGTTTTTATTCTTAATCAGGTGATCTTGACAGAACGTTTTGCTCCCTTAATCGGTGTTAGTCTATTGACCAAAGACCGGTTGAACATTACCATGGAATACAATGTGGAAAGAAATCTTGGTCTGAATTTTTCAAATGCCCAGGTTACTGAACAAAACAGCCGGGATTTTGGATTTGATTTGGGATATACTAAAGCAGGGGTGAAGGTTCCCTTTAAAATTCAGGGAAGGCAGGAAGTATTAAAGAATGATCTTCAGATAAGGTTAAGTACCAGAGTAGTTGATACCAGAACAGTTCAAAGAAAAATAGAAGAGGTAAGTACCATAACAAACGGAAATCTTAATCTTCAGATACGGCCAACTATTGGTTATATCATCAATCAAAGTTTAAATATTCAATTATATTTTGACCGTACCATCAATGATCCTAGAGTGACCACAGCCTTCCGTAGGAGTTCAACTGCCTTTGGTGGACAATTAAGATTTAATTTGTCACAATAGGTTTTTTGATTTGATGAATCCTTGTATTTTTGACGACCTTAAAAAAACTCAAATATGAATTTGCCAGAAGAATTAAAGTACACCAAAGACCATGAATGGGTAAGGTTAGAAAATGGGATCGCTACTGTAGGTATTACTGAGTTTGCACAAAGAGAGCTGGGTGATATTGTATATGTTGAGGTTGAAACTGTTGGAGAAACCATTGCTTCGGGAGAAGTATTTGGTACTGTAGAGGCGGTGAAGACCGTTTCTGACCTTTTTATGCCTATTGAAGGGGAGATTATAGAATTTAATGAAGAACTGGAATCATCTCCTGAATTGGTCAATGATTCTCCTTATGGGGATGGATGGATGATTAAGGTGAAAATTTCAGGAGATTTACCTTCAGATCTTTTGACTGCAGCAGAATATGCAGAATTAATTGGGGCATAAATTCCTTTGAAAGACAAAAGATTAATTCCAGCTGTTTTGTGGCTAGTCATTGTGACAGTCGCAGTATTGACACCAGGGAATAGTCTTCCAAAAGTGCCTCTATTCCCATTTGCAGATAAGCTGATCCATTTTGGATTATTTGCTTTGTTGACATTCCTATGGGTTAGGGTTGGTACGCTTACACAGGAAAGGAAGTTAAAATGGAAAAATTTATCTACTAAATTATTAGTATTTACAATTTTATTTCCTATATTTATAGAGTATTTGCAAATGTTTGTACCTAATCGTTCTTTTGAATTTGAGGACATATTGGCAAATCTTATTGGAGGGGTAATCGGTTTTACCGGTTTTATTATTTTATACAAGGCTGGAAGCAGGCTTGTATAAGTAAAAATAATTGGTTAGAATTGTTATCTCTTAGACTGTAAAATTTATTAACCTTTATAAAAAGTACAACCATGGAAGCTAAAAAGACGCCAAGTGCGGATTTGACCAAAAAATCAGGAATGTTCCTGAACCTTGGTCTCCTCATCAGCGTCGGTCTGGTCCTATTTGCTTTTGAATACAAGTCGTTCGACGATCGTAATCTTAAGGATTTGGGTCAGGTAGCCGATGATTTTGAGGAATTATTGGATATTCCGATTACGGAACAGCCACCACCACCACCACCACCGGTAGAGCAGCCGATTATTCAGGAGATTCCTGATGAAGTTGAAATCGAGGAGAAAATCGAGGTTAACTTTGACCTTGACGTGAAAGAAGAAACTGTGATCAAAGAGGTTGTTATCGCTGATGCTCCTGTAGTAGAAAAGGCGGACGAAATTTTTGACGTGGTTGAAAACTCTCCGGAATTTCCAGGTGGAATGGAAGCTTGGAATGAGTATTTGAGAAAAAATCTTAAATATCCAACCCAAGCGAGAAGGATGGGTGTTGAAGGTACTGTATATGTGGTCTTCGTTGTAAACACCGACGGATCAGTTCAGGACGTTGAAATCCTGAGAGGTATCGGTGGGGGTTGTGATGAAGAAGCATTAAGGGTTGTAAGCAACGCCCCCAAATGGACACCGGGTAAGCAAAGGGGACGTCCTGTAAGGGTAAGGATGAGACTTCCGATCCGATTCAAACTAGGATAATATTTCTTATTTCATATAAAAGCCCATTTCTGATTTCAGAAATGGGCTTTTTTTTAGGGATTATTTAGAATCTATTTTATTACCTTTAATTCTTTCCCGACTTCAATAAACGCCTGTATTGCTTGGTCTAAATGATGTTTTTCATGACCGGCAGAAATCTGAACCCTGATTCTTGCTTCACCTTTTGGTACTACTGGATAATAGAATCCGATCACATAAATTCCTTTTTCAAGGAGTTTTTCAGCCATTTTTTGGGAAAGGACGGCATCATACAACATAATCGGAACTATTGCATGTTCTCCAGGTTTAATGTCAAATCCTGCTTCCGTCATTTTTGCCCTGAAATATTTAGTGTTTTCTTCCAGTCTATCTCTCAATTCGGTGGTTTCTGAAAGTAAATCAAAGACAGCAATGGATGCACCGGTAATAGAAGGAGCTAATGTATTTGAGAATAAATAAGGTCTTGACCGTTGTCGAAGCATTTCAATTATTTCTTTTCTGCCTGAAGTAAATCCTCCTGATGCACCACCCAATGCTTTACCTAATGTTCCGGTAATGATGTCGATTTTGCCCATCACATTTCTGTATTCATGTACTCCTCTTCCTGTTTTCCCCATAAATCCGGTGGAATGACATTCATCAGACATGACCAATGCCTGATATTTTTCTGCCAATGCTACAATTTTGTCCAATTGGGCAATTGTACCATCCATTGAAAACACCCCATCTGTAACAATGATTTTTTGCTGAGCACCTTTTGCTACTGCATCTTTCAATTGAATTTCCAGATCCTCAATATCATTATGCTTGTACCTGAATCGCATTGCTTTACAAAGCCTTACCCCGTCAATAATAGAAGCGTGATTGAGGGCATCAGAAATAATTGCATCTTCTTGGCCAAAAAGTGGTTCAAATACACCTCCATTCGCGTCAAATGCGGCTGCATACAAGATGGTATCTTCAGTGCCAAGGAATTTGGAGATCTTTGCTTCAAGTTCTTTATGAATATCCTGTGTACCACAGATGAATCTTACAGAGGACATTCCAAAACCATGGGTATCTATAGCCTCTTTTGCCGCTTCAATTACTTTTGGATGAGAAGAAAGTCCCAAATAATTGTTTGCACAAAAATTCAACACCTTCTTTCCTCCAGAAATGGTGATTTCAGCAGATTGTGGAGAAGTGATCACTCTTTCTCTTTTAAAGAGTCCAGCCTCTTCAATTTCTTTTAACTCTTTTTCTAGTTTGGGTTTTAAAGTATCGTACATAAATTTTTATTTGTAAAGTATCTGAAAACACTCTTTGAACAATTGTGAGATTCATCAATTGAAATCACTATTTTTACGCCATTCAATCCCAAATATAATCAAAAAACATCAAGGGTTCGGTTGAACTATAAGATGTGATATTTTAAAATGGAAAGAGTTTTAATCATTGGCGCAGCCGGACAACTAGGATCAGAACTAACGCAAGCGCTTGCAAACATGTATGGTGGCGACCAGGTCATAGCCACAGATATCAATCCCCGATCTTTGGAGAAGTTTGACTATTGTAAATCACAGGTTCTGGATGTAATGGATCAATCCTCTTTAAAAAAATTGGTACAAAAAGAAAATGTAAAACATATTTACCATTTGGCTGCTGTACTTTCAGCGACGGGGGAAAAAAATCCTCTTTTTGCCTGGGGTTTGAATATGGATAGTCTTCTTTTTGTATTGGAATTGGCAAAAGAAGAAAAGCTGGACAAAATATACTGGCCTTCTTCCATTGCAGTCTTTGGTCCCAATACACCAAAAATTAACACCCCACAATTCTGTGTCAAGGAACCGAACACAGTTTATGGCATATCCAAACAAGCAGGAGAGAGATGGTGTGAATATTATTTTCAAAAATTTGGTGTTGATGTAAGAAGTTTAAGGTATCCGGGGTTAATCGGCTATAAATCTCTTCCTGGCGGAGGAACCACAGATTATGCTGTCGACATCTACCACAAAGCCATTGCGGGTAAGCATTTTGTCTCATTTTTGAAAGAAGATACTTTGTTGCCCATGATGTATATGCCAGATGCCATTAAAGCAACTTTGGATCTGATGCATGCGCCAAAAGAACAGGTAAAAATCCGATCGAGTTATAATCTGGCAGCAATGAGTTTTTCTCCAAAAGAGATTTTTGAAAGTATTAAAGCACATTATCCAAATTTCACTATCAGTTATGAACCGGATTTCCGACAAGCGATTGCTGACAGTTGGCCTGACAGTATCGATGACAGCAGGGCAAGGGAAGATTGGGGATGGAACCATCAATATGATTTGCAAAAAATGACTGTTGATATTTTAGAGCATTTACCAACGTATTCTTTTTAAGGTTTCTTGGATTTTCTTGAAATTGTCAGCCTGGTTCAATTTTTTTTGATCCAGGCTAATTTTTTGGTATAATTTCGGCGCCAAAATTCTGAGGCATTGATTTTTAGCTAAAATTAATTAATTTGGTTCATCTGCCTTTAGATTATGTCCATACGAAAACTTCCTGTAGTTGTAACCGCTTTACTTTTTCTCTTGGTTGTCCTTGTATGGGTTTTGAATAAGGATCAGGAAGTTGATTTTAGTGCTGATATCAAACCGATTCTGAACAAACATTGCATTTCCTGTCATGGGGGAGTTAAAAAGAATGGGGGCTTCAGTGTACTTTTTGAGGAAGAGGCTTTTGCAGTTACCGAATCTGGAGAACCTGCAATTATTCCAGGTTATCCCCGAAAAAGTGAACTTATCAAGAGATTATATGAGGAGGATCCTGAAATGAGGATGCCCTATCATCGCCCACCTTTGACTCAGGAAGAAATCAAAAAACTAGAAAATTGGATCAAGCAGGGAGCAAAATGGGGAGAGCATTGGGCCTATAGGAAAGTAGTAGAGGTTAAACTACCCAAATCCGATATTGGCTTTTCCAAAGTTTTAGGGGAGTCTAAAAGCAATAAGATTGATTTGTTTGTTTTTCAAAAACTAAAAGAACGCAATCTTTCCCCTTCTCCTCAAGAGGAAAAAATGAGGTTGCTCCGTAGACTTTCACTGGATATTACAGGGCTTCCCCCTGCTGGAGAATTGGTAGAAAAATGGAAGAATAATAAAATATCTTATGAAGAAGTAGTTGATGAATTATTATCAAGCCCAGCATTTGGAGAAAATATGGCTTCCTGGTGGCTTGATTTAGCAAGGTATTCGGATACAAAAGGTTATGAAAGAGATGTGTCCAGAACTATGTGGCCATATAGGGATTGGGTGATTAGGGCATTTAACGATGACATGCCATTTGACAGATTCACCATTGAACAGTTAGCAGGGGATTTATTGCCTGAACCAAGTCAGGACCAGTTGATAGCGACTTCTTTTCATAGGAATACCATGAACAATGACGAAGGGGGGACAGAGGATGAAGAATTTAGGGTGGCGGCTGTTTTGGATCGAGTGAATACTACTTATGAAGTATGGCAAAGTACTACAATGGCTTGTGTGCAGTGCCATAGTCATCCTTATGATCCCATCAGACATGAGGAATATTTTCAGTCCCTTGCTTTTTTCAATAATTCAAGAGACGAGGATACACACGATGAAGATCCCAAACTCCGGATGTATGACTTCGGAGACAAGGAGAAAATAGAACAATTGAAAAATTGGCTGGTACAAAATGCGACAGAAGAAAAAGTAAAATTTTATAACAACTTTCTTCATTATCAAGAGCCCAAATACCATGCTCATCTTTGTCAGGATTTTACCAATGGCGAATTAATAGATACTAAATGGCTTGGCTTATGGCACAATGGATCAGCCTACCTGAAGGGAGTTTATACAAATAACTCAGACCGCCTTTTGCTTAACTATTGGGCAGATTTGGACGGGACCCGAATAACAATCCGACAGGGGGATAAAGATGGAGATATTTTATCAGAGTTTAGAATTGATAAAACAAAGGGTAGGGTGACAAGATCTATTCCGTTTAGGAAAATAGACCATGAAATAGACCTATACATATCCGCATTCAACCCAAATGCAAAGCCACAACAATCCACATCGGCCATCGTATGGTTTGCATTTGTTCCTTCTCTTCCCGGAGAAAAAGACAAGCAGCATGCAGAAATGGAGGAAACATTTATCCAACTCCTCAATAAGAACCCGCTTTCCCTGCCCATTATGATTGAGAACCCTGATTTCATGTTTAGGAAAACCCGGGTTTATGAAAGGGGCAACTGGCTTTTGCAAGGGCAAGAAGTCCAGCCATCCACCCCTCAGGTGTTTAATTCCTGGCAGAAGGAATGGCCAGAAAACAGATTAGGCTTCGCTTACTGGCTGACATCAAAAGAAAATCCCTTGACTGCAAGAACCGTGGTGAATAGAATATGGGACCAATTCTTTGGAAGAGGATTGGTAAACTCCCTTGAGGATATGGGAAGTCAATCAGACCCTCCATCTCATCCTGAATTGTTGGATTACCTTTCTTACGAGTTGATGTATGAATATAATTGGAGTATTAAACGTTTGATTAAAGAGATTGTATTGTCCCATACTTATAGACAGAGTTCTGTTTTGACTGCCGAACTTTACCAAATTGATCCTGAAAACAAATGGTATGCTAGAGGGCCAAGGTTTAGGTTATCTGCAGAAAAGGTCAGGGATCATACCCTGGCAGTAAGTGGTCTCTTAAGTAAAAAAATGTATGGAAAGAGTGTGATGCCACCTCAACCCGAAGGAATTTGGCAAACCGTGTACAATGGAGAAAATTGGGTGACAAGCGAAGGAGAAGACAGGTATAGGAGATCTTTGTACACATTTTTAAAAAGGACCAGTCCTTATCCATCATTTATCAGTTTTGATGCCGGCAGCAGGGAGGTATGCTTGAGCAAGAGGATTGTAACCAATACACCATTGCAGGCTTTGGTTACCTTGAATGATCCTGTCTATTTTGAAGCTGCTATAATGCTGGGCAAAATGATGGCCCAAAGGGAGGGAGATGGTCCAAAAGAAATTATTGCCAGGACATATGAGGAAATTATGCTTGTCCCCATTTCTGAAAGTAAAACGGACGCCCTATTCAAATTATATCAGGCAGCGTTGGAAGATAATGAGATAAACCAAATTACTTTTGAACTGGTATCAGAAACAGAAGTAAGGAGAAAGGAATGGGCTGCATTTACGATTGTAGCCAATGCCTTATTGAACATGGACGAGTTTTTAACTAAACCTTAAAATGAAAAGCTTCAATAAAATATTATCTGAACTGGAACATACAAGGTTGGAAAAGCTTACCAGAAGACATTTTTTACTGGATTGTGTAAGCAAAGTTGGGGGCTTGGCTTTATTGCCAATGCTGTATTCATGTAACTTTGGCAGCAAGCAAGAGAAAGGTAACCTTAATTTAAGTGAAAGGGATTTAAATCCACTTTCCCCATTGCCTCCTCCATTTATTCCCAAGGCAAAATCTGTGATTTATCTTCATATGGCAGGTGCACCATCCCAGTTGGAGCTTTTTGATTACAAACCGGAGTTGGTGAAATACCATAATCAACCCTGCCCGGAATCATTGATTGAAGGGAGAAAATTCGCATTTATCAGAGGGGTTCCTAACCTTTTAGGGCCTCAGTCAAATTTCCAACAACATGGTCAATCGGGGGCTTGGGTCTCTGATTATTTGCCCCATTTTTCAAAGGTGGTTGATGAAGTGGCCTTTTTGAAGGCGGTTCATACAGATCAATTTAACCATGGACCGGCCCAGTTATTTATGCAGACGGGAAGTCCGAGATTAGGCAGGCCAAGTCTGGGGAGTTGGGTGACTTATGGATTGGGAACTGAAAACCAAAACTTACCTGGATTTGTGGTATTGACTTCGGGGGGCAAAACACCTGATGCAGGGAAAAGTGTCTGGGGAAGTGGCTTTTTGCCATCAGTCTATCAAGGTGTCCAATGTAGATCCAAAGGCGATCCTGTTCTTTACCTAAAGGATCCGGAAGGAGTATCCAGAGATTTGAAAAGAAAAATAATTTCGACAATTAATACCATAAATGAAGAGGAGTTTGGGAGATTTGGTGATCCTGAGATTTTGGCCAGAATCAACCAATATGAAATGGCCTACAGGATGCAGATTGAGGTTCCGGAAGTCATGAACATCAATGATGAACCCGATTACATACATGAACTTTATGGCACAAAACCTGGCCAAGAAGCATTCTCAAACAATTGCCTGCTGGCTAGAAAACTGGTTGAAAAGGGAGTAAGGTTTGTTCAACTTTATGATTGGGGATGGGATAGTCATGGTACAGACCATTCCACTGCTTTGGATTTGGGTTTTAGGAATAAGTGTACTGAAATAGACAGGCCTATAGCTGCATTGATTTTAGATCTGAAGCAGAGAGGTTTATTGGAGGATACTTTGGTGGTTTGGGGAGGAGAGTTTGGCAGGACGCCTATGCAGGAAAACAGGGAAGGAAAAACAATGGGTTTTAAAGGCAGGGATCATCATGTAGATGCCTTTACCATGTGGATGGCGGGAGGAGGAATACAAAAGGGGAGTACCTTTGGTCAAACAGATGAACTAGGCTTTTCAGGAGTGGAGGGGAGAGTTTCTGTTCATGATATACATGCCACCATTTTACATATTTTGGGTTTTGACCATGAAAAATTCACCTATGACTTTCAGGGAAGGCCCTTTAGATTGACCGATGTTGAAGGAGAAATAATTAAAGAAATACTGGCATAATATGGACTTTATTTTCTCTCTTCTTGGCAGGTTCCACCCCTTGTTGGTCCATTTGCCAATTGGATTTTTACTTATCGGTTTTTTGTTTTTGTTTCATCCAAAAAAACAAAATGAATCGCTTTTCCCAGCTGTTAAACTGGCATTCCTCTGGGGTAATATGGCTGCAGTGTTATCAGTGTTAAGTGGGGTGATGTTGTATAATCAGGAGGGTTATACTTTTGAATCCGTGAGATGGCACTTAATATTTGGTGGTCTGACAACGGTCAGTTCCATTGGTTTTTATTTTTACCTGAAAGACCATGAAATTTTAGAATCATCCAAGACTAAATTGCTGGGTACTGTTTTGATGCTTTTATTAATTCTCACAGGGCATTTTGGTGGGAGTTTGACCCATGGAGAAACATACCTTACTGAAGTACTTCCTAAAGGAATTCAAAGTTTAATAGGATACCAAGATAAAACCAATGAGGAGGGATTATCTCTCAAAAGGGAAAATTGGGAGGAGTCTTTATTGTATAAAGATGTAGTTCACCCAATCCTCGCGCAAAATTGCAATAGTTGTCATAATGACAAAAACAAAAAAGGAGGTTTAATTCTTTCCTCTTTTGAAAGTATTTTGGTGGGGGGTAAAAATGGGCCAATCATTCATCCAGAAGAATTGTCGGAAAGCCCTATAATTCAAAGGTTGCTTTTGCCAAAGGAAGATAAGGAACATATGCCCCCTAAAGACAAAAGGCAACCATCCAAAGAGGAAATAAAGCTATTAAAGAAATGGGTTGAATTGGGAGCACCTTTTGAAATCTCACTGCTCGAGGCAGGGATTGAGGAGAGTATTTTGGAACCTTTCTTTAAGGGAGAAGATGTGAGTGATTTTCCCCAGGTCGATCTTCCAAGATTGTCCCAACCCCAATTACAAGCTATTAAAGAAAGAGGGATTTTGGTGGAGGAACTGAGTTTGAATTCTAGTTTATTAAAAGTCAGTAGTGTTAATGTACCTGATTTTTCGGATGAGGACTGGAATTTATTAGTGCCTGTAAAAAATTATATTGCAGTCTTGGATTTGAGTGACACCCAAATCAGTGATGATTTATTAGCAAAAATCAGGGAATGTGATGTTCTTACTGTTTTAAAGCTCAACAGGACATCAATTCAAGGGGTAAACTTATCCTCTCTTATGGAATGTAAAAACCTGAAAAAGCTACATCTTAATTCTTCTCAAGTAACTTATGACATGCTTCTAAAGCTTTCAGGTCATCCTTTGCTGGAAATCATTTATGCATTTGATACACCCGCATCCCGGCAAAATACTCCTGAAAGGGAAGCTCACAGCCCGAAAATAGAATTTGGATTCTACGATCTTCCTTCCCTTCCAAGTGATAGTAAAATATATTAGCTGATTTTATCCAAAATTTTTTCCGGCTCAAATCCCAAAATTAAATCCCCATTAGGGAATTCAATGATTGGTCTTTTGATCATGCTGTTTTGAGAGGAAAGTATTGATAAAGCGGAATTTTCTGTTTCCATTTTTTTCTTATCATCCTCACTGAGTTTTTTATACGTTGTACCCTTTTTATTGATAAGGGATTCAAAGCCTTCACTTTTTGCAAATTTTTCCAAAAGGCTGATTTCAGGAGTTTGTTTTTTGTAATCTATAAATTGATAAGGTATTTTATTCTCCTCTAAAAAATCAAAGGTTTTTTTCATGGTATTGCAGTTTTTAATACCATATATTTTCAATTCAATCATCTTATAGAATTTTAATTGAGTTATTTATACTAAAGAATCTCTTTTAAGGATTCTTCATTGGCCTGAATGATTTTAGCAATAAGGTCATCAGTTAAGGCAATGGAAAGGAAAAGGCTTTCAAATTGGGAAGGGGCAAGATAAATGCCTCTTTTTAACATGGCTTGGAAATATTTTCCAAAAAGGGATGTATCAGAATTTTTCGCTGAGGTGAAATCAAATACCTCTTTGTCTGTAAAAAACAGGCTGTACATACTGCCGATATGGTTTATAGTATATTTTAATCCAAGTTTTGAAAGGCTATTACTTATTCCGGTGATTAATTTGCTGCCAATTTGATTTAGTTCCAAATAGGTTTCAGGATGGCTGTTCAGATACTGAAGCATGGTAAGACCGGCAGCCATGGCAATTGGATTGC
Source organism: Shivajiella indica (assembly GCF_042683085.1). Lineage (NCBI taxonomy): Bacteria > Pseudomonadati > Bacteroidota > Cytophagia > Cytophagales > Cyclobacteriaceae > Shivajiella > Shivajiella indica. Next base: position 4,076 of record NZ_JBHUIV010000012.1, on the reverse strand, counting down.
CTGAAAGGGTTCCGGCTTGATAAACCGGTCCAGCTGGTGAAACATGTTCCATTATTTCTTTTTTGCCCCCATAAGCACCGACCGGGAGTCCGCCACCAATGATTTTTCCTAAAGTGGTCATGTCAGGGGTTACGCCGAACAATTCCTGAGCTCCCCCTTTTGCCAATCTGAAACCTGTCATTACTTCGTCAAAAATCAACACTATACCTTCCCTGTCACATATTTTCCTTAATCCTTCCAGGTATCTTTCTTTGGGAAGAACCAATCCCATATTCCCTGGTACGGGTTCTAAGATTATTGCTGCAATTTCATTTTTATTGGCTGCCACAAGGTTTTCAATGGCTTGCAAATCGTTATATGGTGCTAAAAGGGTGTCTTTTGCCGTCCCTTTAGTGACACCAGGTGAGTCGGGTGCACCCATGGTAATAGCTCCGGATCCTGCTGAAATCAAAAAAGAATCACCATGGCCATGATAATGACCTTCCATCTTGATAAACTTATCTTTTCCGGTAAAGCCACGGGCAACCCTGATGGCCGACATGGTAGCCTCGGTTCCTGAATTCACCATTCTGATTTTTTCCACAGAAGGGACCATATTGGTGATCAGTTCAGCGATTTCAATTTCTCTAGCAGTTGGCGCACCAAATGAAGTCCCATTTTCCATTGCTTTGATGACCGCTTCCTTGATCATAGGATGGTTATGCCCTAAAATCATTGGGCCCCAGCTATTGATCAATTCAATGAATTCATTATCATCTTCATCATAGATAAATGCGCCATCTGCTTTTTTAATAAATATAGGGTCACCTCCAACTGCTCTGAATGCACGAACGGGTGAATTTACCCCTCCAGGAATAAAATTTTTGGCTTTCTCGAATAGAGATTTACTTCGGGTAATATGCATGTCTGGTTTAATTGATTTCAAAATACCCTTCTCCTATTTTGAAAATCGGAACATAGGTATTGTTATTACTGTCAAGGAAATTGAATCCGTAAGTGATTTTACCCACAGTGAAGGCGTTTTGGTCAAGATTTCTTCTAAAATCAAACCCTTTGTTGGGGTTAATGGTTTGAGAGATCCAATTCATTAATTCATATCCCAAGTGTGAATTAAAAGAAGGGTAATTGATATTTTCCAAATTGAATTTTTCTCTAAAGTCCAAAAGATTTTGGCTTCCAAAATCTATAGGGTTATTTCCGATAAAGTAAAAATTTTGATTCTCCAGCATTTCATAGTTGGCGAAATTAAAATACAACCAACTATCCATTACAAGAACTGGCGTATTGATATTTTGTGATTCCATAAAACCCAATGTAATAGAGGCAGTGTTGGGGTCGTCTGTTAATACAATCACAAAATCAGCCAAAACTGTTTCCGGGTTTTTCAGGTTAACTTTTTCGAAAAAATCAAGAATTTCCCTGCCCACAACTTTTTGATTCCTTGCAATGGAATACCCAAATTTTCCTGCTTGCTGGACAAGTAAATTCGCTAATTGTTCATCCCTTGTTCCACTGGAATAGGCAATGGCCATTCTCTTTCCGGTTAGATTTTTAAAGGAAAATTCCAAGATGCTATCAGCTATAGAGTTAACCGAAGGCCGGAATAAATAGCTATAGGCCGTACCTTGAAGTTTATCATTGATATTGGACAAAGGATTAATAAAAGGAATTGAATTCCTTTCAGCAAAAGCCATGACCATTTCTGATTCATCAGGATAGATAGGTCCAATAATTATATCTGATTTCAGGATAAAGGGATCCGCTAAAATATTTCTAACTTTATTTAAATCCCTTTCCGTATCAAAAGTTTTAATATTGAGGTTTAATCCTGACTCCTTTAATTCTTTTGCCGCGAATCTGATCCCTTGATACAATTCAAACACAAAATTATTGGCCTCCAGATTTTTCACTCCTTTGCCACCTGAATAATTGAGCGGTAAAATCAAAGCGATATCGAGGGATTCCAAATTTTTGGATGGACTATTATTTTGCTTATCTGACGCAATGCTAAAATCTTTGATCTGATTATAAACTACCCTTTCATCATTTGACATCACGGATAATCTTTCCATCTGCTCTTTCAGGGCAAGGACATATCCTTTATTTTCATTAAACTGCCTTAGGTTTGCTGCCAAAAAACTTACTGAAGTTTGTTTTAAAAAATTGTAGGTTGCATTTTCTGCTTGCGATTTGACCTTTGGGGAATTGATTTTGGAAATTTCTTGCAGTGCCTCAAAATTTCTTCCCTCTTGAAATAATGTCAAAGCAAGCAAATACCTGGATTCATCCTGTTTGGGCCATGTGCTATTATTGGCCAGATCAGTAATAATAGATTGAGAAAGCTTGTAAGAACCTTTTTGGTATGCAGCCTGGGCAAAATGATAGGACGCGTAGTAGGAAAGATTTCCGAATTGGCTGGCATCCATATAAGGCCTTAAGAGTTCCATGGCGTCATCATAATTGCCATAGCTGATCAAAGTTTTGGCCCTTTTGTAGGTAGCCAATTCATCTTGGGCAATGCTTGGATTAAAAAATATTGAAATAACAAATATTAGGAGGATTATAATTCTCATATACTGTCTTTTTCGGGTTTTTGGGCAAATTTCATTCCCATTTTCACGGGTCACGAAGTTAATCCATTTTTACCCAAAAGAAAAGTAAATTAGATTCTCCAAACCATTCAATGAGTATGGTGAGGGAATCTGAAACAATATGTGCCTTAGAATAAATTTCAAAAATGGATTGATCTTTACCCCAAATTTTATTTGTCCATATCTTGAAATTTCATTAAAACCCTCTCTGCAAGATCCACCATATTTTCCTCTTCCGGTTTATTTCGGTTGGTCAGGATAATGATGCTTAACTTTTTGGAAGGAATCCTGTAGAAAATATTACGGAAAGAGGTAGTGCTTCCTGTGTGATAAACCACCTTTTCTCCTTCATATTCCTTGAGATGCCAGCCCAATCCATAGAGGATTTCATGGCCATTATTAAGTTTGGATTTGGAAAAAGTTCTTTCGATGGTTTCTCGTGGAAGGATTTTTCCCTCATGTAAGGCTCGATCCCAAAGGAAAAGGTCTGGAACATTGGAGTAAATCCCACCATCACCCAAGACTGCAGAAGTGCTGCTTTGGTCTTTTTTGATCCATTCTCCCTTTTCTTGACTGTAACCAAAGGCCCTGTTTAGAACTTCATTGTAGCCAGGAACGAATGCAACAGAATTTTTCATTTCCAAAGGATCGAAAATTTCATTTTTCAAAAAATCCTGAAATTTCTGACCCGAGTATTTTTCTACGATAAGGGCAAGTAATGCGTAAGCGGAATTACTATATCGAAATTGGGAACCAGCTTCAAAATAAACATGTGGTTGGTTTTTGATTATTTCCAACACATCAGCATCACTTACTTGAGGTCCGTTATCAGGCACAAAATCCTCATAATCCCAAATACCTGAAGTGTGGTTTAGCAGATGTTGAATCTGCATGGTATTGCCATATTCCGGGAAATTATCGAATAGTTTATCTAAGGTCCAGTCCAGTTTTAGAAGATTCTTTTTTTCCAAAATCAGAATGGCTGTTGCGGTAAACTGTTTACTGATAGAAGGCAATCTGAAATTAGTGGTTGATTGGACGGACAGTTGTTTTTCTCTATCCGCCATTCCAAAAGATTCATGATAAATGATATTACTGTCATGGATAATTGCCACTGCTGCTCCAGGATTTTCACCATGGTAGTCTAGGAAGATTGAAGCAATTTGATCAGTATTTTGGGAGCAAGCAGGCAAGGTGAATAGTATTAGGCAAAATATAAGAGCAGTTTTCATTCTAAAATTTAAAGAAAATAATCCCATAAAACTGTAATGAGGCCGGCTTAGGTCAAAAAAAGACCCCAAAGGGTTTGAAAACCTTCGGGGTCATCTTTGTTCATTGTCCTTGGTACAAATTTACGCCTCTCCTGACTTCGACAGTCGTCAGTCCCATTTGATTATAAGTAATTGATATTTAATATTTTGTAATTTTCGGGTTGCTGATTTGGGTGTCCCAGATATGTTTTTTATTATTTTTAGACATGTTTGT
>NZ_JBHUIV010000011.1:0-86739 GCF_042683085.1 Shivajiella indica | reverse complement strand
GGCTATATGAACGTCGCTTCGCTCCGGCCTTGACAGATTTCCTTACTTGGGCTATTGGGCATTTAAGAGGATTGAAAACATAAGAAAAACAATAAAAAAAGTGTCAAGTAAATTCAGGACGTGACATCCGAATTTAGACTTCCGAAATCCAACATATTCACTGATTAGCCTTCCTTATCCATTCTTCTTCCACTTTCCCTGACTTTTGAGCTGATTTCGGTTACGCTTTGCCTTAGAGTTTTTATTGCCCCTTTTTTCTTTTTTCTGATCGGGATTTGGCCGGTGTTTGACCTTTTTCTCATGGAAAGCCCCTTTAAAATCCGGGTTTTCTTTTTTCTTTTGAGTATCTATTTCTCTTTCATAGCCCTGCTTTTCTTCAAATGGAGTCTGTGGGATTTCCACCTGCGTCGGAATTTGTAAGGTCGGTACTTCCACACGGATTATTTCCTCAATTTTTTCAAAATGATATTCTTCTGCAGGGTTTATAAAAGTAATGGCCATGCCTTCATTCTCTGCTCTTCCCGTTCTTCCAATTCTATGCACATAATCCTCATAGATCAATGGCACATCGAAATTAATGACATGGCTCACCATACTGATGTCCAGTCCTCTTGCGGCTACATCAGTAGCCACTAAGATCCTCACCTCACCTGCTTTGAAATCCTCCATTGAATTGATCCGGGTATTTTGACCTTTATTGGCATGAATAACCCTGATTTCTCCCAATCTTTTCCTTTCCAAGAAACTGAATACAGATTCAGCATTTTTTCTTGATTTGGTAAAAATAATCACCCTGTTAAGACCAGCATCTTCCAATAAATGAAGTAAAAGGTTGATTTTGGTTTTGATATTGGGTACAAAATATTTTACCTGGTGGATAGTTTCTGCTGTTGTAGCCTGAGGTGAAACTTCAACCCTTTCGGGGAATTCCAGGAATTCATGGGAAAATTTTTCCACCTTACTCCCAAATGTGGCAGAGAAAAGCAAATTCTGTCTTTTGACTGGGATTACCTCAAGAATGGATCTGATCTGAGGCATAAATCCCATATCTAGCATTTTGTCCGCCTCATCCAGGATCATAGTTTTGATCTCTTTGGTAAAAATTTCCCCTTTTCTATATAGGTCCAAAAACCTGCCTGGGGTAGAGATGATAATATCTACTCCCTTTTGTAAATTTTCAATTTGAGTTTTAGGTCCTAATCCACCATATAAACTCACAAATCTAAGGTCTGTATATTTTCCAAAAGTAATAGCGGCTTCCTCTATTTGCATAACCAGTTCCCTTGTAGGAGCCAAAATCAATGCTCTGGGGTGCTTTCCCTGTGCATATTTGATTTTCATCAATAAAGGAAGTATGTAAGCGGCTGTTTTTCCCGTACCTGTCTGTGCAATGCCTAGCAAATCATGCCCTGCCAACGCTAAAGGAATGGCCTTTTCCTGAATGGGAGTGGCTTTGGTGTACCCAGCCTCTGAAACAGCATCCAATAGTTGCTTGTTGAGTTTAAAATTTTCAAAAGTTGAAGGGCTATCGGACATGTTTTCTTATTTTTGATGAAGCAAAAGTAATAAATGGTAAAAGGAACACATTTGGGTTTAAGTGGGTTAAATTTAACAATAACCCCTTAGGTGTTTTATTTGGAGTAATTCAGTAATAGAGATCAAACCAATCAATCGGATGAAGAGCATTTTAATACTCGGTGCAAATATAGTAAATGAAGGCAAGATTACCCGTATGGACATTTTGGTACAGGATGGGATGATCTATAATATGGGTAAGGACCTTTCTGAATTTAAGGCGGATATTACCATTCAAGCGGAAGGAAAATATGTTTTCCCGGGCTTAATTGATGATCAGGTTCATTTTCGTGAACCTGGATTAACCCATAAAGGAGATATTTACACCGAAAGTAAGGCAGCAGTGGCTGGGGGTATCACCTCATACATGGAGATGCCCAATACTGTTCCCCAATCCATTACTTTAGAACTTTTGGAAGATAAATATAAGATTGCCTCCCAGAAATCACTGGCCAATTATTCTTTTTACTTTGGGGCAACCAATGATAATTTGGAAGAAATTTTGAAGGTCGATCCTGAAAATGTTTGCGGTCTTAAAGTTTTTCAAGGATCTTCCACTGGTAATATGTTGGTAGATAATCCGGAAAGTCTAGAAAGGATTTTTGCGGAATGCAAACTTCTTATTGCTACCCATAGTGAAAATGACAATATCATCAAGGCAAACCTTGAAAAATACAAGGCTGAATTTGGAGAGGATATTCCTGTAAAATACCATCCAAAAATCAGGTCTGCAGAAGCCTGTTATGATGCCTCAAAAAAAGTTGTGGATTTGGCCAGGAAATATGGGACAAAACTACATGTGCTTCATATCAGTACCGCTAAAGAAGTTGAGCTATTCGATAATCGGCTTCCCTTGAAAGAAAAAAGAATTACTGCGGAAGCATGTATTCACCACATGTGGTTTTCAGAGGAAGACTATGAGGCAAAAGGGAATTTTATCAAATGGAATCCTGCCATTAAAACTGCCGCTGATAGGGATAGGATCCTTCAAGGAGTTTTGGACGGACACATTGATGTGATTGCTACGGATCATGCGCCCCATACAATCGAAGAAAAAAGTAAACTTTATTCCTCTGCACCATCCGGAGGGCCTTTGGTACAGCACAGCCTGGTTGCCATGCTGGACTTCTACCATGAAGGAAAAATAAGCCTGGAACAGATAGCAGAAAAAATGTGTCATAATGTTGCCATCTTATTTGAAATAGATAAGAGAGGATACCTCAGACCGGGATATTATGCAGATTTGGTAATTGTGGATTTGAATAACCCGTGGACTGTAAAAAAAGAAAATATTCTTTCAAAATGTGGCTGGTCTCCGTTTGAAGGGCATACTTTTAAATCAAAAGTCACCCATACTATTGTATCTGGACATTTAGTGTACGAAAATGGCACATTCAATGAAGAGTCAAAAGGACAGCGTTTAAAATTTTCCAGAAAAATACAGGATTGAGTATTGTATAAAAAATATTGAAACATTACCTTTGCATTCCATTCAACAGAATGCCTTTGAATGAATAAAAAATGGTGGTTGTAGCTCAGCTGGTTAGAGCGCTGGTTTGTGGCACCAGAGGTCGCCGGTTCGAACCCGGTCTCCCACCCACCTTTTAAAAAACCCCTTTTTAGGGGTTTTTTGGTTTTTAGAATTAAGAATGAACCCAAATGGCATAAATTTTGTCTAAACGGTAATAAAAATAAATAGAAGGCATGTTTACATTATTTAAAGCTTCGCCAAAATTCCCTAAAATTAGGCCTGTAGATTTGAAAACTGTAAGATTATATGTGACAAAGTTTGAAGAATCTCTCAGAAATTTTGAGGAATTGCAGAAGGAGGGTTTTCAATCCTGATATCAATAAAACTTAAGGTTATGGAAACATAACCTTTTATTTTTGTGTCAATAAATTTTTCTTTCGCTTGCAAAAAAGTATTTTTATGCAAATCTCAATCTTTTGACACATGAGTTATATCCATTTTGACAAAACCCAACTAATCAATCTCAATTATTCTCTTGATCGGGAAATTATAAGGACAAATAGGGGTGGGTGTTATACCAGTACTACTATCATAGGATGTAACACAAGAAAGTACCATGGGCTTTTGGTCGTACCCCAACCACAGATAGACGAACAGCTGCATGTAATGCTGTCCACGGTTCATGAAACAGTGATCCAACATGGTGCAAGCTTTAATTTAGGGATTAGTAAATTTCCCGGAAATTATTCACCAAGAGGGCATAAATACCTTGAGGATTTTGATTCTGAACCCATCCCTAAACTCACTTACAGGGTAGGAGGAGTGTTATTGCAAAAGGAATTGATTTTGGATACCAATAGGGATAGGGTAATGATCCGGTATACCCTATTGGATGCCCATTCTCCTACAAAAATTCAAATCAAACCTTTTTTAGCTTTTAGGGGATATCATCATTTGAGCAAGGCCAATAATACCATTAATAAAGAATTTGTTAAAGTACCCAATGGGGCTTCATTTCAGTTGTACCCACAATACAACCCACTATTCCTTCAGTTATCCAAGAAGAATAAATTTCACTATCAACCTGATTGGTACAATAATTTTGAATATATCATGGAAAGAGAAAGGGGTTATGAATATCAAGAAGACCTCTTCCTTCCAGGATATTTTGAGTTTGATATTGAAAAGGGAGAATCCGTCATCTTCTCAGCAGGTTTGAGTGAAGCGGATCCAACAACCCGTCAGCGGGCTTTTGAAAAAGAAATAGCCAGAAGGGTACCCAGAAATAATTTTGAAAATTGTCTGATAAATTCTGCTGGACAATTTATTCAAAGAAGGGATGGTAAGACCCATGTGATTGCCGGTTATCCTTGGTTTGGATGGTGGGGCAGAGATACCTTTGTTGCCTCTCCGGGTTTGACACTTACACAAGGGGATAAAGATACTTTTCTTGAAATCATAGACACCATGGTCGCTGATCTTCATGGTCCCTTGTTCCCAAATGTGGGAAGTGGTGTGATGAGAAATTTGAGTTCAATTGATGCCCCGCTCTGGTTTTTTTGGTCTCTACAACAGTTAAAGAATTTCACCGGAGATACCAAAACCATTAAATCCAAGTATTTGGGTAAAATGAAGGGAATCATAGACGGTTTTATCAAGGGAACTGATTTCAATATACATAGTCTGGAAAATGGTTTGATCTATGGGGGAATGGAGGGTATAGCACTCACCTGGATGGATGCAGTAAATTCAGACGGACCAGTTACTCCAAGAACCGGATGTCCTGTTGAAATCAATGCCCTATGGTATAATGCTTTATGTTTTTACCATGAACTTACAGGAGATGGGGAAATTAAACAACTTTCCGAAAAAGTAAAAAAATCATTTAATGAGGTGTTTTGGGATGAAAACCGTGGTTATTTGGCTGATTATGTCAATGGGGAATATAAAGATTGGTCGATTCGTCCTAATATGGTAATTGCTACCGCTGTTCCCTACTCCCCATTGGAAGAAGGGCAAATGGACGCTATTTTGGAAATTGCAAAATCTAAATTGTTAACTAACCGGGGACTAAGATCCCTTGCTCCTGATGATCCGGGATACAAGGGATATTACCACGGAAATCAATATTCACGTGATCAAGCCTATCATAATGGTACTGTTTGGGCTTGGTTGTTGGGGCCATTTGTAGATGGTTACCTAAGGTTACACGGGAAATCGGGAAAACATTTTGTTGAAAAGATTATCAAAGGTTTTGACGATGTGATGACGCAATACGGTGTGGGAACTGTTGCTGAAATTTATGATGGGGATCCCCCTCATAGGCCAAAAGGTGCCATATCCCAAGCATGGAGTATAGGAGAGCTTCTAAGGATTATGTATTTAGTTAAAAAACTTTAATCTAAACTGTTTTATATGAAGGTTTTAATGTTTGGATGGGAATTTCCACCTCACATTTCCGGAGGTTTAGGAACCGCTTGTTATGGCTTGGTCAAGGGACTCGTTCACCATAAACAAGATATCATTTTTGTGGTTCCAAAACTTTGGGGAGATGAGGAACCCTTGGCTGATTTTGTCAATGCAAGTGATGTAGTGATTGATTATAGGGAGAGAAAATTCAAAAAAATATGGAAAAATCTAACCTATCTCGAAGTCAGTAGTTTTCTTGTTCCTTATCTCGGGCCTGAAGAATTTAAAAAATACACGGATTACTCCATGCATCATAGAACAGATGTAGATGAAAGTGTATTTTCAAATAAATTTGAATTCAGTGGAAAATACGGTAAAGACCTGATCAAAGAAGTATCACGATATGCACTTGTTGCCGCTCAAATTGCCAAATCAAAGGAACATGATTTGATCCACGCGCATGATTGGTTGGCTTACCCTGCAGGTATTGCCGCAAAAGAAATATCCGGTAAACCTTTGATTGCCCATATCCACGCAACCCAGTTCGATAGGGCAGGTGAGGGAGGAATGCATGGGCCTGTTTATGATATTGAAAAAGCAGGGTTGTTGGCTGCAGACCATGTTTTAGCAGTTAGTCATCTTACCAGAAAATTGGTTATTGAAAAGTATGGGGTGAACCCGGATAAAGTGAGTGTGCTGCATAATGCAGTATTGGATTCCAGTATCATCAAATCCTCGATTAAGAAGAATGTTCCTGAAAAAATTGTCACTTTTTTGGGCAGAATTACTTTCCAAAAAGGTCCGGAGTACTTTGTGGAGGCAGCAAAAAAAGTAATTGACCGAGATCCTAATGTGAGGTTCGTGATGGCCGGAAGCGGTGACCTGTTAAACAGGATGGTGGAAAGGGTAGCTGAATTGGGAATGGGTACCAAATTCCACTTTACCGGATTTTTGAAGGGAAAAGACGTGGACGATATGTATGCCATTTCAGATGTATATGTGATGCCATCTGTTTCCGAGCCTTTCGGGATAGCCCCATTGGAGGCTGTAAGGCACAACACTCCAGTGATTATATCCAAGCAATCAGGGGTGGCAGAAGTATTGAGAAATGCGATCAAAATTGACTTTTGGGATGTAGACGGAATGGCGGATGCCATCTTTGGACTTTTGCATTACGAGAGTATTTCTAAGATGTTCAAGGAATTGGGAAGTGAAGAACTTAAAAAATTAAAATGGGAGCATGTAGCTGCCAAACTTGTTACCGTATACGAAAAATTACACAACGAAAAGCCATGAGAACTATTTGCTTTTACTTTCAGGTGCACCAACCCCTTAGAATAAAGCCATATCGCTTTTTTGATATTGGCGATGATCATTATTATTGGGATGACTATAGCAATAAAAGTATCATTAGAAAGGTGGCACAAAAATGTTATCTTCCTATGAATGCCCTGTTATTGGATATGGTTAATCATTATAAAGGAAAATTCAAAGTCAGCTTTTCTATTTCAGGTGTCTGTTTGGATCAGTTTGAAAATTATGCTCCGGATGTCTTGGAAAGTTTCCAGAGGCTTGTGGCGACAGGACATGTGGAATTGCTCAATGAAACAGATGCCCATGCACTTTGTTCTCTTGCAAGCCAGACGGAATTCACCAGAATGGTAGATAATCATAAAGCTAAAATCAAAAGACTTTTTAATGGGTATGAACCTAAGGTATTTAGAAATACGGAGTTGATTTATTCTGATAAAATCGGGGCTATGGTTGCAGAAATGGGTTTTGAAGGAATGTTAACCGAAGGTGCCAAGCATATACTGGGATGGAAAAGTCCTAACTTTTTATACCAAAATTCCATTGACCCAAACCTGAAGGTTTTATTGAAAAACTTCCAGTTAAGTGATGATATCGCTTTTAGGTTCAGTAATAAAACATGGTCTGACTATCCCCTGACCACTGAAAAATTTGTAAGATGGATCAATGCCATTCCTAAAGAACAGGAAGTTCTGAACCTTTTCATGGATTACGAAACATTCGGAGAACACCAATGGGCAGAAACAGGGATATTTGAGTTTATGAAAAGTTTACCGGAAGCAGTATTCAGATATACAGACTTCGGTTTTAATACGCCTACTGAAGTGGTAAGAGGAGCAAAACCTGTGGCAAAAATCAATGTTCCTGTACCCATATCCTGGGCTGACGAGGAAAGGGATCTGACTGCTTGGTTGGGAAATGATTTACAGAATGAGGCTTTTTCCAAACTGTATGAGCTAGAGGCTAAAGTCAAAAAAATTGATGACCCCGAAATCCAAAGGGATTGGAATTACCTCCAGACCTCTGATCACTTTTATTACATGTGTACCAAATTCTTCTCCGATGGAGCTGTTCATTCCTATTTCAGCCATTATGAGACACCCTATGATGCATTCATCAATTATATGAATGTATTGAGCGACTTCATCTTACGGGTTAAAAATAAGGAAAAGGAACTTGAAGCCATGGAATAATAAATTTATTTTAAAGTATCTTTATTCTAAATTAAAAAAATTAAGGGCTTGATTCTCCAGGCCCTTTTTGCATTAACCTCAAAAAGAAAAGTTATGAAGAATCAAATCTTGATCGCATTTTCCTTGATTATACTTGCAGCTTGTAATGGAAATGTGGAGCAAAATTCAGCCTTAGAGATCAAAGAACAGGAAGAATATATTATCAGATATGATCGACCTGATGCCAGTATCTTAAGGGGAGTATATATTCCCAAAGGAAAAGAATATTTTTATACCTCTGGGCTTGTGGCACCGGTAAAGGACGAAAATGCAGAACCGGGCACCTACGGAAGGTATGGAGATACTTATGAGCAAAGTATAGGTACTTTGGAAAGAATAAAAGAGACAATTGCTGAGGCTGGTTTTAAAATGGAAGATGTAATTTTTCTTAGGGTATATCTGGCACCTGATAAAAATGGAAAAATTGACTGGAACGCCTGGTTTAATGCTTATGGAGAGTATTTCAATAATTCTGAAAATCCCAATAAGGTGGCAAGGTCCACTATAGCTGTATACGCCTTGGCCAATCCTGATCTTCTAATTGAAATAGAGGCAGTTGCTGCAAAGTAATTCATTTGATCTGAAATAGATTGTAACATTCATTTAATTATAAATCTGATATGGCTCAAAAGTTTTTCCTTTTTCTGATTTTTTGGGGAAGTTTCTCCTCTTGTGCCTGTGATGGTGAGAAGATCATAAAAGGGGTCATGTGGGGAATGAATAAATTAGCGGGTGAAGGCTACTTTCCTTCAAATGAAATTCTGGCATTGGGAGAATTTGAAAGTGTTCAGGTCAATATGGCTACATTTGTTGAGAACGGTGAATCAAAAGCAGAGGTGGAATTGAGCCTGATCAATGGCAGGGGCGAGGAATTACGCTATAATCAGGAAAACCTTGCCCGAAAATGTGCCATTCTTTATGCTCATGGATACTCAAAAATCGAGGACTACAATACGGTAAAAATTAAATTCATACAGACGGATCCTTTCAACCCAGACAATTTGGCAATTAGCGAATATAGCTTTGAGGTGGAGGATTTACTACAATCACAAAACCCTTTGAACTATGGATTTCAATAACGAATTCAAACATCCTCCTGTTACCACAGGAGACTGGTTTCTGAGCATTTTAGTGGCCAATATACCCATTATTGGATTGATTATGTTGGTAGTTTGGGCTATAGATAAACAGGGAAATCCCAATAAGGCCAACTGGGCAAAGGCAAAACTAATTTGGTATGCCGTAGCCATTGGCTTAGGATTTATATTTATTATGCTAATGGGAATAGGCGCCGTTACAGGAGTTTTTGATGATATGAAGCTCTATGACTTCTGAGGAGGACTAAAGAAGACCATCTCCACTTTCTGTATCATCTATAGCCTTTGATAAGAAATCATGGAATGGCTTCATTTTCCTGAAAGAATCAATTGTCTTTTGTTTAAATCTACCACTGGCTACATCTTCATCTGAAAGTGGGCTTGAAACGATAAAGCTTTTGAAGCGGAGTAAGTCTATGAATGGATTTTCCGGATCAAATCCTTTGGGGGTGGTTTTTAATTGATCTCCTTCCAGTCCACTAAAGGTTTGTTTAAAATCCGGGTTGGACAAGATCTTTCTAAGCTCATCCCCTGAATAATCAATTTCCTGACGGATCTTTTTCAGAATTTCAGCTGGAGGCATCCAGATACCTCCAGCAATAAAACTTTGGCCTGGCTGAATGTGAAGGTAATAACCAGGGCCGGAAGATTTTTTTCCGCCAACTGAAAAATAGGCGGCGAAATTGGTTTTATAGAGATCTTTATTTGCCGAAAAGCGGATATCTCTATTTTGTCTAAATACACAATCTTTTGCCTGCAATGTAGATAAATCAGGTTCCCAGTTGCTGATTTCTTTTAAAAGCTCTTCCACATCTTTTAGAAAGTTACCCCTCACTTCCTGATACCAATTTTTATTGGCATCCATCCAGTCCTTATGGTTGTTTTCTGAAAGTGTCTTTAAGAATTTTAGATATTGTTGGCTCATGACGTTTTAGTATAGCTCCTGGTTGGCAAAGGTGTTTGGCATTCTTTTAATATATTTAATACCTGCTCCAGGAATATTTGTTTAAATAAATTCAACCAGGCCTTCCAATTTCATCCCCCGGCTACCTTTAATCAATATAATGTAGTTTTCCAGCTTAGAATCCTGAAGCCAATTTCTGAAAGAAAAGGGGTCAGGGAAGTATAATGACCTTAAGGGGGCTGTTTCAAGTGCAATCTGAATGTGCTTGCCGGTAAAACATATTTTGTCAAAGTTATATTTTCCCACAATTTCGCCAAGTTTTCGGTGTTCTTCTTCAGTACTTTCTCCCAATTCATACATGTCACCCAAAATGACCATTTTCTGCCTTGTTCCGGTCATTTCCCCAAAAGTTTTAATGGCCACTTCCATACTGCTAGGGTTGGCATTATAGGCGTCCAATATGATCAGGTTACTTCTTTTTTCTATTAATTGGGAACGCATGTTGGAAGGCTTATAGGAAATGACAGCCTCAACAGCTTTTTCCATGGGTACCCCAAAAAACTTTCCGACGGTCAATGCAGTGGCTATATTTCCAAAGTTATAGGCACCAATAAGGGAAGATAGATGAACCTGTTCATCTCCCTCTGTTTTAAATTTTACAAAGGGATCAGCCCCTTCAAAACTTACTTCACAAAAATCTCCTTTGGCAGGATATAATATCGGTTTTTCGAATCGCTTGGCTAAGTTGGATAAAATGGGGTCTTGGGAATTGATGAAAACGGTCCCTTTGTTTTCCCTAAGATGTTGAAACAACTCTGTTTTAGTTTTCAGAACACCTGCCGGCCCTCCCATGCCTTCTAAGTGTGCCTTTCCAATGTTGGTTATGAAACCATGACTAGGCTCAGCAATATCGCAAAGTTCTTTAATGTCCCCTTGTTTGTTTGCCCCCATTTCAATAATCCCAATTTCCACCTCTTTTCCTATGGCCAATAAAGTCAGGGGTACTCCAATATGATTATTCAGGTTACCAACGGTGGCTGCAGTTTTGAATTTTTTCTTTAGAACTTCATGCAGCAATTCTTTGGTGGTGGTTTTTCCGTTACTTCCAGTCAATCCAATAATAGGTATGGATAATTTTTTTCTATGGAAATTGGCCAACTGCTGTAGACTTCTAAGCACATCTTCCACCAAAAAATAGCGGGAATCACCCCTGGGGATTACCCTTTCCTCGTCTACAACTACCAAAGCCGCTCCAGCTTCCAGGGCTTGTGCCGCAAAGTCATTTGCATTGAAATTTGGGCCTTTTAATGAAAAAAATATATTGCCTTTGTTTATTTTCCTAGTGTCTGTACTTACACCCGAAGACTGTAGAAAGTGGTTGTATAATTGTTCGATATTCATAATGGAAAGTTTCTTAGCCTAAAATTAAACCTTTACAAAACATCTTATATCAAATTCTAACGTTTAATTTTAGATATTCAATAATGGGATAGATGAAATACCTTATACTGTTTTTTTTAATTATTCTAGGATTTAGTTCAAGAGCACAACAGACATTCACTTTTGATCAATCTTCCATTATCAAGGTGGACTCCAAAGAAATTCCAATTCCTTTTGGTATAGGGATCAATGCGGCACAGTTCAATGAAATGGATGCCAATGGAGATGGATTGGAAGAGCTAATCGTATGGGATATCAATTCCAGAAGGACAATGGTGTTTAAAGTGTTGGAAAACGGATTCGAATTTATTCCGGAAATGAGCTATTATTTTCCTTCAGATGCAGCAGGGTTTCTAGTTTTGGCGGATTTTGATGGAGATGGAAGAAAAGATCTTTTTACCAGCAGTCCTTTTGGCATTAAAGCATATAGAAATGTTACACCAACTGCAAGTCCTTATCCACGATGGGAAGTTGCCCAGAATTTTCTTCGTCTGGATAATGGTTCAAATGTTCAGGCCAATCTCTTGGATATTCCCCTTATCATGGATGTAGATGGAGATGGTGATTTGGATATAGTAACCTTTAATTTTGTAGCTGGAGATTACCTCGAGTTTTATAAGAATACCAGTGTAGAAAGAAAAGGAGTGCCTGACATTGATGGCTTTGCTTTTCCTGAATCCCGTTGGGGAAAATTCGAATTTTGCACCTGTGATTCTTTCAGTTTTGGACTTACCTGTGCAGGTTTACCTATCAATCAATCAATGGAAAGTGAAGAGGATAATTTCCGGATTGAACATGCAGGAGGGCATTCTATTCTTTATGCGGATTTCAATGAAGATGGAGTCTTTGATTTACTATTAGGGCAAGATGAATGTAGCACCCTTTATTACCTTCCTAATAAGGGGAGTAATGCGGTTCCGTTATTTGAGGATTATTCTACCCTATTGCCGGGTTATGGACCTTTACCAGAATTTCCAATTTTCCATGCCTCTTTTCTTTGGAAAAACGATTTATTGGTAAGTAGTAATTCTTCAACAATAGCCGGAATTTTTAATGCAGATTATGCTGAGAATATTTTTCGGATTCCTCCCGGGCAAGGGAACCAATCCTCTTTTCTTCAATCAGAACTGTTGGATTTAGGGGAAAATACCAGACCTTTTTTCAAAGGCTTTAAGAACTCAGGGGGATTAATCTTGACTGCCAATTCTATGCTTGATAATAAAGTACTGGGCATAGCTTACAGATTTGAAGTAAGTGAAAACACTTGGGAACTGAAAGAAAAAGATTTTCTGAATTTATCAGCACTGGATTTTACAGATCTTCAATATTTTGAATACCAAAATACCCTGGGTCAAAATACCTTTTGGGTGACAGGTGTTGATACTGTTAATTTCAGTTTACAGAGAAGAATTTTTTATAGCCGTAGTGCTGATTTAACCAATCCGGTTGAAATAACTGTGCCAGTTACTGGAACCCGTGCTCTTGACCATGTGGAATTATTTGCTTACGAAAACAAAGATTATCTTTTATTGGCCAAACAGACCGGGGAATTGGTGCTTTTTAGCATTGATTTTTCTCAGAATGGCAACTTAACTCTTGAAAGCAGGGACTTTTTAGGATATTCTGACAACCCTGCTACCCGAAATCTCAGTGTACATGTGCTGGCGCAATCCAAACCTTCTCTCTACGCAATTGACCAAAGAGGTGTGTTGGTATTTATTCCTGATTTTATGAATACCACTAATCGCGAAACGGTTCAAATCAGACTCTTGGATAATGAACTTGGACCGAGTCGATTTGGTAGAAATACTTGGGTTACTTCTTTAGGGCAGCCATTCTCCGATCAAAGGGATTTATTGTTGGGGAATACAGGAGGGGGATTAGAGTATTTGAAGTTGGAAACAAATATTATCCCTCCTTCAGATGGACAATTTTTAGTAAACGTTTATCCCAATCCTACCATTGGAAATTTTAAAGTTTTGGTCTCACAAAATAGTAAGGCAAGATTAGTTTCCCTTTTAGGTCAGGTGCTTATGGATGAAATGGATATTCCGGCCAATGTGGAGACAGAAGTCCAGGCCCCCTATATGGCGCCCGGTGTTTATATCCTGCAATTAACTAATGAAAAAGGTCAAAATCTCATCAAAAAGGTGATCATTAAACCTTAAAATCGTATTATTTTATCCGTACCAGTGGGTATTTGAATTTACCATCGAATGGGGATTTTCATGGTTTTATTCTTTTTCCAACTTTGGGAAGTTTAAGTCCCAACGAAAAAAGATTAAATCATGAGCAAATTTATTTTATCTGTGTTTTTATTTGCTGTTTCAGCAAATGCGCTAATTGCCCAGGAGTTGTTTAACGGATTTGGTGCAAAGGGTTTTTACAATAAATCATTAAAAAGCCAAGAGTCTTTTTACATTCCCCAAATGCAAATAGGTTTTGAAACTTACGTAGAAACTAAGGAAGTAAAGAATGAATCCGGACTTAGTTCTTTTGCGAACACCATGGCCGCCCATAGTAAAGGAGGGCAATATGGTGGAAAACAGTCCTCTTCTGCAAGGGTTACCACTATTTTAAATGCCGGAATGGAACTGGAAGATTTTCAAGTTTTAGCAAATGATTTCCATGTAATTTTGGAAAATGAAATTCAAAAAGCCGGGTTAACTATTTTGAAAATGGAAGATGTCAATAAGATGGAAAGTTTTCAAAAAGTAAAAGAAAAGTACTCTGATAAGACCGATAAAAAGCAAAGTAAAGCAAATCCCGATGATGTTGGATTTGGAACAATCAAAGTATATCCAAGTAATACCCTGTTTATGTTTGATGAAAGCTCTATGATGAAAGGGGGAGGCCCGGCATTTTATGGAATGATGAAAAAGGTCCATTCCGAAACAAATGCAGGAATGATTTTGCAAAACCTTACTATTGATTTTTCTACGGTTGAATTAGATGTGCAGTTAGATGCTGGGGTAAAAGGTAAAAGTACTACAGCAGAAATGAAAATTTTACCCAAAATGAGAATTACCTACAACACGATGGATTTCATTACACCTAAAGGAGGTCCGAATTCAGCTCCGGCCAGCTTGGTAGGAGAATTTGTTTCAGACAAAGAGTATAATGCCAAAATCTATTCTGACAAAAATAAAGCTGAAAGCTTATTCAAACAGTTTTTTAGCCTTAGCGCTCCAAATGTAGACTTTGACCCAAGGATTATAGAAATGTCCAAGGAAGATTATATTGCGGCAGCAAAACACCTTTTTACCGAATATTCAAAGGAATTTGCAAAAACACTGGTCGTTGGGGCCAAAGGTAAGTAAACACGTTACTTACATACGCCGGAGCTATTGTTCCGGCTTTTTCATTTTTAGGGAAGAATTACGAAATTATAGTTGAACCTAACCCTTTCTGGGATTTGACAGTTTACTAATATTGATCAAATCAAATTATTGGCATAAGCAAACTTGATCAAACCGACAAGAGAGCCCGTCTTAGTCTTTTTGAAGATGTTTTTCCTGTGGGTTTCAACTGTTCTTTCAGAAATGAACAGCTCTTCAGCAATTTGTTTGTTTGAATATTCTTTTGCTATCAACTTCAAAATTTCTCTTTCACGATCTGTCAATAATTTTTCATCTTCCGGAAATTGGAGATTATTGATGATGATTTTATTGATATCATGGCTAAGATAAACTTTTCCATTTCCGACTGCCTTTATAGCATCAATCAATTCTTTGTGGGAATCATTTTTGAGCACGTAACCCTGAACTCCCTCTTTTAAAATTTCTTTTACTAAGTGGGTCTCATCGTGCATGCTGAGTACAATGATTTTAGTATCCGGACTTATTTTTTTTACCAGGCGAAGAAGGCTTAGACCATCCATTCCCGGAAGATTAAAGTCGGTGATCAAAATATCTACAATATTGGTTTTTATAAAATGGATGGCATCTTCTCCTGTATTTGCTTCTCCTATCACCTGTATAGATTCCTCTTTGCTTAACAAACTTTTTATTCCATCCAGTAAAATCGCATGATCATCAACCAAGAAAACTTTCATATAGAATCTGTTTGTATTGTAATAGAGAATTAATGGGATAAAATTTTGTTGTTTTATTTAAACCATTACATTTCAATCGTAAATTAAATTTCACTTTTCAAGAATTGACTTTTCAATTGCTTTTTCTACATCAAGTGGTAAATAGACAATGAAAGTCGTTCCTCTCTTTCCATTTTGAACATCCAGTTCAAATTCTGCCTTAATCCTTTTGAGGCGGGATTGAATATTTCCCCAACCATTGCCTTTACTTTTCTCAAGTAACTGCTTATCGAATCCATTGCCATCATCTTCAATAATGCAATTGAGTTCATCTTCATGACGAACCAATTGGATGGTAATTTTGCTAGCCCCTGAATGTTTCAATATATTATTTACCCACTCTTGGATTACCCTGTACAGTGAAATTTCCTGTAATTCACTAAGGTTTCCAGACATTTCGATATCGTCAAGTTCAATTTTTATTTTTCCACTCAAATTCAATTTTTGGACAAATTCCCGGACCGCTTCTTTGAGACCATATTGAATCAATGTTGCTGGCATCAGATTGAAAGCAATATTCCGGATTTCAGTGTGCATTTCATTCAAGATTGCTTCGCTTTGATCCACCACCTTGGTTTTTGTCTCCAAGTCTGAATACTGTCTTTGAAGATTTGAAATATTTAATCGTAGAGCAGAAATAAGTTGCCCAAATCCATCATGCAAATCTTGGGCAAATCTCTTTCTTTCATTTTCTTGGGATTCAAGAGCTGCATGGATATAGGCCTCCTTGATTTCTATTTCTTTTTCTTTTATCAAAAGGTTCTTTTGCTTTTTGGTATGATTTTGAATTAAAAAAAAGATTACTACCAATAGGATAATAATAAGGACAAGGCCTATAATAAGGATCAAGTTTTTTTGATTGATGGCTTTTTGTTCAGATAGCTCATAATTCTGAAGGATAATTTGCTGCTCTTTTTTATCAGTTTCATATTTTGTTTCTATTTCAACGATTTGAGCAGTCCTTTCCAAATTAAATATACTGTCATTATAAGCTGTAGCTTCTTTAAAACTGGTCAAAGCAGCCTTGAAATCTCCTT
Source organism: Shivajiella indica (assembly GCF_042683085.1). Classification (NCBI taxonomy): domain Bacteria; kingdom Pseudomonadati; phylum Bacteroidota; class Cytophagia; order Cytophagales; family Cyclobacteriaceae; genus Shivajiella; species Shivajiella indica. The sequence continues at coordinate 70,170 of NZ_JBHUIV010000011.1, read as the reverse complement.
TGTTCTCCAAAATTTCACTTAAAATTTCATAAGCTGCCGAAATCCTTTTATGGTCATTGATTTTTTTTGAAAGATTTAGTGAGTTCCGAGCAAAAAATTCTGCTTTTGGCAGTATCTCAAGTTTTAAATGGGCTTTGGCCAAAGAATGGAGCAAAAGACTATAATCATAATCATTGATCAATTTCGATTCATACATTTCCGCAGCTTTCTGGTAAAAATCAATAGCTACTGAATAATCACCTTTTTCAATTGCCAGGTTTCCCAGATTTGTAGTAGCTAAAGCTTCTGCTTTGGTATCTCCAATTTCTTTAGAAAATATCAGAGATTTTTGGTAATATTTTTCCGCAGAATCTAAAAGATTTAAATTATGGAATGAGGAGCCGATATTGAGATGGATTTTTTGGATGTTTTGGGTATCCTTAATTTCATTTTTTAAGTTTAGGGATTTTTGATAGTAGAATAGGGCCTTTTCATTGTCCTCCATTAAGTAATGTATATTCCCTACTGTAAAAGTAGCATTGGCAATCATCGATTTGTTTTCCGACTCTTCTGCTAATTCAAGGGATTTGGTAGCAAAATCCAGTGCTTTTGGATAGGTACTTTGATTTTGGTATACCAATGAAATGTTGTTGTAAACAGCAGCTAAACCTCTGGAATCATTTTTTTTCAAATAAGCTTCTCCGGATTTATTTAAGTAATAAATAGCAGAATCATAGCTTGAGGAAACCCAATAAACTACTCCCATTACTGTATAAGCGTAACCCTCAATTCTTAAGTTTTCAATGGATTTTAAAAAAGAAATGCCTTTCAGGCCAAGGTTTTTTGCTTCTTCTGGGTCCTTATACATTTTTTCCCATGCCAGGGCCATCATAGCTTCAACTCTGACAGAATCAACAGTTGTATTTTCAATAAGGGCAGAAAGACTATCCATTTTTTGATTTTGCTGCCCAAACCCTCGATTGGAGGTCAGAATTAAGATTAGGTAGTAGAATAATATAATTGATGCTTTCTTCATTTAAAGAATTTTAGCCCCAATAATCATATTTTTAATTATGAAAAATACCTGATGACTGAGGTGCTTGCAGAGGAATTTTCCTGCTTGGAAATTAATAACTCTCACTTTCTGTTGGAAATTCCCGGTCTTTGACATCTTTGATATAGTCCTGGACGGCTTTTGTCATGATCGATTGTAGGTCAGCGTATTGTCTCAGGAATCTTGGTTTAAACTCTTGGGTGATGCCCAACATATCATGAATCACCAATACCTGACCATCCACATATCCACCGGCTCCAATTCCAATGACGGGTATTTGGACTGTTTCAGCAACTTTTTTGGCCAAACTGGCAGGTATTTTTTCCAAAACGATGGCAAAGCAGCCGCATTCTTCCAAGAGTTTGGCATCTTCTAAAAGTTTTTTTGCCTCTGCTTCTTCCTTAGCTCTTACAGTATAAGTTCCAAATTTATAAATGGATTGGGGTGTCAATCCCAAATGCCCCATGACTGGAACTCCAGCACTTAAAATTCTTATCACCGATTCTTTTATTTCTGCTCCCCCCTCCACTTTTATGGCATGGGCCCCTGATTCTTTCATAATCCTAATAGCAGATCGTAGTGCTTCTGAACTGTTGCCCTGATAGGAACCAAATGGGATATCCACTACCACAAAAGCCCTTTTTACAGCCCTTACGACTGAGGTTGCATGATAAATCATTTGATCAAGGGTAATGGGTAGGGTTGTTTCATGCCCAGCCATGACATTGGAGGCCGAGTCACCAACTAAAATAATGTCAATCCCCGCTGCATCTATGATGCCGGCCATAGAATAATCATAGGCAGTCAACATGGAGATTTTTTCACCTCTCATTTTCATTTCCTGTAAAATGTGGGTTGTTACCCTTTTGATGTTGGAAGATTGGTGTACTGACATGATTTTGTTTAGTGAAGATGGACTGTATTATTTTCGTTCGATAAATTAACCGTAATATGCTCATTTAAAGTAGTCGCCAATTCCAAACCTGTATAATCAGGAGTAACTGGGAAAAGTTTATGGCTTCTGTTTACCAGTACAGCTACTTCCATCTTTTTAATCGGAATATCCAGAAAGGGCTTTAGGGCATATACCAATGTTTTCCCTGTATTGAGGACATCATCCACAATAATGACACATTTTTCATTCAGGTCAAGTTGCTCAGAAAGTGCTACATTTCCGCGGTTGATATCATTTTTATCCAAAAGGATTTCCAAAACTTTGACTTTTAATGGGGAAATTTCCTGTAAGGCTTCTGAAAGGTATTTGGCCAACTGATAGCCCATACCTGTAATGCCTGCAAAAATGAGTAAATTTTCAGAGGCATTACGTTCATAAATTTCATAAGCCATACGGATGATTTTCTGTTTGATTTGCTTATGGTTCAATACCAATGTCCTGGTCCCGCTCATACAATTTTTGTCTGCTTAATTTCAAAGATGGAAATTAAATCAAATGAGCCTGTATTCAAAGGATTTTGCTATACAAGTATTTCAACTAATTTGAGCATGCCGGAACTGATTGACAATAGGCCATACAAATAATCGATTGGTATTTTCTAACCAAAGCCCTTACTTTTGGTTTTCAAAGTAATATTGAAATTGTATCTGATAGTTTGATGAGTAAAAATAAAGCTAAGACAGGAGTGCTTTTGGTTAACTTGGGCACCCCGGACAGTACCGCAACAGGAGATGTCCGAAAATATCTGAGGGAATTTTTGATGGATGGCAGGGTCATTGATTTTCCCTTTATTCCCAGATGGATGCTGGTCAATTTGATCATTGCCCCCTTCAGAGCTCCAAAATCAGCAAATGAATATAGAAAACTTTGGACTGACAGAGGTTCTCCACTTTTATTTCATACAGAAGATTTGCGGGATAAATTAGTCCAAAAGCTTGATATGGAGAGATATCAGGTAGAAATAGCCATGCGGTACCAATCTCCAAGTATCGAAGAAGGTCTGAAAAAACTGAATAAATCCAATGTGAAGAAAATCATCGTTCTTCCTTTGTTTCCACAATATGCCTCCGCGACAAATGGATCAGTGGTGGACAAAGTGATGGAAATTGCCAGAAAGTGGCAGATCATTCCAAGTATTACATTCATCAATAATTTTGTAGACCATCCTTTGTTTTTAGAAGCTTGGGCAGAACTTGGAAAAGAAATGATGGAAACTGAGGAATATGATATGTTCCTATTTTCATATCATGGGTTGCCTGAAAGACAGATTAGAAAAGGTTCTGTCGATGGTTATTGCCAATTGAGCGACAAATGCTGCGGTAATTATACCAAAAAGAACCAGTTTTGTTATAGGGGGCAATGTTTTCACACCACTCGCCTGATTGCAGGTAAATTGGGCTTACAAGAGGATAAGGTAGTTACCTGTTTCCAATCCAGATTAGGAAAAGACCCTTGGATCAAGCCTTATACAGAGGATATGATCAAGGAACTTGCTGGAAAGGGGGTCAAAAAAGTATTGGTGTTCTCCCCGGCTTTTGTGGCTGATTGTTTGGAAACTACGATTGAAGTAGGAGAAGAATACAAGGAAGAATTTGAGGAGCTAGGAGGAGAAAAGTGGGATTTGGTGCCCAGTTTGAACTCCACAGACAAATGGATAGATTGTGTGAAAGATCTTGTGGAATCCAATACCTGACCTGATCTTGTCATTCTAAAATAAAGGACCCTTAATTCAAAACACAACCTTTGCATTTTGATGTCATCCAAACAACCCCTTTATCAAAAAAACTGGGTTCTTTTCTTGGGGATTCTTCTTGTCTCCTTTAACCTTCGTCCATCGATTACCGCTGTAGGTCCATTGATTCCCTTGATCAGGGAAGACCTAGGTTTAAGTAATGGCTGGGCTGGTTTTTTGACAACCCTTCCTTTAGTGACTTTCGCCACATTTTCTCTTTTTTCAGCCTCCATTGGAAAAAAGTTAGGAAATCCATTGGCTATTTTATTGGCCCTTATTTTGATTCTTATGGGTACACTTATTAGGGTGTTGGGAAGGGCAGATATATTATTTATAGGTACCGGCCTTACAGGAATCGGAATAGTAATCTGCAATGTTCTCTTAATTCCTTTGATAAAAAACAGGATGCCTTCTAAAATTGGAATTGTGACTGCTTCCTATACCACAGGAATGACTTTGTTTGCAGCCATTGCGTCTGGTGTATCAGCTCCCTTGGCCATAGATCTTGGTTTTGGATGGAAAGGGTCCCTGCTTTCATGGGCGGTACTTTTGATTTTTGGAATCATCATTTGGATTCCCCAATTGCGTTTTAAAGCGGCTCCCAGAACTTTTTTTGGAGAAGAAATCAAAGTGAATGTGTGGAAAACCCAATTAGGATGGCAGGTAAGTTTGTTTATGGGGGTCCAGTCCCTTCTTTATTTTACATTGATATCTTGGTTGCCGGACATGATGATGTCAAGAGGGCTGAGTGCAGTGGAAGCAGGTCTTTTGGTTTCAATTATGCAGATCATTGGGCTCCTTGGTGCTTTTTTTGCACCCATTATTGCTGTTAGGTTTAAGGATCAGATAGGGATTGTCTGGGTTTTGGGACTGATGTACATTTTCGGTTTTTTAAGTTTATTCTCTCTTAATTTGTGGATAAATTTTACCGGGTTGACTTTGGTAGGAATCAGTTTGGGATCCAGTGTATCTTTGGCTTATACACTTATTGGTCTTAGGACAAAAAATGAACGGACTACAGCTTCTCTTTCCGGGATGGTCCAATCTTCCGGCTATTACCTCGCAGCTTTGGGGCCGCTTTTATTTGGTGTTGCTTTTGATATCTATCATGACTGGAATTTTTTGATTTACTTGATGTTGACCTGTTCTGTGTTGTTTATCTATTTTGGGTCAAAGTCGGGCAAAGCTGTGCAGATATAAAAAAAGCCCCGTCTGATGACGGGGCCAGGTGCTTATTGCTTGGCTAAGACCACCTTTTCTTTAAATTTCTTCATTTGCCTTCTCAAGGCTTCTATCGCTTCATCTGCTGCGGCTTCAAAAGAATCACTTTGGTGTTTGGCGAAAAGTGTTTTGCCAGGAACATTCATTTTTATTTCAACAATTTTGTTTTCATTTTTTTCATGTTTATCCAATCTCAAAAAAACTTCTCCGTCAACAATACGATCAAAGAAGGTATCAAGCTTATCTGCTCTTTTCTGAATGAAATCGATAAGTTTTTGATCGGCATCGAAATGGATGGAATGCATTTGAAGTTTCATAACTGTAATAATTTAAAGTTAAACGTTTATTAAGCTTTCGGATGTGCCTGTTCAAACACAGCCTTCAGTTTTTCCATAGAATTGTGGGTGTAGACCTGAGTAGCAGCAAGGTTGGCATGCCCCAATAAATCTTTTACAGCATTTAGGTCTGCCCCTTTGTTCAAAAGATGGGTAGCAAAGGTATGTCTTAGTAAATGAGGGCTTCTCTTTGTTGTTTGAGCAAAAAGGTCAAGGTGATATTTCACAATGCGGTAAATTTTCATAGGATAAGACTGCTCTCTATCTTTATTAACGATAAAATAGTCACTATCTTGCACATTTGAAAACCTTTCCTCAAATACTTTTTTATACGAAACAATATTTTTCTTTAGACCAAATGTTATCGGAATAATTCTTTCTTTTTTCCTTTTTCCCAGTACCTTAACGGAACCTGAATGCAGGTCTATGTCCTTCCATTTTAATTCAATTAATTCAGATAAACGAACTCCTGTGAGGTATAGAAATTCCATGACCATTTTGTCCCTTTGTCCATCAAAGTCGGGTTCATAGACCATTTCATCCAAAATTTTTTCAATGGCTTCTTCCTGCACAAATTCAGGTAATCTTTTGGGAGTTTTAAGGGATTTTATTTTGTAAGTCGGGTCTTTCGAAATTTCACCGGACCGCATTAAGAATTTATAGAAGGAACGCAATGTTGCTATCTTTCTATTTACACTATTAGAGTTTAGATCTTCTTCAACCAGGTCAATTACCCATGCCCTGATTTCGGTATGTTCAGCTGTACATATATCCTGATTTTCAAAGGCCAATTTACAGAATTCAGCAAATTGCTCTAAATCTTTTTGATAAGCCAGAATAGTGTGTCTGCTTGCCCGCTTTTCAAATTCCAAATAATTGATAAAAGATTCCAGCATGCTTTCGGGTTACTTATCTTGAATATATGAAATTTCAACGATTCTTGAAATTTAAAAAATGAATTCCTTTACTTAAGAAATGTTAAAAAAAAAGCGCATCCACTTTTGGTAGATGCGCCGGTTGATATGTATCTCGAAAAGATAACAAACAATTATTTCATTTCTTCTGTCTGTAATCTTTGCTTATAAGCAGCTTTGATGACCTCATCTCTTCTTTTTACAGAAGGCTTTACAAAGTGCTGTCTGGCCCTTAATTCCCTAACAGCTCCAGTCTTATCAAATTTCTTTTTGAAACGCTTTAGCGCTTTCTCGATAGATTCGTTTTCTTTTACGTTGACTATGATCATATGTATACACCTCCTTTCAGGGTTGCAAAGGTAAGGGAAAATTTTTCAAAGCCCAATTTTTCTGAAGAATAATACCATGTCGAAATAAAAAAATAAAGCCCGGCAAATAGACCGGGCTTTATTTCTCATTGATTTATTTTTTATCCCAACACTTTTTCTGCTAAAAGTGTCATGTTGTTATTGTTTATTTCAACTACTCCTCTTTCGATGACGTGGCTCACTTTACCTGATTTTGTTGTGTAAGAAACCGTTCCTTTGGTCAGTGCGGACACCAAGGCAGCATGGTCTTTCAGAACCTGAAAAGAACCATTTGCCCCGGGGAAAGTTGCTTCGGAAACTTCTCCTTCGAAAATTTTATCATCTGGAGTAATTATTGTCAAATGCATCATAAGTCAAGAATTTTAGTCGGTCAGGAATGAAGCCTGAAGGTTTATTATTTTACCTCGGCAAGCATTTTCTCACCTTTGGCAATAGCATCTTCAATAGAGCCTACCAAGTTGAATGCTGCTTCAGGTAAGTGATCCAATTCTCCGTCCATAATCATGTTGAAGCCTTTGATGGTATCCTTGATGTCTACCAAAACACCCTTCAGACCGGTAAATGCCTCTGCCACATGGAAAGGTTGGGAAAGGAATCTTTGAACCCTTCTTGCTCTGTGCACCACCATTTTGTCTTCTTCGGAAAGTTCTTCCATACCCAAAATAGCGATAATATCCTGAAGTTCTTTATATCTCTGAAGGATTTCTTTCACCCTCTGCGCACAATTATAGTGTTCTTCGCCCAAGATGCTTGGAGTAAGAATTCGGGAAGTGGAATCCAATGGATCCACGGCTGGATAAATACCTAATTCTGCAATCTTTCTTGAAAGTACGGTAGTTGCATCCAAGTGAGCGAATGTGGTTGCTGGCGCAGGGTCAGTCAAGTCATCCGCAGGTACATACACAGCCTGTACAGAAGTGATGGAACCATTTTTGGTTGAAGTAATCCTTTCCTGCATGGAACCCATTTCAGTTGCCAGAGTTGGCTGGTAACCTACTGCTGATGGCATCCTTCCCAACAAGGCGGAAACTTCAGAACCTGCTTGTGTAAATCGGAAGATATTGTCAATAAAGAAAAGAATATCCCTTCCTGATCCTTCACCTTCTCCATCTCTGTAATATTCAGCCAAGGTCAATCCAGTAAGGGCCACTCTTGCACGGGCACCAGGAGGCTCGTTCATCTGTCCGAAAACAAAGGTTGCTTTGGATTCTTCCAGTTTTTTCAAATCCACTTTGGACAAATCCCAACCACCTTCGGTTTCAAGGCTATGTAAAAACTCTTCACCGTAAGTCACGATGCCGGATTCAATCATTTCCCTCAACAGGTCATTACCTTCACGTGTTCTTTCACCTACACCTGCAAATACAGATAGTCCGGAGTATGCTTTGGCAATGTTGTTGATCAATTCCTGGATCAATACGGTTTTGCCTACACCTGCACCACCAAAAAGACCGATTTTACCACCTTTTGCATATGGCTCGATCAAGTCAATTACTTTGATTCCGGTAAACAGTACCTCTGTTGCTGTAGACAAATCCTCGAATCTTGGCGCTGATCTGTGAATAGGTAGTCTTTTGGCAGATTTTACCTCAGGTAATCCATCAATAGCCTCTCCAACCACGTTGAAAAGTCTTCCTTTGATCTGCTCACCGGTAGGAACTGATATGGGAGCTCCATTGTCAACAACTTCCTGCCCTCTTACCATACCTTCAGTAGCATCCATTGCGATGGCCCTCACACGATCTTCACCTAGGTGCTGCTGTACTTCAAGGATAACTGTTTGACCGTCTTCTTTGGTGACTGTCAACGCATCCAATATGTTAGGCAATTCTGCTCCTTCAAAGGAGATGTCCACCACCGGACCAATTACCTGGGTTATCTTACCAATATTTGCCATTTGTATTTAGAATTGTAAAAAGGAAAAACACTTTTTAGATATCGGTCGCAAAATTAATTATTAATACTGAATACCAAAGGATGTTTGGGAAATTAATCCCAATAATCAGTTGATTTTTATAAATGTTCTTTTGAAGTCTTACTCTTGTATAGTTCCAAACTCCCGTACTTGGTTATTTGTGTTAATGATGCTGTTGAATTTTAAATGAGTTTAAAAAGACAAATTGGCTGAGTTTGACTTTATAGCTGTTTTCTATCTTTTGAAGATTCTCATTTTGTTGTTATAGAAGTTGTTAACCCATAGATATTTTCAATTAATTTGAATTTGGATTAAATCTAAATAATATGATATTTGTCATATAATTTAAAATTAATCTAAATAATGATAAGTAGATCTATTATTTCAGTACTTGGAATTTTATTGTTTCTTGCCTGTGGGCAAAACCAATCCAAGGAAGTGATTGAAACAAAAAAGGCCAAAATCATAACTGCAGGAGGCACTGTTTCTGAGATTTTGGTTGCTTTGGGATTCCAAAGTCAAATTATTGCCACAGATATTACCTCCACATACCCCGAAGACCTTCAAAAACTACCTTCCATTGGATACAGAAACCAAATCAAAGCAGAAGGAATTTTAGGCCTTGGCCCTGATTTGGTTTTGGCAGAAGAAGGATATCTCACCGACGATGTTGTCAAACAGCTTGAATCCACAGGTATCGTGCTACAATTTTTCAAAAAACCCCTTCAAATTTCTGAAACTTATAGCCTAATATCTGAATTGGGTAAGTTTCTGAAAGTTGAAGAGAAGGCTGCTGAATTAATTGGCAAAATCCAATCCGAAGAGGCCATCTTAAAAGCTTTTCTGAAAGAAAATCAGGACAAAGGAAAACCTAAAGTTGCATTTGTGATGGCAAGAGGATTGGAAACAGTATTCTTGGCAGGAGAGGAGACTTTTGCTTCTTCAATTATTGAGATGGCAGGGGGAGAATTCGCAGGTAAAGGGTTCAATGATTTTATTCCTCTCACCCCTGAAGCCATTGTTTCTATTAATCCGGATTATCTACTGTTTTTTGAGTCAGGGCTTGCTACTATAGGCGGCAGCAATGGTATATCCCAAATCCGCGGAATAGATCAGACTACAGCCTTTAAACAAAATAGGGTGTTAGCTTTTGATGGTAATTACCTTTCCGGATTCGGACCTAGAGTAGCTTCAGCCGCCTTAGAACTTGCCAAAGCAATCAGGGAAAAATAGTCTATGATGCCTAAACTGCTGATTTCAAATAAAATAGCTCATCACAGGTTAGCCCTTGGGTCTATGGCCATTTTGCTTTTGACTCTTGGATTGCTTTCCCTGACTTTAGGAGCTTTTCCTATCCCATTTTCCAAACTTGTACAAGTATTTTTTGGAGATTGGATGGTTGAGGATCAACTCAACGTGCAGGAAAGAAGCGTGTTGTTTCAAATTCGTTTACCACGATTGTTACTAGCTATGTTGGTAGGTGGGGTGCTTGGAATAGCAGGGGCGGCTCTTCAGGGGCTTTTCAGAAATCCCCTTGTTGAACCCGGATTGATTGGAGTTAGTAGCGGGAGTGCATTATTTGCTGTTATCTATATTGTTTTTGGATCCTATTGGCCAGTATTAGCCATGCTGGGAAAGATTGGATTGGCATTTTTCGCATTTATGGGAGGATTGGCCAACACCTATCTAGTATATAGACTTTCCAGTAAAGCAGGAAAGACTGATATATCTTTATTGATTCTTGCGGGTGTAGCTTTAAATGCATTGGCAGGTGCCTTGATCGGGCTCTCCCTTTTTTACGCAGATGATGCTGCCCTTAGAAATTTCACCTTTTGGAGTTTGGGAGATGTTGGAGGAGCAAATTGGGAAAAAGTAATGCTCTTGTTAGGGTTTTCTTTTTTGCCTTTGGGGCTCATCATTGGGCAGGTTCGCGCTTTGAATGCATTGGCAATTGGAGAAAGTGAGGCCTTTCATATGGGAGTGGATGTACAAAGGACTAAGCTCATTGTTTTGATAGGTTCAGCACTCATTGTAGGAACAGCTGTGGCATTCACAGGTACTATAGGATTTGTTGGACTGGTAGTACCCCATTTATTGCGAATACTATTTGGAGCAGACCACCGGTTAGTGATACCGGGTTCCTTTTTGGCTGGAGCAATACTATTGACCCTGGCTGATCTATTGGCCAGGACTATTGTTGCTCCTGCAGAAATGCCCATTGGAATTATCACAGCCATTTTAGGTGCACCTTTCTTTATTTGGCTTTTAATCAATGTGAAAGATTTAAGAACGTAATATGTTAGAAGCAAAAAATATTCAATACTTGGTACAGGGGAGACCTATAGTCAATAAGGTTTCTTTACAGTTGATACCAGGACATTTGACGGCGGTAATAGGTCCAAATGGGGCTGGTAAATCCAGCTTACTAAAGGTCTTGGTTGGTGATTACAAGCCGCTGGGGGGAGAAATTACCTACAATGGAAAGCCTATACAAACTTACCGCCCAAAGGAATTGGCTAAAATAAGGGCAGTAATGCCGCAGCACAGCCAGCTTACTTTTCCTTTTAAGGCAAAGGAAGTCGTGGAATTGGGACTTTTATCCCTTGGTTTTAGCCAACAAGAGCTAATTATAAAAGAGGTCATGATTGAAACCCAAACTTGGGGTTTCAGAGATAGACTTTATACATCGCTTTCAGGAGGGGAGAGGCAAAGAGTGCAATTGGCCAGGGTATTGGTTCAGGTTTGGATAGGATCTGAGCAGCCAAAATTCCTATTTTTGGATGAACCTACTTCCAGCTTGGACATCACCCATCAACATCAAGTACTTCACATTGCCTCCAAGCTCAAACAAAAAGGAATTGCTGTGATGGCTATTCTTCATGATCTCAATATGGCTGCTGCCTATGCAGATCATGTCATTCTTCTTAAAGAAGGGAAAATATACCATCAAGGGAGTACTGAGAAAGTCATGTCATCCCAACACCTTGAATATGTATTTGAGCATCCGATTATAGTCAGGAATGGATATGAAGGAATTCCCTATACAATCCAGTCTTTACCCATCCAACAAAAGAATCAAACATATAAAACCGTATAATTATGGAAACCACATTTCAAAAAAAATTAACAGGGAAAGCCTTGCAACAGGCATGGGAATCCTTGAAAAGAGAACAACCGCAATTGAGAATTAGAGATGCAGCCTCAAAGCTGGAGGTATCGGAAATGGAGCTATTGTCTACGACTATAGGGGAAAATACCATTCGGCTTGAAGGCAACTGGGCTGAGCTTCTTGTTGCCTGTAAAAAGCTCGGAAAAGTAATGTCCTTGACCAGAAATGATGGTTGCGTCTTAGAACATAAAGGGAATTTCCAGAAAATTGAGATCCATGGTGAAGCTCCCAATCAAATTGCTACTGTAATTGGCCCCATTGAGCAGAGGATTTTCTTTAGTGCCTGGAAATATGGTTTTGCCGTCATCAACGAAACACCAAGAGGCACCATGAGAAGTTTCCAGTTTTTTGATAAATCAGGAGAGGCCATTCTAAAAATTTATCTTCAGGAAAAAAGCCATGTTGAAGTTTTCGAAAAGTTGATTGATCAATACAAAGCCCTTAACCAACATGAAGAACTAATCACAGAACCATTTGAAAGTCTTGAATATTCCAAGAAAATTGATCTGGAAGCATTTACCCAAGATTGGGAAAATATGAAAGATACCCATGAGTTTTTTGGAATGCTTAGAAAATATAAAGTGCACCGACTGGATGCGGTCAAATGGATCAATGATAAGTGGGCATATGAAGTAGACAGGCTATCCACCAGGAAAATACTGGAAACTGCTGCTTCTGAAAAAATGCCCATTATGATCTTTGCCGGAAACAAGGGTAATATTCAGATTCATCAAGGTAAAGTGCGTACCATCCGTCAAATGGGGAATTGGTTGAATGTATTGGACCCTGATTTCAATATGCATTTGAATGAAGAACTGATCGATTCCGCCTTTGTTGTCCATAAAAATACAGAGGATGGTCTCGTCTCCTCATTAGAGCTTTTTGACAGAAAAGGGGATATGATCGCGCAGTTTTTTGGGCTAAGAAAACCAGGAATTCCTCAATTAGATGCTTGGAAGAAATTAATAGACAGTCTTTGAAATTGAATTAGCCGGGAGGCTACCTCCCGGCAAAAAAATTTAAGATTATGATTAGATTTAATCTAAATAAAATAAAAATTCTCCTCCTGTTTTTATTCTTTTGCACCGAACTCTTTGCTATTGAAGGGGATGGGGAAAAGAAAATTCTTGACAATTCAGGAAATCCAATCCTCCATGCTTTTATCAAACCGGAAGGCCAAAAAGCGCTTGCTGTTGATGCCAAGGGTATAATCGAACTTCAAAATCCTTCTGAAACGATAATAGTATTTGCTTTAGGCTTTGAAAGCCGTCAATTGACCTGGCAGGAATGGATCATGGAGGAGGATATTATACTTCAGGAAAAATCGGGCAATCTTCAGGAAATTGTAGTAGCAGCCACCCGTACAGAAAGAAGTGTGGAACAATTGCCCATGCCTGTAACGGTATTGAATACGGAAAAAATCACGGAAACCGGGGCCATTCGATTATCTGAAATTTTACGGGAGCAGACGGGCTTACAGATTACTTCTGATCATGGTTCCGGGCTGCAAATGCAGGGTCTGGACTCGGATTATATTCTGATTCTACTTGATGGAGAACCGATGATCGGTCGAACCGCAGGGACCTTTGACTTGGATCGCATTTCTGTTTCCAATATTGATCGGATCGAAATCCTAAGGGGGCCTTCAAGTGCCATTTATGGTAGCGAAGCCATGGGAGGTGTCATCAATATAATTACCAAATCAGGCAATATTAAATCCAATGTGGATCTGGGTCTTCGGCATCGTTCCTTCAATTCCTGGAACCCCTTTTTGGAATTGGGAGTAGGCAAAAAAAATTGGAATACTCAGGTTTTTCTTGATCATTTTCGGACAGATGGATTTGATCTTACCCCGGAAACAGTAGGTCAAACCCAAAACCCTTATAAGGCCTCTACGGGACAGCTTAAAATTTCAGGTGACCTTTCGGAAAAGTTAAATGTCAGTGTTTTTGGCAGAGGATACCTAGAGACGTCTGAGGGCATTCTCCAAACGAACGGTAACTCAGGTGATGAAATTCTTGACCTGGCCAATGAGAGAAGAGATTTCAACTTAAACCCTACGCTGCGTTTTAAGCCGGATGTGGATTGGACTTTAACACTTCGGGGGATGAGTTCTTGGTTTTCCACCAATTCAGATACCCGATTCAGAAATAGTGGGGAAATTTTTGACTTTCAGGATTTTGCCCAATTCTATCACCGTACTGAACTGCAAACAGACTTTCAGGCCAATTCCAAAAACCTGATCACTTTGGGTATGGGGCAATTGATAGAAACGGTGGAAGCTACCAGGTACGAAGAGAAGAACCGCTTTGATGCCGGATACTTTTTCCTTCAGCATTTATGGGATCCTATTCCCAAAATCAACGTGGTTACCGGTATGAGAGCTGATTTTCATAGCCAATTTGGAAATCGACTGAGCCCAAAAATATCAGCACAATACCAAATATCAGAAAGTTTCAGTTGGCAGGCTTCTATGGGTGCAGGATTCAAAACTCCTGATTTTCGGCAATTGTTGTTGAATTTCAATAACGCTGCTTCCGGATACTATGTATTTGGTGCCAATCTTGCCGAGAGGGAAATTTCCAGATTGCAGGAAGAAGGCCTGATAGCCCAGATTCTCATTAATCCTGAAACGCTAGGAAATCTGAATGCAGAAACATCCTGGTCACTCAATACCGGATTTCGATGGAAACCTACGACTCAAAGCCTGGTCCAGTTAAATGCTTTTCGAAATGAAATTGATAATCTTATTGAAGTTGCACCTATTGCCCAATTGGTCACCGGACAGAATGCATTTTCCTATTTCAATATCCGTAGTGTAGTTACACAGGGAATAGAATTGGATGGCCAGATCAACTTACTCGATAATCTAAGTTTGAGTGCAGGTTATGCTTTTTTGGACGCCAAAGACATGGAAGTGCTTGATCGGATTGAAAATGGGGAGATTTTCAAAAGAAATTCCCAAAACCAAACCCGACGCGTATCCCGTGCCGACTATGGTGGACTATTCAATAGAAGCCGTCATAGCGGCAATTTCAAAGTGAATTACCGTGATAAACTTACTGAAATCAATTGGTCTCTAAGAGCTATTTACAGAGGCAGGTTTGGTTTTGCAGATAGAAACGGTAACCTCATCCTCGATGACGACAGAGAATATGCCCCTGGATGGGTAAGTATTAATTTCACTGCCTCAAAAACACTCAAAAATGGCTTTTTTATGGAGTTAGGAGGTACCAATCTTCTAAATACAGCTACTCCGGCACAGCCTAATAATCCTGGCAGGGTGCTGTTCCTAGGCATCAAAATACCAATTCTAAACCTTAAAAACTGATAAATAAAATGAAAACTATGCAAAAATTAATCTTCACAGTAGGTATTGTTACCTTTTTATTTTCCTGCAACAATGGAGATGAACCCGCTCCGGTAGTTCCTCTTGAGGCTATTCTGGTGGAGGATCTGGCAGCGCCAAATGACCTTATTGATCGGAATAGCGGTCAAATACTTGAAGAGCGCCCATTTCAATTCTTTAGTCTTGAGCAAAATCAACTGGTGAACGAAAATGAAGACTGGGATATGGCTTTCAAAGGAACAACCATCCGGGTCAACAGTGCCAAAGATGTGAGTGCTTCAATTCTTACCGGGATATTTGAAGAAGTTACTGAAGTTCCGGCATCTGCCGTCTTTGCTAAAGATACAGCCACCTCCTTTGCAATTCCTACCGGTAGTGGAGCTGGATGGTACAATTACAATTCTTCCACTTTCACTGTAACGCCTATTCCTGGAAGGGTAATCTTGATCAAAACAACGGCTGGAAATTATGCTAAACTTGAAATTCTAAGTTATTACAAAGGAAATCCTCCTGTGGATCAAATCAATCCAATGACAACTCCGAGTGCCCATTATACTTTCCGTTATATTTTACAGACAAACGGTTCAACAAGATTTTGACTTGAGAAAGACTTGTTCTTCAATTATTGAATGAACTTAATTTTGTTCAAATACAAATTTGATGAATAAAAGACGGCAGTTTTGGGTAATTGAAACTGCCGCCTTTTTTGTGAAACTTAATCTTTTCAATCTTTTTGATGTGCAAAACACCGATTTTACTAATCCAATATTCTCTTCCCAAACAAAAAAGCCTTATTCCAATAAGTACTGCTTAAATTATCTTCTGTGACTCCAAGGGAAGTGGAGGAATGGATAAAATAAATGCCTTTTCCTGAAACTTCCGTTACAATTCCGGAATGGGTGACTTTTTTTCTGGATTTACTTGTAGCAAAAAATACTAAATCTCCTTTTTGCAAATTTTTTTCTGCCACATTTTTTCCAAGCTTACTTTGTCCTTCAGAAGTCCTTGGCATTTGAATTCCAATGCTGGCAAAAGATTGGTATATCAATGCCGAACAGTCCATTCCTGCTCTGGTGGTTCCTCCATATCGGTAAGGAGTGCCTCTGTAAGATCTTGCTGTTTGGATAACTTCTTCAACATTTTTGCTGGCTGATTTTTTACTGGCTGAACAACCACTAAATATTACCAAGGAGAGAAAAAAGAAAATAAAGGTGGGGTATATGCTGGAAAATTTTTCTTTCGACCAATTTTTCATAAATGCTTAAAATATTTTTAAATTCAATAGTATCTTCCAAAAGATAAGGTCATATGCTTTTAACGCCATAATATATTGACAAATTATGAGAATTTTACAATGCTTTTTTATTTTAATTATATTTTTGATATCTGCTTGTGAGTCACCCCAGTCTTTTAAGGTTAATAGCAAGAATGGCTATATTCTTGAAAATGAAAAGGTTTTTCAAGGGTTAGGATTTTTGGGGGATTCCTTGTTTACTGAAATTGACTCCTTGTCACAAAAAGATCCACTGGAAAAATTAGAAAGTGCCGAAAATGCCTTCGCAGAAGATCCATCCATTGACAATTTGATCTGGATTGGACGTCGTGAGGCTTATTTGGGAAGATATGACCTGGCCATACGGACTTTTACCAAAGCCATAAAGGAACATCCTGAATCTTTTGAAGCCCTTAGGCACCGTGGGCACAGGTTTATTTCTATCAGAAAATTGGACCAGGCGGTTGCAGACCTCAAAAAAGCTTCCCAACTGATGGAAGGGCATTCTCTTCAAATTGAAGCAGATGGTATACCTAACAAGCTGAACATTCCTTTATCCAATGTACAGTTCAATGTTTGGTATCATTTGGGATTGGCATATTATCTTAAGAGGGATTGGGAGAAAGCATTGGAAGCTTATAAAGAATGCCTGGCAGTCTCCAATAATGATGATTTAATGGTAGCCACCTTGGATTGGTATTACATGACCTTGATCAAATTGGGTAAAAATGAAGAAGCGCTTAGGATAATCCGTAAGGTCAACAGAAACATGGAAATCATTGAAAATGATGCATATTTTAAAAGGATTCTGATGTATAAAGGGGAACTTTCTCCCCAAACGCTACTTTCTACTGAAACTAATATTGATGATCAAAAATTGCAATATGTTACTCAGGGATATGGACTAGGAAATTATTATCTCTCCCGGGGAGATACAGCTATGGCAAAAACTGTATTTCAAAATGTAATTGGCTCTGGATATTGGTCCGCTTTTGGTTATATTGCTTCAGAAATGGAATTAGCTAATTTGAAAGATGAGTAGGGAAGATTTCAAGAAATTACCTTTACATAAAAAAATCCATTTGCTTTACACTGAGGGTACTTTCATCGTGGGTATTAGATATTATACCCATAAAGTGAATTTATATCTTCTCGGTGATGAGTATATTGAGGTATTCTATAATCACAAACTTGATAAAATTGATAACATAGATTTTTTGAATGTCCGGCATACCCGGATGAAATTTTACCTGGATCAAATTCAACTCCCCATCTGATTTCAAAGGCTATTAGCCGGAAATTAATTCCTGATGGATTTTTATTACCTGTGGAATTAAAAGCTTATTATCCGAATTCTTGATGACAAAATTGGCCAAATTGTTTTTCTCCTCGTCAGGAAGTTGTTTGTCAATAATGTCATGGATTTGTTTTTCATTTCGGTGGGGATCCCTCAACAAAATCCTAGTAATTCTGATTTTTAGTGGGGCGCTTACATTGATAGTTTTGTCCAGTTCTTTATACGATCCGGTTTCAAAAAGAAGTGCTGCTTCTTTGAGTATATATGGGCTTTTTTGTGCTGTTACCCAATTCTCAAAATCTCTTTTTACTGCAGGGTGAACCAAACTATTGATTTTTTTTACTTTTTCTTCATCAGAGAATACATGAGAAGCTAAAAAAGTGCGGTTAACACTGCCGTTTTCAAGGTAACTCTCCTGACCGAAAGTGTCACATATCTGTTGCTTAAGCGAAGGGTCATTTGCCATCAGCCATTTTGCCCGGTCATCTGCAAAATAAACAGGAATACCAAATATCGAGAAAATTTTGGCTACCGTACTTTTCCCTGAACCAATACCTCCGGTAATCCCAACCAATTTTGGCTTAGGGCTTGTCATATTTGAGTTTGATAATTGCGGGTTCAAAACTTATGTTTTCCAAAAAAGAAGGTTTTGGACTTACCTGAACTTTCACCGTACTGTCTTCCTTGTTTCTATTTGCATAATTGATGACAGCCTCGAATTCATAATTGTTCAATTCTGCAACTTTTCTTTCATCAATAAGATATGACATGATGATGGTGGAAACCTCATCCTGTACCGAGACATTTTTAGGAAAATTTAAAGGTTTTATTTTCAGCCGCTTATTTCCTTCAAGCATTTGGGTGATGTCAAATTTTACATGTACACTTTCATCTTCCAACGTAAGGTATTGCTCAAATTCCGTAGGTACTTTGAGTAAGAGAATTTTATTGTAATCCTTGTTGATTTTTTCTTCATCCAAGGGTACTTTAAGTACCCCATCCAATTTTTGGAGAATGGAGGTTGGTCCTTTTATATTGATGATGGAAGGATCAATGTTAATGTCGCTGGCCAACCTATGGTTTTTTGCAAGGGTATTTGTTGTTGTATCAGCGACAACTTTGATTTTTCGGGTAACAATTTTATCTACTTTAAATTTTAAAGTATCCGTAACAATGGATACTAATCCGGTAGGACTGATGGTTTCAGAAAAGCTTCTTTTTAATTCTGAGGTTAGGATATAGTCTTTTGTGGATGGATTGTTTACCTCAATTAAAAATGGCGTCTCATTAATTTTAAAGTATTTCCTCAAAAGGTCCCATCCATTACCATTAATTTCAACTTTGATGCGATTGGGGAGTTTTTCAACAGGCATGAACTCTTCCCTATCAAAGATTATTTCTATAGGATAGTCCACCACAGTGGTGTAATTATCTTTGTTAAGTGCATTTAAAACCCAAAAAGTGGCGGCTGCCATAAAGCAGAGTGCCGCCACTTTAAGGTTTGCAATCTTCTGTGGATTCAGATTTGCAAATCGTTTTTTTATTGTAGCCAAGGTTTGGTTATTTGATTCCTGTAGCTTTTTTAGTGTAATCGGCAGAAATGGCCGATTTTTCAACTTTTATTTTAACTCCTTTGTCCAATTCAAGGGTAACACTATCGCCCTCAATGGCATAAATTTTACCATGTATTCCACCGATTGTTACAACAGTATCTCCTTTTTTGATTGCTTCAAGGAAGTTTTTGGTTTCTTTTTGTTTTTTCTGTTGGGGCCTGATCATGAAAAAATACATGATCAGAATTATGGAACCGAAAAGGAATACCTGTCCCATGATGCCGGCTCCACCATCAGCCTGTAATAAAATCCAGTTATTCATATATTATTTCTTAACAGGACCTAATTGGCTGGTTGTTGCTCCAGCAGCTCCTTTAGGTGTAACATTTCCTTTCATCCTTAGACGGGTTACATTAGGGCTGGTATTGGCCTGGATGGTCACTGTCGGCGCCTGGGTACCTGGTTTAGCAGTAGAATTAAATACTACTTTCACAAAACCTTCTTCTCCCGGCTTGATTGGAGTTTTGGTCCAGTCAGGACTGGTACATCCACATGAGGCCGTAATATTGGAAATTACCAGCGGAGCCTGACCATCATTGGTAAAGTTGAAAATGTGCTCAACTACCTTTCCTTCATCGATAGTTCCAAAATCATACTCCATTTCTTTGAAACTGAATTTGCCCAAGGAAGAAGGATCAGCAGGGGTAACTGAACTTACATTGGAAGGTACAGGCTGTGATGCCTCTAATCTTGCCAGTTTTTGCTCCAATTCAGCAATTTTTTCTGATTGATCATCTTTTTTTGAATCACAGCTGGCTGCAATTAAAACAGCTCCAAGTGCTATGGCTGTTAATCTGAAATATTTCATGTGTATAATAAGTGTTAGTTTGCTTCTCTGTTGATTTGCTCGATCAATTTATTAACGTCACTCAGGAGGTTTTCTGCCTTATTTTTGGCATCAGTTATCACTTTATTACCTTCTGATTTGGCTTCATTAAATGGCATATTTTTGCCATCACGAAGGTCTTTGATCAATTTTTCCAGCTCTTCTTTATATTTTGAAAGTTGAAAAGAGAGTTTATCCCTTGTATTTTTTCCTGTATCCGGAGCAAAAAGGATTCCTAATGCCGCCCCTATGCCGGCTCCTGCAATGAATGCTATCCATCCGTTTGAACTCTTACTCATTATTTTATCATTTATCTGTTATCTAATAGACCTCTTCCGCTTTTTCTGATTTGACCATTTTGTGTTAATTCTTTGGAGAGTACATCCAAAAGGCCGTTAACAAATTGTTTACTTTTCGGCGTCGAATAAGTCTTTGAAATGTCAATGTACTCATTGATTGTGACTTTTACCGGAATACTTGGAAAATTCTTCATTTCCGTAATTGCCATAGAAAGTATGATTTTATCTGTTTGGGCAATTCTTTCTATATCCCAGTTTTGTGTCCTTTTCGCAATCAAATCCTTATTTACATCGTCATTTTCAACTGTCAATTTAAATATATTTTGGAAGAAATCCTTATCCTCTTCCCAGTTGAGGGCAATCTCAGGAAGAACTTCCCCTTCTGCATCGAAATTTTCTTTGATATTCTTAAGCACTTTTGATGCCAAGCTTCTGACTACTGACTTATTTTCAGTCCAATTAAGGTCTTTCTCTGAAAAATAATTTAAAATGGCTTCAATCTTAAAAATAACTTTCTTTAAAATATCATCAGCAATTTCAAAATCATCCTCCAAGCTAGGTTCTTCAATCTTAATATAAGCTTGATAGCTTTCCAGTGGTTTGACATAATCCCTAAACCATTCTCTTATTTCCAACTCCAAGTCATCAATATTTGCCATTTGCCTGATTGTGGCAGACTTGAATTCTTGAGAATTTTTTATTTTGGAAAGGATCTTGTTGTTTGAGAGATTTAACTCGCCCTTATGGAATGTCATTTTTTCTGGAGAAAACTTCTTCTTTTTTTCTCCTTCCATGGCAACGTGGTTTCCGAAAGCTAAAAGAATTTCAATGGCAAATAAGTAAAGTTGTGGAATTCTTTCAGCCGAAGCCACCATGTTTTTAGCAAGAAATTCAAAATCCTTATGGTTCGCAGATTGATAGAAATTCAATGCTTTTTTGACTTCTTTGATGATTTTGTCATTTGATTGTTTTCCCGATTTGAGGTTGTCATTATTCAGGCTATTTGTGAAAAGTTCAAGTGCCTCTGCTGCTTCTTTTTTTAGTAAGCCTTTATCCTGAACTTCCATGGTGTTGAGGTCGGGTTGAAAGGCTTCCCTGATTAGGTCTTTAGCTAAATTTAAATTGGAAGCTTTACACTGTTCGAATGCGTAAAGATTCTGAAATGCTTTGACCCGTAGTATTCTTCTGTTTAACATGCCTGAAATTAAAGAACGTAAATATAATTAAAATGAATCAAGGACTGAGATCGCATCAAACCTTTTACCAAAATCACACAAAAAAACCACTTGCCTTTAGGAAAAAGTTCCCGGACAAGTGGTCTTTTGTTTTTAAATATTTCAATAAGGGAGTTTTACCTTACCCATGGCCTCAATTCTGCTCCAAGCCATTTCGGTTGCAGCCTGTTGTGTGGGGATATTTTCCTTTTCTGATTTATTGAGAATAGCCGTACAAATATCATATATTTTATCTGCATGCTTATAAGTCAGCTCTCTATTGTAACCACCTACAAATTCTGCATACACATTGATCAAACCTCCGGCGTTGATCAGGAAGTCAGGCGCATAGGTGATTCCTTTTTCCATCAGAATTCTACCGTGTTTTTCTTCATCCTGCAACTGATTATTTGCGGCACCGGCGATGACCTTGCACTTTAACCTATCGATGGTTTGGTCATTTACAGTGGCACCCAATGCACATGGCGCATAAATATCCATATCCAGATCATAAATCACGCTTGGATCGACAACCATAGCACCGGTTTCCTTGGCAACCTGATTTAATTTGTCCTCAAAAATATCAGTGATATATACTTCTGCTCCCTCCTTTACCAGGTACTCAACCAAGTATTTACCTACTTGACCTATACCCTGAACCCCAATTTTTTTACCATTCAAACTATCAGAACCATAGGTTTTCTTAACGGCTGCTTTCATACCCAGGTAGGTACCATAAGCTGTAACAGGGGAAGGATCACCTCCACCACCCCTTACTTCGGGAAGCCCAGTGACATATTTGGTTTCCATAGCAATATATTCCATATCGCTGGTTTTCATATTCACATCTTCAGCAGTAATGTACCTCCCGCCCAAGCTGTTAATAAACCTCCCAAATCTTCTAAGGAAGGCTTCGTTTTTAAGTTTGGGGTCACCAATAATGACAGCCTTTCCACCACCCAAATTCAATCCCGATATGGCAGCTTTAAAGGTCATACCTCTGGACAACCTCAAGACATCCGTAATGGCCTCTGCCTCAGATTTATAATTCCACATACGGGTTCCACCAAGGGCAGGGCCCAAGACCGTATTGTGAATACCGATGATGGCTTTTAGTCCGGTGGGCTCATCGTAGCAAATCACCAATTGCTCGTGACCAAGAGAAGTTATTTGTCCATAAATAGAACCTTCTCTCACTTTTTCCTCAGTATTAATCTCTACCATTTGAACTTGGAATTTTTAATTGTGTTATATTTGGGATTGATGTTTTCAATAAAACCGGTTACAAAATTATATATTTTGTTTTGGGTTTACCAATGCAATTAATAGAGTATTATAAAACTAATCAAGTGATTTAAAAGTTTTTATTTTGTGAAACCTCTTTGGCGATTAAATTTATATCTTTACAAATACAAGGGTTACCTATTATTGGGAGTCTTATTTACTATCATTTCCAATTTTTTTGTAATTATTCCCGCACAATTGGTACGGATTGCCATAGATTATGTGGTGGAAAGTTTTTCTTTTTACGGGGCGATTTCCGATTCGGATTTAGCTGGTGAGGCAAGAAGTCTCTTCCTTAAATATATTCTAATTTTTGGTGTATTAATATTGATCATGGCATTATTAAGAGGTTTCTTTTTATTCCTGATCCGTCAAACCATTATTATTATGTCAAGACTGGTGGAGTACGACATGAAAAATGAGATTTTTGAACATTATCAGAACCTTCCCTTAAGTTTTTATAGAAGAAACAGTACTGGAGATCTGATGGCCCGGATTACTGAAGATGTAAGTAGGGTAAGGATGTATTTAGGACCGGCTATCATGTATGGCAT
The DNA here is from genome assembly GCF_042683085.1 of Shivajiella indica. Classification (NCBI taxonomy): domain Bacteria; kingdom Pseudomonadati; phylum Bacteroidota; class Cytophagia; order Cytophagales; family Cyclobacteriaceae; genus Shivajiella; species Shivajiella indica. Next base: position 46,819 of record NZ_JBHUIV010000011.1, on the reverse strand, counting down.
TAATCTTTTGGTATTGTTTCCCATGGTGATTGGTTATATGATTTCAGTAAATGTGGAGTTGACAATTTATTCTTTACTACCTCTGCCTATTCTTTCTCTGAGCATTTATTACGTCAATAACATGATCAATGAACGATCTGAAAAAATCCAGAGAAGTTTGTCAGGACTAAGTACTTTCGTTCAGGAAGCATTTTCAGGAATACGTGTGTTGAAAGCATTTGTCAGGGAAGAAGACAGTGTCAATGATTTTACCAAGGCCAGTGAGGATTATAAGGACAAATCCATTAGCCTTACCTTGGTCCAATCCTTATTTTTCCCTTTGATCATGGCTTTGATTGGCATGAGTGTGATCTTAACTGTCTATATTGGCGGTATTCAGGTAATTGAAGGGACCATTGGATATGGTGTGATCGCTGAATTTATTCTTTATGTGAATATGTTGACCTGGCCGGTCACCTCCTTGGGTTGGGTTACCAGTATCATCCAAAGAGCCGCAGCCTCACAACAGCGGATTAATGAATTCCTTGATGAGAAAAATGATATCCAAAGTACAGAACATCTTGAAGTTCCCATCAAAGGAAATATTGAGGTCAAAAAAGTAAGTTTCATATATCCGGACTCCGGAATCAAAGCCTTGGACCAGATAAGTTTCAAAATCAATGCAGGTCAGTCTTTGGCTATTATTGGTACGACCGGTTCAGGAAAGTCCACTATTGCCAACCTATTGATGAGAATGTATGATGTTTCCGAAGGGGAGATTTTAATTGATCAGAGAGATATTAAATCCTATGATATAGCCTCTCTTAGGAAACAAATCGGATATGTACCACAGGACGTATTTCTTTTTAGTGACAGTATAGCCAACAATATCGGTTTTGGTTTGGATACCATACCGGAAGGGGTTGTTGAAAAGGCTGCCAAAGACGCTGATGTTTATCAAAACATTATTGATTTTCCCAAGGGCTTTGAGACTAAATTAGGAGAGCGGGGCATAACCCTTTCTGGGGGACAAAAACAAAGGGTGTCCATCGCAAGAGCAATAGCCAAGGAACCAAGTATTTTGTTGTTGGACGACTGTCTTTCCGCGGTAGATACTAAAACAGAAAACGCTATTTTAAATTCACTGAAAGATATTATGGCGAAAAGAACGTCCATTATTATTTCCCATAGGGTCTCCTCAGCAAAACTTGCAGATAAAATCCTGGTGTTGGATGATGGAATGATCGTAGAACAGGGAACACATGACCATCTCATGGGATTGAAGGGAGTTTATGCAGACCTGTACGAAAAACAAACCCAAGCTCCTGAGACAATTATCGAATGAAAGGAATAGGCAAATTTTAATAGCCGAAAAGAAATATCTACTCCCGGGGTTTGGCAAAAAGGTCAAACCCTATTTTTTTTGGGTTTCCCATGCTGGAAGTATGCTCTAGTTTTTGGCTGTAAGTAATCAGCATGATGTCCTGAAAAGTCGGTGCCAACAAATCATTGTCCAAAGCGGATATCACCAACTGTTCAATGAGGCTCCTCATTTTTTCAGGTGTAGCAGGATTGTCCCTCAATTCTGGAAAACTGAAAACAATTTTTCTATCTCCTTCCAAAAAGAATTTGTTTTCACGGTTTAATAAAATACGCCCAATCAGATAACCAGGATCATCAAGCCTTCCATAAGTAATGGTATCACTAATGAAGTTGTAGATGAGAATCTGTCCGAAATACCTCAACGAATAATCTTCTTTCAGGTATTTGGACTTACTTAGATAAGTGTCATCGGGCAATCTTACAATATTACTTTGAAGAATAAATATCAGCACTTCACCACCAATCCGAAATATAAACTCAAAATCATTGATCCTTTCCAATTTAATAGGTATGGGTTTCTCTTCTTTATTTGCTTTTTGTATTTCCTTTGACAGGTCAGAGCAGATGTTTTCAAGTTGCCTGAAAAGCGTGTCTGTCATTCCAAACAAATTGTATTTCAGTTTACTGGTAGTCTGTAGCTTTTTGAGTATATTGTTAACCATTGTTTTAATTCCTTTTAAATAAATATCTCACATTATGGAAAATAAAAAAACCGGATTTGAAGAAGTTGAAGCCTTGCTTCAGGACATCGGTACTAAAATAGAAGAATTAATTGAAAAAGGTAAGGAAGCAGGGGGAGAGGCAAAGGATGATATTGAAAAAAAGATCAAAGATCTCAAGGAGAAAAGGACGACTTTAGAAGAAGAATTCCAAAAAGGGAAAGAGAAAGTCCAGAAACTTTATGAAGAGAAAAAAGAAGAGATGGAGCCTAATTTATCTGCTTCCATTGAACATTTCAAGGAAGGCTTTAAAGAATTTATGGAAGGGGTGAGGAAGCTTTTGGGGAAGTAGGAGGTGGGTTTAGAATGAAGAGTTTAGATTTTATAATAAGTTTTTGGAATTGGAAAGGTTGTTTAATAAAAACAAAAACGGGCTGATTGCTCAGGCCCGTTTTATAATTGAATGTGTTAATTGATCTTTAATTACTTTTTAAATCAGCTCAATGGAGCGCTTTACAAAAGCGGTCAGATCTTTGCCAGTCAGCATTCCCTGGGCCAATAAAGCAAGGTCTATAGACTGTTTGGCTAATTTTGCCTGATCTTCTTCGTTTTCGGTTTTTAGGATTTTATCTATGGCTGGGTGGTTGCCGTTGATGGCTACCTTATATTGATCCGGCATGGCACCATAGAAACTCATACCACCACCCATCTGGGCCATGTCTTTCATTCTGCGCATAAACTCCTCCATGGTCACGGTAACCGGCATTTCCTCAGGACTTAATCCTTCAACTTCTACAGTGAAGTTTTTGTTGTCAATGGCTTTTTCGAAAATCTCTTTGACTTGTTTTGACTGTTCTTCAGTCAACAAGTTGCCATAGCTGTCTTCTTTTTGAATGATTTTGTCCACCACATCTGCATCAACACGTTTCAGGGAAGTCTTTTCCTCTTTCATCTCCAAATGCTGGATAAAATGACTGTCTATAGGAGAGTCCATCACCAGGACATCATAATCTTTCTTATTGGAAGATTGGATAAAGGAATCTTGCTTGTTTATGTCGGTTGCATAAAGGTATATGGTCTGTCCATTTTTGTCCGTTTGGACTGCCTTTACTTTTTCTTTGTATTCGGATAAAGTATAGAATTCGCCTTTGGTATTTTTCAGTAAAGTAAAATCCTTGCCCTTTTCAGCAAATTTTTCCTCACTGATCATCCCATATTTAACAAATAGGCCTATATCGTTCCACTTCTCTTCATAGACTTTTCGATCTTTTTTGAAGAGTTCAGAAAGTTTGTCCGCTACTTTCTTAGTAATGTAATTGTTGATTTTTTTAACACTGCTATCAGCCTGAAGGAAACTTCTTGAAACATTCAATGGAATATCAGGAGAGTCTATAACTCCGTGCAACAGCATAAGGAATTCCGGAACGATGTCTTTGACTTCATCCGTAATAAATACCTGACGACTGAAAAGCTTTATTTTGTTTTTTTGAAACTCGAAATCCATTTTCACCTTTGGGAAATATAATACTCCTGTCAGATTGAATGGATAATCTACATTGAGGTGAACCCAGAAAAGGGGATCTTCGCTCATGGGGTAAAGTTCCTTGTAGAAAGCCAGGTAGTCCTCGTCTTTGAGTTCATTGGGAGATTTTGTCCAAATAGGAGAGGTCGTATTGATGATATTGTCCACCTCCACTGATTTCCATTTTTTATCTCCTTTATCATCCACTCCATCTTCCACGCTTTCTGTCTTAGTGCCAAACTTGATCGGAACAGGAAGGAATTTGCAGTATTTGTCGAGGATGCCCTGAAGCTTCCATTTATCAAGGAATTCCTCAGAATCTTCATTGATGTATAAAATGACATCTGTGCCACGGTTTTTTCTGTCTCCGACACTGATTTCGAACTCTGTGCTGCCATCACAAGTCCATCGGGCCGGCAAAGCACCCTCTTGATAGGAAAGGGTATTGATTTCTACCTTGTTGGCTACCATGAAAGCAGAATAGAAGCCCAAACCAAACTTACCGATGATTTCATTGGCGTCTTTGGAGTCTTTGAACTTCTCCATGAATTCAGTTGCTCCTGAGAAGGCAATCTGGTTGATGTACTTTTTAACTTCCTCGGAAGTCATACCCAAACCTTTGTCAGAAATGGTGATGGTCTTTTTGTCTTTGTCGAAAGACACTTCCACTGTAACGTCACCTAATTCTCCATTATACTGACCTAATTGCGCAAGCCTTTTTATTTTTTGGGTTGCATCCACCGCATTGGACACCAATTCACGGAGAAAAATTTCATGGTCAGAATACAAAAATTTCTTAATGATGGGGAAGATATTCTCGGTATGTATCGAGATGGTACCTTTTTCCTGCATAGCTATATTTGGTTTTGGTTAATAACAATATTGATATCAAGCCAATAACAAGTGCTGTTCCAAAGCTTAAAAAATGTCATTTTGGCAGATTTGTTAAATAATATTTGTTCGATATTTTCTATGGAATCCATTCTTTAGATTCAATACTTTAGAAATTCTCAGATATTAATGGGTTTATGCTTTGCGATATTTTCGGATATTTAATTCAAAAACATATTATGTCAATTTAAATTTAACCCTTGAAGTATGAGTGAATTAAGGTCTTGATAAAATATCAGCCTTTATCAATAATTATCTATAAATATCCATTTCAGTTTATATTTGCCTTATGCTAAAACAAATCCAGACATTGGTTTTAAAAGAATTGACACTTGAATGGCGTCAGAAATATGCACTGAATGGAATATTACTTTATGTAGTGTCTGCAGTATTCATCACTTATCTGAGTGTAGGTGCCAGGCAGGGGAATATTTCTGCGCAGACCTGGAATGCTCTTTACTGGATAATTATTCTTTTTTCGGCAGTGAATGCAGTGGCCAAAAGCTTTATACAAGAACATCAAGGACGTCAATTGTATTATTATATGATTGCATCTCCTGAGGCAATCATCATTTCCAAAATTGTTTACAATGCTTTGCTCACATTGATTTTGGCTCTTATAGGATACCTTGTATTTTCTATTATCCTTGGTAATCCTGTTGAAGATCAAGGCCTATTCCTCCTGAATTTAACATTGGGAGCACTTGGCTTTTCAGCTTGTCTGACCATGGTATCAGGCATTGCTTCAAAGGCAAGTAATAACGCTACCTTGATGGCTATATTGAGCTTCCCAGTAATTATTCCTATACTTCTTATGGCAATTAGGGTTTCTAAAAATGCCATAGATGGACTGGATTGGACTGTAAGTGCTGATAAGTTAATTACACTCTTTTCTATCAATGCTATTGTGGCTGTAACTGCTTTTATTTTGTTTCCTTATTTGTGGAGAAGTTGATGTTTGCCAATTATCAATTACCAATTATCAATTACTAATTACCAATTATTGAAATCCAGCTTCAAAACCCAAATTTCAAAGCCCTCCATTGCTTCAAAACCGCGATTTGTAACTTTCGAATAAGCATTCATCAACTTATGTTATAAAAAGCACAGGAATCAGGAACTTATGACTTATTTTTGTGCTTGAATTAGCAAAAATCTTCAAATGAGAAAAAGTTGGTGGAAAATTTTGGCAGTTCTACTATTGGCCTACACCCTTACAGCGGGACTCTTATTTGATGTCCCAAGATTGCCTATTTTGAATGAAACCATCCGGGCTTTGTATTTCCATGTTACCATGTGGTTTGGAATGATTCTTATGCTTATGGTAGCGGTGGTCTACAGTATCAAGTTCTTGCGGTACAATGATCTGAAATATGATGATGTAGCCATAGAGTTCACCAATGCAGCTATTTTATTTGGAATCCTTGGAATCACCACAGGGATGCTGTGGGCAAAATTTACCTGGGGGGATTATTGGTCAGGAGATCCCAAGCAGAATGCCTCAGCAATTGGCCTACTTATGTATTTTGCCTACCTTATACTTAGAAATTCCCTTTCCGATGTGCATCAAAGGGCTAGAATTGGGGCCATTTATAATATATTTGCCTTTGCAGCCTTTATTCCCTTGATATTTGTCTTACCACGATTGACAGACAGCCTTCATCCCGGTAACGGAGGAAATCCCGGGTTCAATGCGTATGATTTGGATAGTAAACTGAGATTGGTATTTTATCCGGCCATCATTGGCTGGACCCTAATGGGAACCTGGATAAGTTCCGTCCGTGTAAGGCTTAGGAGGGTTGAAAGAAAAATTGAAGATAGATTGATCAATCAGGTATCCTAATTCGTAGTGTACCTGACATTACCTATGGGTGTAAATAAAATTAGATGAAAAAGTGGTTATTAATATTGTTCCTGGCTTTTAGCCTTCAAGCCATCGCTCAGGAAAAAATAGAAATTACAGAGGATGATTATAATAACTCCCGTGTAGAAATGGCAGATCTGATGCGGTCTGAAGGAAAAATCTACGTCTTGGTGGGAATAATTGGGATCATTTTTGCCGGAATATTGGTTTATGTAATCAGTACAGACCGGAAAGTTGCAAAGCTGGAGAAACTTCTTCAGGACAGGTAATATTTGAAATTACTGACATTATCACAGTATAATGCTTAAAAAAATAAAAATATGAAAAAGGGACATATAATAGGCCTTGGTATCATTGCAATTGCAATTTTGATCATTGTATCAATGATCGGCGATGCAAGTACTTACGAGAGTTTTGAAACTGCCAAAGCCATGAAGATGAAAGGCAATGATAAATCCATTCATGTGGTAGGAGGGCTAAAAAAAAGTGGTTTAGGGGTAGTGGAAGGAATCGAAGTAAATCCTGATAAAACTTCCTTTTATTTTATGATGGTGGATAATAACGGCACTGAACAAAAAGTATTCTATAATGAACCTGTTCCACCTGACTTTGCCAGGGCTGAACAAGTTGTAGTTATCGGATCTTATAAAAGTGAAGACCTTTTTGTCGCTGACAAAATCCTTATGAAATGCCCATCCAAATACCAGGAAAATCAAGTCAGTACAGCTGGTATGTAGTCTTAGTTTCCCTTTGATTAAATAAAAATCATGATCAATACCTTTATAGGTAATTTAGGCCATTTTGCAGTAATTCTTGCTTTTGTAAGTGCATTGGTAACTGCATACGCCTACTACCAATATATCGTTGCCTCAGAGTTGGAAAAATCCAGTTGGAGGCTCTTCAGCAGGATTTCTTTTTATGTCCATTCTGTGGCAAGCATTACTATTGCTGTGGCACTTTTTGAAATAATTTACAGTCATAGGTTTGAATATTTTTATGCTTATTCCCACTCTTCCAAAGCCTTGCCGGTACATTATATGATTTCCAGTTTTTGGGAAGGTCAGGAAGGAGCATTTATACTTTGGATTTTTTGGAATGTGGTATTGGGTTTGATTCTAATCCATACGAATAAATTCTGGGAGGGGCCTGTGATGTTGGTATTTGCACTGGTACAGGCATTTTTGGTTTCCATGATCTTAGGAGTGGTAATCGGGGATTTAAAAATCGGAAGTTCGCCTTTCGTTTTATTGAGAGATGCACTGAGTGCACCCATATTCCAGATCAACCCTGATTTTGTCCCTGAAGATGGTACAGGATTGAATCCTTTATTGCAAAATATATGGATGGTCATACATCCGCCAACATTATTTTTGGGATACGCTACCACTTTAGTACCCTTTGCTTTTTTAATAGGTGGATTGGCTGCAAAAAAATATTCAGAATGGGTTCGTCCGGCATTGCCATGGGCACAGTTCTCAGCGATGGTATTGGGAATGGGAATCATCATGGGCGCCTATTGGGCTTATGTCACCCTTAACTTTGGTGGGTATTGGAATTGGGACCCTGTAGAAAATGCTGTTTATGTGCCGTGGTTGATAATGGTGGCAGGTATCCACACCATGATTACCTTCAAAAAGAGCAGTACTGCATTGAAATCTTCCATGATTTTGATTGTTGCCTCCTTTATTTTGGTTCTTTACGCTACTTTCTTGGTAAGGAGTGGGGTCTTGGGTGATTCCTCAGTCCATTCTTTTACAGATTTGGGTCTTTCCGGACAATTGCTGATTTACATGCTTTTTTTCCTTATTGTGGCCATTTTCCTTCTGGCAAAGAATTGGAAAAATATTCCAAGCTCGGAAAAAGAAGCATCTGTTTATTCTCGGGAGTTTTGGATTTTCATCGGAGCGACCACGCTGGCATTGATGGCTTTCCAAGTGATTTTGCCTACCTCAATTCCTGTTTGGAATGCGATTGTTGAGATGTTCGGAGGAATATCCAATATGGCTCCTCCTGCTGATCAGGTAGGGTTTTATACAAAATTTCAATTGTGGTTTGCCGTGGCGGTGGCTTTACTAACTGCTGTGGGTCAGTTCTTTTGGTGGAACAAAATGGATGGAAAAGCTTTAAGAGAGGCTTTAGTTATTCCCTATATAGTCTCTGTCTTACTTTCCGCCTTCATCATTGTTTTAGGTAAGGTTTATGACATTACCTATATCGTGGTGGTCTTAGCGAGCACTTTTACCATCGTTGCCAATGCTACTATTTTGTTCAGGCTGATCAAAAAATCAACCTTTAAGCTGGCAGGAGGCTCCTTGGCCCATATCGGTTTAGGGATGATTTTGATTGGGGTGATGTTTTCCTCTGGTTATTCCGAAGTGATATCATACAATTTATCCGGCCTTACTTATAGCAATAGCTGGGAGGATGAATTGAATAAAGAGCATGTTTTATTGTGGATCAATAAGCCAACCCAGATTAAAGATTACACAGCGATTTACAGGGGAAGACAAAAAAAGGTTAAAGGTATTCCGGGTCTGGTCAATGTCAATCTTTTAAAATCAACGGATAATGTCAATGAGTCAATAGCATTGGACGATATAGTGGTAAATGGAAAATTGTATCACAAAAAAGGAGATCTTGTTACCTTGATTTTAGAGGAAAATGATTATTTCAAAATTGATTATTTTAAAGGAGATCAATACCAATTTACCCTAAATCCAATGTCGCAATTTAACAGTTCTATGGGATTGATTTCTTCACCTGATTCAAGAAGATTCCTGAATCGGGACTTATACACTTTCGTATCGGCTATCAATGATTATGATGATCCTGAATGGAGGGAAGATGAATTTTATGAAGTTGCTCCTGGGGAAACATTTTTTATTTCAGATTTCGTAACCGAATTTGAGGGAGGAGAAGTATTGACTCAAATCGACGGGATTGATTTAAAGGAAGGTGATGTAGCTGTAAAAGCAAAATTGAGGATCATGGACTTCGATGTGGAAAAGAGTTTAGAGCCTGTTTTTATAATCAGGGGAAGCCAAGTAGGCAGAATTCCAGCGATTGACAATGAACTTGGAGTAAAAGTGGAACTTGATAATATTATCCCGGAAAAAAATCAATTCTCATTTAAAGTCAACCGTTATCAAAAAGATTACGTGGTCCTTAAGGCTATTGTAAAACCTCAAATTAATATTCTTTGGGCAGGAACCATTATCATGTTGATCGGTTTTTGTGTTGCCATTTACAGAAGGTATGACGAGTTCTCTAAAATGAGAGATAAAGGTTTGGAATAGGGATATTAACTTTCCCATCCTTTAATTCAAAATTCTAAACGGCAAAGCCTTAGTTTTTAGATTCCACTTTAAAAGGATTATATTTCATTTATGAAATATAAAATCGCAATTCTGGGCACTGGAAATGTAGCTTGGCATTTAGCACCGGCTTTAGAGGATGCAGGTCATACCATTACAGAGGTTTTTGGCAGGAATAGTGAGAAAATAGCCTCCATTACCAAAAGACTCTACACCGCAGAATCGAAAGAAGATTTGGATTTTTCTGAATCTGAAGCTGAAATTTTTATCCTTGCGGTAAGTGATGATGCCATTTCAGATTTAGCAGATCAAGTTATTTTGCCGGAAGAAAGCATTTTGGTACATACTTCAGGGTCGGTTCCTTTAGAAATATTGGGGTATAGTTCTGCTTCCTATACCGGGATTTTATACCCATTGCAGACATTCAGTAAAGATAGGTCAATTGATTTTGCTGAAGTTCCATTTTTGTTGGAGTCCGAGGATGAGACGACCTTACAAAAGCTTAAAAAACTGGCAAAAAGCCTTTCTCCACTCCAATTTATGTTAAAATCAAAAGATAGGCTTGCCTTGCATGTAGCAGCTGTATTTGCCAGCAATTTTTCAAATCATATGCTAAGAATTTCTGAAGAAATCATGGCGAGGCAAGGACTGGATTTTGAAATGATGAAACCTTTGATCATTGAAACCCTCAGTAAAAGTTTGGAATTAGGTGCACGAAAAGCCCAAACAGGACCTGCAATCCGGACTGACCTGCATACCCTTGACCTGCATTATCAGTTTTTAAATTATAATGAACAAGTTGCTGAAATATACAGACTTATTTCCCAGGATATTATTGATTCTTATTAAAAAATACCCTGTATAGGGTATTTTTTAAATAAGATTGAGTTGGTATATTTATCGAAATTTAAAGCAGTTTTTTGAGAAGAGTATTTGATTTTTTAGTGTTTGGTTGATCTTTTTGCGGATAAAAAAAGTGGCGGTCAGTTTCTATGTTCGCCACTTTTTATTTGATGATGTCTTTCCCTAAACAAGAAATTTGCTTTCCAATATTGCCAATCCTTTTGTACATTTAGTAGTTATAATTTGATGTTTTGTAATGGCATTTACATATAGAAGAATTCTTACATATTTCTTTAGGGGCCTCCTTTTTGTAGTTCCAATAGCACTGACTATTTATGTGATAACCCTTATTATACAATTTCTTGATGGAATTCTACCTATACCAATTCCTGGATTGGGGATTTTGATCATGTTGGCCTTTATTACTTTCGTAGGATTTTTGGCCAGTATTTTTATCACCAGGCCCCTCTTTGAAATTTTTGAAAGATGGGTGTTTAAAATCCCACTGATCAACATCTTGTATACCAGTATTAAGGATTTGATGTCAGCCTTTGTGGGGGATAAGAAAAAATTCAATACCCCAGTAATTGTCAAGTTATCAGACAATATGTCAAGATTGGGCTTCATTACACAGGATGATCTGACTATATTGGAAGAAGAAAGCTTGGTAGCAATCTATTTTCCGCACAGTTATAACTTCTCGGGTAACCTTTTTTTGGTGCCAAGAGAAAATGTTCGAATAATTAAACATGTGAGAAGTACAGATGTGATGAAGTTTATTGTGTCAGGAGGGGTTTCTCATCTGCCAAAACATGAATGAAAAAATCTATGAAACTCCAAAAACCAAACTTCAAGTTTCAATTCCCAAATATTAAAACACACGAATTCTGATTTTCCTTAAACCTTCAATAACCAAAATACTATGAAAAATTTACTTGCATTTATAATTCTGATTAATGTTTCGTTTTCAGCCTTTTCCCAGGGAGATGGATGGACGCCTTTGTTTAATGGTAAGAACCTGGATGGTTGGAAAATCTCCGAAAACGCTTCCTCTTTTTCTGTGGAGGACGGGATAATAAAAATTGATGGGCCTAGAGCTCATGCATTTTACGTAGGTGAAGTCAATGGGGCAGATTTCAAAGATTTTGAACTTTTGGTGGAGCTGAAAACTATGCCAAAAGCCAATTCCGGTATTTTTTTCCACACAAAATATCAGGAGACAGGGTGGCCCGAAAAAGGATATGAAGTGCAGGTAAATCAAACCCATACCGATTGGAGAAAGTCAGGAAGTCTTTACTCTTTTAATGATGTAAGGGACGTTTATGTAAAGGATGGGGATTGGTATACAACTCACATAATTGTTAAGGGAGATCATGTTACGGTAAAGATAAACGGTAAAACCGTCATGGAATACGTGGAGTCTCAAGATGAAAAGCGGCCTGAAAATGCCGGAGAGAAAAAGATTGATAGAGGTACTTTTGCATTGCAGGCCCACGACCCTGAAAGTGTAATATATTATAAAAGTGTCAAGGTTAAGGTGCTTTAAGTAAGCTCCTTGACTCTTATATCCGAATTCTCTTTAAACTGTCCAATTAGCCAGGTTTCCAGTCTTTCCTGATCTAACAAATAAAAATAGCCACAAAGACGACTCTTTGTGGCTATTTAAATTTATTTGTTATTAAATATTATAGCACTGCGTTCAATTTTTGGGCTAAAATAGATTTTGGAACAGCACCTACTTGTTTGTCAACAATCTGACCTCCTTTGAAGAACATCAAAGTTGGTATACTTCTGATACCTAATGCTGATGCAACAGCTGGATTGGAATCAACATCCACTTTACCGATAACTGCCTTACCTTCATAATCACCTGCCAATTCTTCCACAATTGGACCTATCATTTTACAGGGTCCGCACCATTCTGCCCAAAAATCCACCAAAACAGGCTTATCGGATTTTAATATTTCTTCAAAGTTTGCGTCTGTAATTTCAATTGCTTTTGCCATCTTATAAGAATTTTTGTTAATGCTTGATTTTCAAATATAATAGTAAAGTAAATTTGTGTTTAATTAGTTCCACTTGGTTTTAATTTATTTCGGGGAAATTTGTTTTTAATAATGCCAATTTAATTACTTTCCGATAGGATTTTTTGGTTGTTCGATTTTCAAAACAGCATTATTCATCCCGTATTAAATATAGCTCATGGGAATTTTATTAAATAATCTGGTATACAATTTCTGGAATCAGGCCTAAATCTTTGATCATTTCGTTGGATGGATCCACTTTGTAATTTTTTGACATCAGGTCCAAAGTAATGTTTTCTTTACTGTCGATGATATTGATGTATAACTTGGCTTCACCTTTATATTTTTGAGTGATGGATTCCAGTTTTTCCATCAAATCATAATTCAGATCATCCAGATCAATATTGACTCTCAACCCTTTGATCATTTTCCCCCTGACTTCACTTAGAAGCATGATGCTGTTGATTTTAAATTCAAATTCATTTTCCTTCCATTTATTTGGATGTACAGACCCGGCAATATAGAGGAACCAACCTGTCATAAAGTATTCCTTATACTTAATGTAATCTTCTCCAAATATGAAAAATGTATGGCCACCATGATAATCCTCCATGGTTAAGGTTCCAAATGGCTTACCTGTTTTAGTAGTTCTATGGGCAAATGAAGTTACCATTCCCGCTGCTTTGATTTCACCTTTTTTTCTCAGAGAATCAATATCCGGGAATTCAGGCATTGTTGTATTGGTAAAAGATTCAATCTCTACCCTAAATTGGTCTAATGGATGCCCGGAAATATAAAGACCGACGACTTCTTTTTCTATATTAAGCTGCTGCAATTGACTGAAAGGTTCCATTGGGGGAACAGAGGGCAAGGGGACTTCTATCCCTGTTCCCCCACCAAAAAGGCTTACCTGTGAACTATCCGCCTCCTGTTGTACTTTTTGCGCATATTTTACAGCTTTTTCCAAAAGGGTTGCATCTCCATCAGGAACTTCCAAATACTGTCTTCTGTGGTGTTGGGGGAAGCAATCAAAACTTCCCGCCATGGCCAAAGATTCCAAGGATTTCTTATTCAGAGCACGGGAATTGACGCGTTTACAAAACTCAAAGATATTGTTGTATTTACCTCCTTTTTCTCTTTCTTCCACAATAGCGTCCACAGCAGCACCTCCAACTCCTTTGATGGCTGCCATACCAAATCGGATCTGTCCTTCCTTATTTACAGTAAATCCACTTTTTGATTCATTGACATCCGGCCCCAATACAGAAATCCCCATTCGCTTACACTCCTCCATAAAAAAGGTTACCTGGGAGATGTCATTCATGTTGTTACTCAATACGGATGCCATATATTCCGCCGGGTAATGGGCTTTCAGATAGGCTGTCTGATAGGCCACCCATGCATAACAGGTAGAATGGGATTTGTTAAAGGCGTATGAAGCAAAGGCTTCCCAGTCTTTCCAGATTTTTTCCAGCTTTTTGGCATCATGGCCTTTAGCTGAGGCTTGCTCTACAAATTTCGGTTTCATTTTGTCAAGCACATCCTTTTGCTTTTTCCCCATGGCTTTTCTGAGCACATCGGCTTCACCTTTTGTAAAGCCTGCCAATTTTTGTGAAAGAAGCATTACCTGTTCCTGGTATACGGTAATCCCATAGGTTTCTTCCAGGAATTCCTGCATATCATCCAGATCATAGGTAATGGGTTCCATGCCATGTTTTCTTTTGATAAAGGAAGGGATATATTCCAAAGGACCCGGTCTATAAAGCGCGTTCATCGCTATCAAATCTGCGAAGACGGTGGGCTTTAATTCCCGCATATATTTTTGCATACCGGGAGATTCATATTGAAATATGCCGACAGTCTCTCCCCTTTGAAACAATTCATAGGTTTTTACATCATCTATCGGGAAATTATCGGGATCAAGACTGATGCCGTGCCTTTCCTTGACGATTTTTACTGCATCTTTGATCAAAGTGAGGGTTTTCAGTCCTAAAAAGTCCATTTTCAAAAGACCCGCACTTTCCACTACCGAGTTGTCAAACTGGGTACATACCATATCGGAATCCTTGGCTAAGGCAACTGGGACAAAATTGGTGATATCATCAGGGGTGATAATGACCCCACAGGCATGAATTCCTGTGTTTCTTACCGAACCTTCAAGAATTTTTGCCTGGTTGATGGTTTTTGATAGCTCATCCTGACCTTTTGAAATTCTGATCAATTCTTCCGCTTTAGATAGATCCTCTCCGTTTCCTTTAAGCTTTTCGGAAAGTTTAGCCCGGTCTTTGGACAGGTCAAATAAAGCTTTCAATTTAATATCGGGAACTAATTTTGCCAGTTTATCAGCTTCCGCCAAAGGCAGATTCAATACTCTTGCTGTATCCCGGATTGCAGACTTTGCCGCCATGGTACCGTAGGTGATGATTTGGGCCACTTGGTTGGATCCATATTTTTTGATCACATAATCAATCACTTTTTGCCTTCCTTCATCATCAAAATCTATATCAATATCCGGAAGGGATACCCTGTCTGGGTTGAGGAACCTCTCAAAAAGCAGGTCATAAGCTATAGGATCTACATTGGTAATCCCTGTACAAAATGCAACTGCTGAACCTGCTGCTGAGCCCCTTCCCGGGCCAACGGATACCCCCATTTTCCTAGCTGCTGCTGTAAAATCCTGTACAATAAGAAAATAACCGGGATATCCCGTCTTTTCTATGGTCGCCAATTCAAAATCTAATCTTTCCCTGATTTCATCTGTCAGGAAGGGGTACCTTTTTTTAGCACCCTCATAGGTCAAATGTCTCAAATAGGCATTTTCTCCCCTTTTTCCTCCATCAATATCATCTTCTGGGTTTTTAAATTCTTCAGGGATGTCGAATTTCGGCAATAACACATCCCTTTGGAGTTTATAGGTTTCAATTTTTTCAACAATTTCATGGGTACATGCGATGGCTTCCGGAAGATCAGCAAAGAGTTTTTTCATCTCTTCCGGGCTTTTCAAATAAAATTCATCATTTGGAAATCCAAAACGGTATTCCCTTCCCCTTTTCCCCACGTATTTTTTTGGTTTTTCCACCAGCTCCCCATCTTTTACGCAAAGTAAAATATCATGTGCTTTGGCATCCACTTTTTGATTGTAATAAGTATTGTTGCCAGCGAAATACCTGACATTATATTTTTTAGCAAGGGATAAAAGCACTTCATTGACTTTTTCCTCCTCAGGGATTCCATGCCGGTTTAATTCCACATAAAAATCTTCCCCAAATTGCTCTTTCCACCAAAGGAATGCTTCTTCGGCCTGGGTGTCTCCCACATTCAGAATCAAATAGGGGATTTCTCCCCAGAGCCCTCCAGTAGTTGCAATCAGATCGTTTTTATACTTGGTCAGGATTTCTTTGTCAATTCTCGGAAGGTAATAATACCCTTGAATATTGGCATAGGAAGCAAGCTTGGCAAGATTATGGTATCCTGCCTTGTTTTTTGCAAGTAGGACGGTCTGATAACCATCATCTTTCTGATTTTTGTTAGTACGGTCTTTGGTTAAATTGAATTCACACCCAATAATTGGCTTGATTTCTTTTGAAAGCGCTTCCCTGACAAAATGAAAAGCTCCCATCATATTGCCATGGTCTGTCATGGCAATCGCCGGCATGTTCATTTCTTTTGCCAAACCAATGAGAGAAGGGATCTCTGAAGTTGCCTGCAATACGGAATATTGGGTATGTACGTGGAGATGCGAAAATGGCATATCCAACATTTCAGAGATATCTGCTGTGCCTGCCGCTTTTAATATCTCTTTGGCAGCTACTTTGGTGCTGTCTTTGGCAGCTGCAAAGTTTGCAGCCTCTAATTTAGGCGCTTCATAAACTACCTCCGAAAACTGAATACCTTCTTCTGTAGCTACTACCCTTTGGGTAATAAGGCCAAAGAAACATTTTGCGGTGGCATCCACATCATAGGCGGCATCATGGGCATCTTCGAATCCGTTACCAAAAAGTTTATGATGCAGCTCAGTGAGCGTTGGCCATTTATATTTTCCTCCTTTTCCCCCTGGGATGGCGCAATAATCTGTGGAAAGATCCTTGGTATCCAATTCCTTCATTTTCTGAAGTTTCATAGGGATTTGTTTCCGTAGAAATTCAGAACCCACCACATTGATATCAAATCCGATATTATGTCCAACCAAATATTTTGCCTTCTCTACATCTTCATGAAATATTTGAAGTACCTTTTCCAATACATGACCTTCTTGAAGGGCCCGATCTGTAGATATGCCATGTACTTTTTCCGCATTGTATGGAATGGTAAATCCATCTGGTTTGACGATGAAATTATTGTTCGAAAGTAGCTTTCCTTTGGCATCATGGAGCTGCCATGCAATTTGGACCAGGCGGGGCCAATTGTCCAAATCAGTCATTGGGGCATCATAATTCCTTGGAAGACCCGTAGTTTCAGTATCAAAAATTATATACATTTCAACTTGATAATTTTAGGTGGTCTAAAATAAGACATATACTTGGGAGCTGCTATGGATGCGGCAGAAATTGTCTCGATTTATTTTGTTTGAACCTTATACTTTAATGTGTAGTTTTATATTCAAATTCAATTTAATATCTTTAGTCCATGCAGGCCTACGAATTCATCAATAATCTTATCCCTCCTTTGAAACCAAATGATAAGGCAAAGATGGCTTTGTCCTGGATGGAAGAAATAAGAACTAATGTATTGCCTGTGGTAGACAAAGGTATTTTTAAAGGTTTTGTCACCGACGACCTGATATACACAAAAAACAGTCCTGAACTCAAAATCAGTAAATTTGACTTAATTTCCCCCGCATGCTTTGTTTATTTGGACAAGCATATATATGACGTGATTAAAGTTGCATCGGAATTTGACATCAATATGGTGGCAGTGGTAGATAGAGGAAATCAATATCTAGGGGTGATTACTATGGAAGATGCTATTGGAGCTTTTGCAGACTCTCTTTCAATACAGTCCCATGGGGCAGTTTTAGTGCTTTCCATGTTCATGACAGATTATAGCTTATTCGAAATCGCCCGAATCATAGAATCCGAAAACGCTAAGATTTTAAGTAGTTTTATTTCAAGTGACCCTTTGGATGACAGTAAAATTAAACTCACGCTTAAATTGGATAAATCAGAACTGAGGCATATAAAAGCTACCTTGGAAAGATTCGGATACAAAATCATAGATCATTACCAAGAAGAGACGGCAATCAGCGAAGATCAGGAGAGAATTGATAACCTCATGCGGTTTTTGAATATTTAAATAATCAAAAATGAACATCCTTATTCATGGAATTAATCTTCAAAAAGAATTTATTCCATATATAGAACTTTTGGTGGAGATATTGAAAAACCAGGGGGGGAGGATTTTTTTTACCGAACCATTGGCCAAATCTCTTAAAAAATTGGCGGTTCATTTAAAGCCTTTTGAAATATTTGACTCCAAAACTAATGTGAAGGATATTGATTTTGCCATTTCTGTAGGAGGGGACGGTACTCTTTTGGACACTGTTATCCAAATCGGGAGATATGAAACACCAATAGTTGGGATTAATACAGGGAGAATGGGTTTTTTGGCTACAGTAGCCAAAGAAAATATCAAATCAGCCATCAATGATCTGTTTATTGGTGACTATACCCTTGAGTCAAGGTCATTGGTAACCATAGAATCTACCCGGCCATTATTCAATGGGATGAACTTTGGGTTGAATGAATTTACCATTCACAAAAGGGATACCTCTTCCATGATCATAGTTCATACCTACATTAATGGCCAATACCTTAACAGCTATTGGGCAGATGGTCTGATTGTGGCGACGCCAACAGGATCCACAGGATATTCATTAAGTTGTGGAGGGCCATTAATTACCCCTGGTGCGAGAAATTTTGTGATCACCCCCGTAAGCCCCCACAATTTAAACGTTCGACCCATCATTGTTCCTGATGAATCAGTTATAAGTTTTAAAATTGAGGGCAGGTCTGAAAAATTCCTGATTTCTTTGGATTCCAGATCTATGCCGATCGATGCCACAGTTGAACTGAAATTGAGGAAGGCAGATTTTTCAGCACGCTTGGTAAAATTCTTTGGCTACAATTATTTTGATACCCTAAGACAAAAATTAAATTGGGGATTTGATATGAGAAATTGATAATTCCTGATAATCGTAGTGAATAGAATTGTATATTTATAAATCACTTTAAACTTTGTTAATCTTAACAAAAATTAACCCTGTGGATACCAAACAAGGTTTTTATATCGTTTAGTACTTCATAAATTGCGTCGTCTTGAAAAAAGTCAACTTTCGGATTTACATCCTTTTTACTTTATGTATCATAGGTGCTTTTCTTCCGGTCACTTCCATTGCTCAGGTTACTGATTTTGGTGGTGGCATTGGGGCGGCAGCTTATTCAGGTGAAATTGTAAGGAGGTTGGATCAGGGTAGGGTGGGTTTTCAAGGTACGTTATTTGGCAGACGAAATTTTGACAATGTGTGGTCCCTACGGGCAGGTCTTTCATTTGGAAGAATTTCTGCAGCTGATAGTCTTACCCAATTAGATCCTGCAGCTATTTTCAGAGATGCCTATTTCAAAGGGGATATCTATGAATTTTCTGCGGTCATGGAGTATCATTTTCTTGATTATACCCATCCACAGTCCCGATTTAGATACTCTCCTTATGGTTTCTTTGGGCTTGGATATGCGTTTTACAGTGGTTCAGGGAGGAGTTTTGCAAATGATCCTGAAGAAGGGGAGTATTCCACAAACACACCTGTTATCCCTTTCGGGATCGGGGTGAAATATAGGTTGACAAATAAATGGACCCTTGCTGCTGAACTCGGTTTTAGAGCAACTTTCTCAGATCTATTTGATAAAATAGACGGTACTTCTGCAACAATTCCCAGATTTCCAGACCCCAATAACCCTAACCAGGTTACCGGAATCAATAAAGGTAATTACAGCGATAAGGATTGGTATTATTTTTTTGGCCTGACCATCAGTTATTCTTTCAATACAATCAAATGCTATAACTATAATTAATTGATCATTAGGTTAGAATATTGAAAAAGAAATAGCATTTTTGTACCTCCAAAAAAAGAACTGGATTCTTTAACTCCGGAATGAAAGAATTATTAGACAGGAATAACATCCCAAAACACATAGCAATAATCATGGACGGGAATGGCCGTTGGGCCCAGCAAAAGGGGGCTATGAGGATTTTTGGCCATAGAAATGCCCTGACTGCAGTGAGGGAATCCATTGAAATCTGTGCAGAAATTGGGGTGAAATATCTCACACTTTATGCTTTCTCCACGGAAAACTGGGCCAGACCTCAGGAGGAGATCAATGCCTTGATGGAAATTCTCATCAATTCCATTACCGATGAAGTTCCCACTATGATGAAAAATAACATACAATTATCATCAATTGGGGATATACAAAGTTTGCCTCAGAGTGCCCAGGCAAAATTGCGGGAAGCCAGAGAAATTACAGGAAAAAATGATGGACTGACTGTTTTTCTCGCTTTGAGTTACAGTGGAAGATGGGAGATAGAAAATGCGGTGAAAGAAATTGTCAAAAAAGTAGTAGATGGCCAGTTAAATTTGGATGAAATCAATCAGCAAATAATTGCTGACCATTTAAATACAAAGGGAGTACCTGATCCTGAATTGTTGATCAGGACAAGTGGGGAGTTGAGGATTAGTAATTTTCTGTTATGGCAACTGGCTTATACGGAATTATATTTTACGGAATTGTTGTGGCCGGATTTTAGAAGGGAGCATTTGTTGGAGGCAATTCTTGATTACCAAGGTAGAGAGCGAAGGTTTGGGAAAACCACAGCTCAGATTAAATCAAAACGTTGAATGAAGCGAATTACGATTATACTTTTAATGATCTTTTGGGTAGGTATATCCCAGGCTCAGATCCGTTTGGGTCAGAGCAGGTATACTCCTTCCAAGCCGGTTGATATTTTGGAGTTGAGTTATTCTAAACCTCAAAAATTCAGAATCGCTGAGATAAAGGCAGTTGGTTTAGCAACTTTGGATGAAGTGGCTGTAATTTCACTATCTGGACTTAGGGTAGATGACGTTATTTCCGTTCCAGGAGATGCCATTTCCAATGCTTTGAAAAGGCTTTGGGGACAAGGGATTATTGGAGATGTCAAAATCCTGGTGACAAAAATTGAAGGGGAAGATATCTACCTTCTTTTGGAGCTTACAGAAAGGCCGAGGTTCAGTAGGGTTGAATTTACCGGAGTCAATAAGACTCAGGAAGGTGAACTGAAAGACAAAGTAAAAATCAGGGGCAGAGTAGTAAGAGATGATGTGTTGAGTACCTCCCAAAGGGCCATCAAACAATATTTTGTAGATAAGGGATTTTTAAATACTGAAGTTAAGGTTATCCAGGAAAGGGACACTACTTTGCCCAACAGTGTAAAAATCAGGTTTGATGTTGATGCCAAATCCAAGGTAAAGATCAATCAGATTAACATTTACGGGAATGAAGAAATAGCAGACAAAAAAATAAAAGGCAAACTTAAGGGTACAAAAGAGCACCCCAGGATGCATTTTGTTAGAGAACTTGTTTCAAGAATCACCAACACTACTCCAAAATCTGCTAAGGAGGCGATTGTTTATAGAAATGTTGTCTCTGATGAGGAGGTGAAGATGTATATGAACAAGAACTTCAAGTTGAATTTCTTCTCGGCCTCAAAATTTGTTGCAAAGGATTTCAAAGATGATAAAGAAAAAGTAATAGGATATTATAATTCTAAGGGATACAGAGATGCAGTAATTCTTGCAGATTCCACTTACAGACATACAGATAACACTATCAATCTTGATATTTCATTGGAGGAAGGGGTGAAATATTATTACAGAAACATCACCTTTGTAGGTAATTATCTTCATGATGATGATGTGCTGGTGGCCAGGTTAGGAATAGAAAAGGGGGAAGTATACAATAGGGAAAAATTGGAAAAAAGGCTGAATTATGATCCTCAAAAAGGAGATGATGTCAGCTCTTTATATCAGGATAATGGATATTTGTTTTTCCAGATTGATCCTGTTGAAATTAAGGTGTTAGGGGATTCAATTGATATTGAAATGAGGATTCTGGAAGGCCCTCAGGTAACCGTCAATTCTGTCAATATTGAGGGGAATGAGAGGACTTCTGATCATGTGGTGATGAGAGAAATCAGGATTCTGCCCGGGCAAAAATTCAATAGGAGTTTATTGGTAAGGACAATTAGGGAACTTTCCCAATTGGGGTATTTTGATCCGGAAAAAATTGAACCTGATATGAAGCCTAATTTTGAAGCGGCGACAGTGGACATTACTTTCAAGCTTGAAGAAAGACCGAATGACCAGATTGAATTGTCAGGTGGCTGGGGTGGATTTTTCGGGTTTGTAGGAACAGTGGGATTGGTTTTTAATAATTTCTCCATAAGGAATATAGGGAATTTTGAGAAATGGAGACCTTTGCCGGTCGGAGATGGACAAAGACTCTCCCTTAGGGTTCAGGCCAATGGTAGAACTTTCCAAAATTACAGTATCTCATTAACAGAACCATGGTTTGGCGGCAAAAAGCCAAATGCTTTGAGCTTTAGTGTAAACCATTCTGTACAAAGGCAGGTAGATTTCTTCAGTCAGACCAATCC
Source organism: Shivajiella indica (assembly GCF_042683085.1). NCBI lineage: Bacteria > Pseudomonadati > Bacteroidota > Cytophagia > Cytophagales > Cyclobacteriaceae > Shivajiella > Shivajiella indica. Next base: position 24,653 of record NZ_JBHUIV010000011.1, on the reverse strand, counting down.
AGGAAGAGAAATAGGTTCCTTCAAGATCACTGGAGCCACCTTAGGCCTTTCAAAAAGGGTAACCTGGCCTGATGATTACTTTATGGTAAGTAATAACCTTACTTTTCAGATTTACGATTTCAATCAATTTGGAACCAATTTCGGGTTGAGTTATCCCACCGGAACATCTAGAAGTTTGGCCTTTAATACCACAATTGCCAGGAACAATATTGACAACCCTATATATCCAAGGTTGGGATCCAATATTTCCCTTGCAACTTCCTTTACCCCTCCATATGCAAGTTTGAACCCAAATATTGACAGGGAATCTCCGGATGAAGAGAAATTTGCATGGTTGGAATACCACAAATGGATGTTTGATGCCACCTTTTATACCCCTGTATTTGGATCTTCCAAATGGGTGATAAGTGCAAGAACCCATATGGGATTCCTAGGGTCATATGGTAATAAAATCGGAATAATTCCTTTGGAAAGATTTGTCATGGGTGGTGATGGAATGAATTTTAATAACTTTGCATTAGGACAGGAAATCATTGGTCTGAGAGGTTATGAAAACCAGGTTATCACTCCTGGTAGGCTTACCCGGGGTACAGGAGCTCCTTATGGAGGTATTGTATATAACAAGCATGTCATGGAATTGAGATTCCTGGTGTCTCCAAACCCTTCAGCAACTATCTTCTTGCTTGGATTTGCAGAAGCAGGTAATAACTGGGGATCATATGCAGAATTTAATCCCTATAACCTGAAAAAATCTGCAGGATTTGGTGCAAGGATTTTCATGCCTGCATTTGGACTTCTTGGTTTGGATTGGGGATATGGTTTCGACGCACCTCCAGGCTCAATTCAGAGAAGTGGTGCCCAATTCCACTTTACTATTGGTCAGCAATTCAGATAATGATGGAAAGATCACTTAAATTATTATTTTTGTCGGGTTTCTTTTGGATCCTAGTGGCTATTCCGCAGCTCAGTGCACAAAAATTCGGATATATTGATTCAGAGTTTCTTCTCAATAAACACCCGGATTATAAGCTCATTCAAGATGAGTTAGCTGCCTTGAGCGAGGAATGGAAAAAAGAGGCACAAAAATTGGAGCAGGAAATTAAAGAAATGTATTCCAGTTTAAAAGCTGAAGAAGTACTTCTAACGGAAGAAATGTATCAAGAGAAATTGGCAGCCATTAAAGATAGAGAAAAACAAGCTGTGGCCTTTAACAATAGGGTCTTTGGTCTAAACGGTCAATATTATCAAAAGCAACAGGAACTGATGCAGCCTTTGCAATCAAAAATCTTTGATGCTATTGACAAAGTATGTAAACGATTTAACTTAGCGGTGCTATTTGATAAAGCATCGGGACCATTAATGATTTACACAGACCCTAGACATGATTACTCTGAGTTTGTATTGGAACAATTAGGAATAGACAACTAAAATTTAAAATAAAAACAGAAATGATGAAAGTAAAAGTTATCCTTTCGGCAATCGCTTTGATTTGCGTAGGATTTGTGGCTCAAGCACAGCAGGATATAAAAATCGGCTATACCAATGTAGAGCTAATAATGGACTTAATGCCGGAAATGGAGCAAATCGGTGCTGATATACAGGATTATCAGGCACAGCTTCAAACAAATATCCAGACGAAAGCCCAGACTTTCGAAAGACAGGTGCAGGCTTATCAGCAAGCTGCCCAGACAATGACTGAGGATGCAAGGGCTGCAAAAGAAGCAGAACTTAGAAAACTGCAGCAAGAGCTTCAAAAATTTGAGCAGGATGCACAAGTTTCTTATCAGAGAAAATTGCAGGAATTATTGGAGCCTGTTCAACAAAAAGTCTTCAATGCGATCAATTCAGTAGCTGCGGAAAACAATTATACCCATGTTTTCTCTGAAACTGCCGGTAATGCGCCAATTTTGCTTTATACCAGAGATGATGATAAATTCACAGAATTGGTACTTGCCAAATTAGGGATACAAATACCTGCACAGCAAAATCCATAATTTCTTGGTTGAAAGTTACTTTAAACCTGTTTTGAAAGAGACAGGTTTTTTTGTGACATTTAGTCCAGAACTTTTTGTAAGGAATTCTTGTCAGTATTTTTATAAAATTCATTTATGGCTAAGAAAAAATTCAAAGAGGTAATCCAACAATCAGAAGAAGCCGTGTTGGTAGATTTTTATGCAGATTGGTGCGCACCCTGTCAGACTATGAATCCAGTTCTCGATGCTGTCATTCAGGATTTAGATGGAAAGGTAAAGTTGTATAAATTAAGTGTAGATAAAAATCCTCAGGTCAGTTTACAGTTTGGTGTAAGATCTATTCCTCATTACATCCTGTTCAAAAGAGGTAAAATTCTCTGGAGAAAGGGAGGGTATATGACCAAAAGGGAATTATTGCAGGCTTTGAAAGGCTTTGTTTGATAAAAAAAAAGCTCCAAGAGTTCAAAACCCTTGGAGCTTTAAATGCTTAAGAAGTCTTAGGACTTACTTTTTCCAGCTGGCTTTTCCGCCTTTGACTGAATCCACATTGATACTGTAGTTACCGTTTCCGGAAACTACCCAGCGAACTTTCACTGCGCTCATCCCTGGGATATTTTCCACTTCGATTTTTTCCGGGTTAACTTTCTGTTCTTTTACCTTGTTGAAATCTTCGTTTTCAACCACAAAACCTGCAATCACTTTTGCTCCTGAGATAGTTACATAATCAGGTCTTTCAATTTTATACTTAATGTCCTGAGAGGAGTGTGTTGGAATCAATCTTTCATTGTAGATGGTTGCGGTGATTTCTTTCAGCCCGCCTCCCAAATCTTTTTCCTTCACATCCATCACACTTAATTTAGGTGTGTGATAGGCATGTAATATCGTAAAAGATGAATTTCTGTGCGCGTCCTGCTCCATAAGGAAGCCAGGGTGTAATCTTCCGAAGTTTTTCTTGAAACCTCCGACTTCAATCTTGCCATATTGAGGATGGTCGTATTCTTCCCAATTCACGAAAGCATCACCAAAAGTCAGATAGGTGTCCACTTTCATCTGCTCATCCTGGTTTCCTCTTCCTGCATTTTGATGAAAGTAAAGATAGGAAGTCATCAATTCATTGGAATAAGTAAAGATTCCCCTTCCTCCATAAAACCAATCCAGTTGGCCACCGAAAACAGAATAAAGGTCTTTGTATACTACCAAATATCTATATCCTGGCATAAATTCCTCTCCTTTTTTGGCGATGGCATCATATACCCTAACATCTGTGGCATTGTAAGTATTAAGATCCTCTTCAGCGCCTGGTCCCCTTAAAATCATTCCTCCATAGTTATGGTAACTTTGAGCTGCAGCAATGTTTGGATGCTTCAATACAAATTCCATTACAGCCCTGTTTTCAGGTACAGAGAAAGGGTATTTCCATGCTCCCCTTTGGATGTAATCAGGTTGCCAATTCCATGCCCAGTCTCTGTTTGGGTCGTAATAACCAACACCATCTTCGTTGACCTGTCCATCCCCGTCCTTATCATATCCTTCAAAACCAAGCATTTCATACTCGCCTTTTTGGTCTGCAGCTACAGGGATCAACTTTCTTGAATCCATTTGGTCTTTGACAAACCTCCCTGTGGGAGATTTTCGGATCATCATTGTAATATGACCATCACCATTGATATCATTGAAGGGATCTTCTCCTGCAACACCATCTCCATCATTGTCCAATACAATCATTCCGGAACGAGGTGAATTCAGTGTGTTGGGTTCTTTGATAAAATTATCGTGGGCATCCGGGTTAATGGTCGGAGCGATGTAAAAAGTTTTGTCTTTCAATAGCTGAGTGATGAATTCCAATTCACCATACATCTCGGATAGGTACCAGGCCGTATACAGGGTGAATTCCGTCCCCTGAATTTCATTGGAATGTATATTTCCATCAATCCACATGGCAGGCTTTTCCTCAGCTTTTCCGGATTTAAAGTCAGTAATAGTCAAAACCCAAATATCATTTCCCTGAAATGACTTCCCAATGCTTTCCAGTTTGACTATGTCAGGGTGTTTTTTGGCCATATCCTTCATTATCTCTTCTAAGGCCAGGTTAGTATGATACCTGTTCCAAGACACCTGTACTTTAGGATTATGGGGCGTACCAATAGCACGGAAATACCTATCCTGTGCAACTTGAGCTGATGATTGTTGTATGCCTGTGAAGCTTATTGCCGCACCAAGGGCAGCTGTATATATCCAGTATTTGATTTTCATCTTATTGTTGGTTTAAAGTTTCACATTAAGGGTTGCTATACCTGTATGCGCTGCACCTGCTTTAATATCTACAGAACCGGAACCTTTTACTATCCAGCTCAAAGTGATTTTTTCAAATGCGCCTAATTTATTGACTAAATTGATCTTGTTACCGGATATCAAATCTTTCGCATCTGGGCTTATATCTACCCTTACCTTTCTTAACCATCTTGATTTTTCACCCATTTCTGAATGGGTAGGTAATGGTGAATTATTGTAAAGATCAACGGTAATTCTCGTTAATCCATTCCCTAATTTTTCTGTTTGAAGGTTGTGGAATTCAATTTTTGGACTCATTTCTGCCAATTTGATAACAAAGGCAGTATGCTCTTTGGCTATGTCATTGACCATTTCAAATGGAGGGTTGTTCATGGCAAATGGTCTGATTCCACCGACTTCCACTTTTTGGTTTGGAAAATCGGGATGATTTATAGCTGTCCAAGGAATAAAAGCATTGGTAATTCCTTTTTCTGCTGCCCAAGCCAAAAAGTTGGCCTCTGCATTGGCATTGGATTTTCCATCTTCTCCTTTTACCTCTGGTGCCCACCATCCAGGAGTACTGAAACTTAATCTTCCAAAATGGAAGTAGGCCCATTGGAAGAAGTCACCATCAGTTCCCATATTGGTTTGATTAAATGCTTTTTGGGACACTGTTTCATTGTATATCCCCGAGACCATAGTATTGATGGCCACATCTTTTTCCAGCATAGAAGTAATGATCCTTTTTTTGGAATCAGCTGCATTGTATTTCAAAGGGCTGGAAAGATTATTGGCCGGACTGAAGGTCACAAAAGCAAAGATGTTCCACTGATCAAAAAGGAAATCCAACATAGCCCGGTTTTCCCTTTCTGAAACGGCATAATCACCTGCCATAGGGGTGAAAATTGGGAATTTATACGTCATGTTTTTGTTGAATGCAATTCCTTCAGTTAAATCTTCCCCAAATTTCCCATCTTTATCATTGTCCCTGCTTTCAGGATATACCAAATAAGTTCCTTTTTTTCCTTTTGAGGCATCAGCTTTAACCATGATTCTGTCTTCTGATTCCAATGGCATGTAATCTCCAGTAGGTGATTCAATACGCATAAGGGTTATAAGCCCATCTTTATTCAGATCTTCATACCCATCCTCAGACAGTCTACCGTCACGGTCATGGTCAACGTTCGATGCATTCCCTCTTCTTTCATATTTCAATGAAGCGTGGTATTGTTCATAAGCATCAGGAGACATATTTGGGAAAATATAGAAAGTTGTTCTTTCCAAAGCGGAACTGTGCTCCTTGACCAATCTTTCAGCAAATTGAACTGCCAGTTCTACGCTAAGGACATGAAAACCTTCAACTCCACCCACTACGGCAATGGCTGGTTTATTGTCCATGTCACCTTTTCCAATTTTTAAGACCCAAATGTCTTTACCCCCCTCCGTTTTGGCAAGAGAGCTTAATTTGGCTGTGCTACCGCTTCCGGAAATAGCCTGTAATCTTTGGGTAACCTGACCAAGGGTGGGATAATCCCCTTGCGCCAGAGAAGTTGTTTGGACTGAAAAAAGCATTCCAGCCCCGACAACCAATGATAGATACAATTTCTTCATAAAGTATATCAGGTTTAGTTCATATTTGAACAAATGATGGTTATTGCCATCCTTTGAAGTGGCTATGTTACAAAAAATACAGGTTTAAAAGAAAACCCATGGCTTGTGAGGATAGGCATATTTTTAAAAGGCATCCTTTGTGGATAAGCGGATGGAAAAAATATGTTCCGTTTATAAATCAGCTAGGAATATTCGTGTTGGTAAAGAAATTTTTGGTATTTTGAAGGCTCTCAATAACTGATTATGTATAAAAAGATAGCACTCGCCATTGCCTTTTCTCCTAGAACGGAAGCTTTAATTTGCGAAGCAAAGCGATTGAAGGATATTTTTGATTCTGAATTGGTATTCATACATGTGGGGGACAGGACGCCTGAAGCGGAGTCTAATTTGAATAATATTATTAAAAAACACGGGATCAGCCCTCACAAAGTCAAGATAATTTGGGAAAAAGGGAATCCTGCAAAAAGGATTATCCATGCCTGTAGGGAAGAAAATGTTGACCTTTTGGTGGCTGGAGCCCTGAAAACAGAAGGCTTTTTTAAATACTATATTGGGTCAGTTGCCAGAAAAATAATCCGAAAATCTTCTTGTTCTGTACTGATGCTTATTGAACCTTTGGAAAAACCAACTCCATTCGAGAGGGTAGTGATCAATGGTACTCAGCATGATCAGACACCTTTTGTAATCCAAAAAGGGTTGGATTGGAGCAAAATAGACGAAGCAAAGCATGTGTATGTGGTCAATGAGATCAAAATGTATGGGATGCAAATGGCCACTGCAGGAGAAGGTGGGGAGGAAGAAATTTCAAACACCAGGAGGAAATTGGTGGCAGAGGAAGTGACATACGTAGAAAATATTCTTAACACATTAGATAAGGGGAATCTGAAAGTTCATATCAAAGTTACCTGTGGTAAATGGGCCATTGAGTTGGCAAGGTTTGCAGAAGATATAAAAGCTGATCTATTGGTGGTAGGGGATGAAGGGAAGTTAGGGTTTTTAGATAGGTTATTTCCCCATGATCTGGAAGATATCCTTAGTGACTTGCCATGTAATTTATTGATTGTTAAAAAATAGGGCTACATGGAAAATTTATCACATCAGGATGTAGTCAATTTGTTTCTGCAGCTGGCAGCCATGTTGCTTTTAGCCAGAATTTTTGCTGAAATAGCCCAGAAGTTTAAGCAGCCTGCTGTTGTAGGCGAGTTGTTAGCGGGGATTCTATTGGGACCTACCATATTAGGGACATTTATTCCCGGGTTTCATGAATACCTTTTCATGAGTAACCAAAGTGCAAATCTGGCCTTGGATGGTTTCGTACAAATCGCAGTCGTATTATTGTTGTTCATTGCAGGTTTGGAAGTTGAACTGCATTTGGTATGGTCTCAGGGTAAATCTGCATTGAGTATCAGTTTACTTGGATTGGTAGTTCCTTTTTTATTGGGATTTGTATTTCCCTATTATTTTTCATCCTTTTTTGGTCTGGCCGATGGAGATAGATTACTGTTTTCTTTATTCATGGGAACAGCCATGTCTATTACTGCATTACCGGTGGTGGTCCGGATTCTGATGGACCTGAACTTATTTAAAACCAAGATGGGAATGTTGATCGTGGCTTCTGCCATGGTAAATGATATCATTGGATGGTTGATATTTTCCGTGATTCTTTCCTTTATGGGAAAAGGAAGTAACCTCTCTCTCGTTCAGACCATTGGGGTGACCTTGCTTTTTACTTTTTTCATGCTCACATTGGGAAAATTGATCATCAACAGGATACTTCCATGGATCAATAAAAAACTTGCTTGGCCAGGAGGAGTTTTATCTCTTTCCATGGCATTCTGCTTTTTGGCAGCTGCATTTACGGAATGGTTGGGTATTCATGCAATTTTCGGCGCTTTTTTGTTGGGTGTGGCACTCGGGGACTCAGAACATATGTCAGAAAGGGCCAAGGAAATAGTACATCAGTTTATCAATAATATATTTGCTCCGCTCTTTTTTGTTTCCATTGGTTTGAAAATCAACTTCTTTACCAATTTTGATTTGCTCCTTACTTTAGCGGTTTTAGTGATCTCTTTTGCAGGAAAAATTTTTGGAAGTGGATTTGGGGCTTATAAAGGTGGTTTTAATATCAAAGAATCCCTTGCAGTAGGTTTTGGGATGAATGCTAGAGGTGCTATGGAAATCATACTGGGATTGATTGCCCTTGAGAACGGGCTTATTGATGAAAAATTATTTGTTGCCTTGGTCATTATGGCCATAATCACCAGTATGAGTAGTGGGCCTTTGATGAAATGGTCACTTAGAACAAATAAAAGTGAAATTTCCCCACAACTTCTGAAAAAAATACCTGAAAATAATTAGGAATTGAATTTACTTATGATCTTCTTCCTCGAATAAAATTTTAAGGTAGCTGTCATACCGGTAAGGGTGGATATATCCCTGCTCCACCATTTCTATTACTTTACAACCTGGCTCATTGACATGCCTGCAATTGTTATACCTGCATTGACCTAAATATTTCCTCATTTCTACAAAATAATGAGAGAGCTCATATTGGTCAATGTCCAGAATACCAAATTCCTTGATCCCCGGTGTGTCAATAAGATAGCCACTGCCTTCAATGGGGAACATTTCTGCGAAAGTGGTGGTATGTACGCCTTTGGCACTGAACTTCGAAATTTCCCTAGTAACCTGTTGGGCATCAGGAATCAGTTTGTTGAGGAAAGTAGATTTACCTACACCGGAGTGGCCGGCTAGGAGGGTGGTTTTTCCCTGTAATAAAGATGTAAACCGCTCTTTGAGGTTTTCAGCTTTTAATGCTGAAATCTCCATCACAGGATATCCCAAAGGTTCATAAATTTCCTTGATGTCCTGAAGGTATTCGAGGTCTTTATCTTTATACTTTTCATCCATTTTATTGACCAATATGGTGGCAGGAATCCTGAAACTTTCCGTACTTACCAAGAACCTGTCAATAAATCCTAAAGATGTTCTAGGATTTTTTAAAGTAATAATTAGGTAAGCCTGATCAATATTGGAGGCAATAATATGCGAAAAGTGGGTTTTTCTTGTTGATTTTCGAATAACATAATTTTCTCTTGGAAGGATTTCTGTGATTAGAAAAGTGGATTGATCTGTTTCTTTTTCCACCTCAACAAAATCTCCAACAGCTATTGGATTGGTGAGTTTCAAATCTTCCTGTTTGAATTTTCCTCTTAGCCTACATTGAATAAGATCTTTTTCAGTTTTAACTGTATACCAGCTCCCTGTTGATTTAATTACCCTTCCTATCATTTTTTGAAACCCTATAACTTAAGATTTTTTTCCATCCAACCAATGATTTTATCCTGTTCCTCTTTATTGCACAATTCCAAACTTTGAATATTCATGAAAATTATTTTTGGATCTTCCTCACATTTCCTGATTTTGCGCTCAATATAGCCTGCTTTTCTTCCATAGGGATGAAGGAAAGAAAACGAAGGTTCAGCAAAATTCCGGTTTCCTTTTTTGATCTCCAGGTGGTAATAAAATGAAGCACAGTTGAACTGCTCATTGTGACGGAACTTATAAGAGATCTGTTTTTCAAGAATACCGGCGAATCTTGAAAAAAAATCTTCAACGGTTTTTTTATTTACCGCATGAGGAGTATGGCTTGAGAAAAAATAACTCCATTTAAATCCAAGTAGTTGTGCAGCATTCCATTGACCGACATGAAATGAAGGTTTGGGCTGAAAATCAGGATTTTTGAGAAAATGCCGGTGTACTCCTTTTCGTAAAGTATTCCATGCATTTCGTAGAATTGGTTTAGGAAGCCATGTGCCTCTCATTACCGGTTGATTTTGGATAAATAAGTTTTCTGGTTTGATCTCCCTTACCAAAAACATGTCATCGCTGAGATAAATAAAATTATCTGATAAACCATCAATCCTCCACAAAACTGCCTCAATTGACCGGCTATTGAACGTTGGGAGGAATTTTTCAAATCCCTTGAATATTTCCTTATGGTCTACAATCCTAATGTCTCCAATTCTTTCCGGGAAATATTTTTCAATATAAGGACCCACCTCAGGATCCTGATCGTCTGTCACAATAAAAATCTTTCTTATAAAAGGTGCAAAGGTAAAAATGGACAGAATACTATACTTCAACTCATTTACATTTCCAAAACGGGTATTATCGGCTCCTGGAATTTTTTTTCTGGTTTTTCCTCCGAGTGCCTTTTCTAATTTGAGTTTATGTTTTGGGTCATTTCCATCTACCCAAGTGATGATTGCATCTATTGCACTTTTTTCACCCGAATCCATATACCTGATTTTAAACTATACCTTTGAAACGATCGGGGATTTTGACAACCAATTTCCATTTGGCCATGGTCGGTTTATTCCATGCATAGAATGGCCTTACAACAGTCTGAAAATTGCGGGCAATATTCAGCCATTTTTCATCAGTTTTTGGCTTTGATTTGGAAACAATGTCAATGGTTTTTGCCCGTTTTTTAATATGCCCTTCCCTACCAGTAGCCATTCTGTCTTTGTCCAGAAAACGGTCCTGTATCATTTTGTAATCCACAGATCCAAAATGGAACAAGTATAGGTTAGGGTCAATTTTAAAGTTATGACCTTTTATGCGGTGAAATCCTGAACCCCAATTGACAGGTTTTGAGATTACTGAGGGTTTAGTATATCGCGAAGAGAGCAGTGCAAATTCCCTTTGTTCCAAAAATGGTCTCTCTTTGTCCAAGTCAGGTTCTTTCTCCAAAACTTGCCCTACATCTACCCCAAGTCCTGAAACTGAGGGATTGATATCAATTTCACTCAAGTAGGTTATCAAATTTTTCCCAATTTTAGGGTCTACTATCAAAAATTCATCTGCATCCACTCCGATGATAATATCATAATTATCCAAAAGTGATTTGGCCACTTTGGAAAGAAAGCCCAAACGGCGTTTTTCTGCCTTCACCACATGCTCTGCCACTCTTTTTTCATGGGATACGTTTACGCTACCTGCATTTTTTGGTACAGGTTGATCCTCACCATCCAAAAAGATAAAGCAGTTTTCTTCCCCCAGTTCCTTTCCGTAATAATCAATCCAGCGGGTTAAGAAAAAATCATCATTTCTTGCCATAGTGATCACAGCAATTTTCTTGTTTTTTCCCCCTGATGAAGTATTTGGCATAAATGATAATTAAACATTCAATCCCTGTAAAGTTACTTGGATTGTGGCTAAAATGAAATCAATGATTTGTTTTTAAGTGAAGGGTTGTGATTACTGGTGTTTTAATTTCACTTTCTTATTGATTTTTTTATTTAATATTATTCAATAATTGGCTTAAATTATAGAAAGTAGAAAAGCTATTATTACTATTAATGATTAAATAAAATTTATATTGAGAAATTTGATTGGTAATGCAAAGCTATTATGAATTTAAAATACTCCTTTAAAAAAAAATATAATCGCCTGAGGTTTAACCTTTGTGCCTCCGAAAACCCATTTTATCTTGCTTTTTATAAATACCTTTATAAGCCGCCAAAAGGATCTCTTTCAGAATTTTTGGACAATTATTCCAGGGAAAATTCTCCCATTACTTTTCTGCAAATTGGGGCAAATGATGGTTTTATTTATGACCCCCTTCAGAAATTCATCAAACGAGATAATTGGAACGGAGTAATGCTGGAACCTCAACCAGATGTTTTCAGAGAGTTTTTGGTGAAAATTCATGCGAAAAGGCCAGAAATCATGCCTGTTAATGCAGCTTTATCTTTAGAGGATGGGAAAACCGTTCTCTATACAATTGCTTTCAGCAAGGAGCGTTGGGCTACTGGTCTTTCAAGTTTTAATAAAAAGGTTTTATTGGATAAATTCAGGGATGGGACCATTGCCAAAAAAGCAGCAAAAGAAGGAATAGCTATTCCTGAAAATCAAGAAGATTGGATAAAAGGGGTAGAAATTGAGGCGATTAGTCCTAAAACTCTTCTGAAAAAATTTAATGGGAAGAAGATTGACCTTTTGGCCATAGATACGGAAGGTTTTGATTTCGAAATTTTAAAAATGTTAGACTTGAAATCAATAAACCCTTCAATTATTATTTATGAAGAAGAACACTTTGATGAGGAAACCAAAAAAGCTTGTAGGAAATACCTCGAAAGTCATGGCTATTCCTACCATGCCGTAGGAAGAGATGTGTATGCTAAAAAGGATTAAGGCAAATTTTCCGGATTATTCTTAAGCGGAAGTAACCTTAAAGTAACTTTCCTTTTTAAATCCTAGATTGAGCATAAAATTGAAGCAAAAGATTTACTAATTCCATGCGTTTAAAATTTGTTTAATAGGTCTTATTATTGTACATAAAAAATTCCTAAATTGTCCTTGATGTAATTATTAAGTTTGTTTTTGCCCTAGTTAGCCCTTATGATTAAAGTCCTATTTATATGTTTGGGGAATATCTGTCGCTCTCCAATGGCTGAAGCTATTTTCAATCAGAAAATCAGGGAATATGGGCTTGAAGATAAATTTGGTAGTGATAGCTGTGGGACATCCGATTATCATATAGGGGAATTGCCGGATGAACGGACCTTGAAGTGTGCTGAAAAATATCAACTTAAGATCAATCATAGAGCAAGACAGATCAATAGGGTGGATTTAAGGGAATTCCATTACTTGGTTGCTATGGATCATTCTAATCAAAAAAATGTAAAATCCCTTTTAGATAAATATAAGATCCATCACAATAAGCTTTATTTGATGAGGGAATTTCAGCCTGATGCAGAAGACCTTGAGGTTCCGGATCCTTATTACGGAGGAGAAGAAGGCTTTGACCGGGTATATGAAATCTTGGATAATTCCATTGATCATTTTTTAAATACATTGAAAGAGGGCCATTCTGATCATGTTTGAAACCAATCAATTTTATGAAAGTATATTTTTTTTAAGTTTTGGTAAAACTCCCGATTTTAAACAGGTAAGGTTGATTTCAGCAGGAAATGTAAATCAAGGAGTCTTGTTGGAAGTAAAGGAAAGTAAGTTTTTTCTTAAAGTAAACTTTGAACCTGATGCAGTTATTTTTGAAAAAGAGGCGGATGGTTTGAATATTCTTCGGAAAAATTGTCCTTTGAAAATTCCTGAAGTGTATCATTTTGGAAGATTCGAAGAGAGAAATTTTTTGTTGATGGAATGGATTCAAGAAGAAAAAATAAATAAATCCTATTGGGAGAAACTGGGGGAAGGATTGGCCCAATTACATATGGCCAGCTTTCAGTTTTTCGGTTATCCAACTGATAACTTTATCGCTTCACTTTCTCAAATTAACAGTTTCAACGAATCATGGCTGGATTTTTTCATAGAAAGCAGATTAGAACCTTTGATTGGAAAGGCCTATTTTGAAGGCTTGGTCAATTTGGAATTTTTGAAAAAATTCAGAAAAATCTATGCCCAACTTGGTAATATTTTCCCAAGAGAAAAGCCCTCCTTGATTCATGGAGACTTATGGTCTGGAAATATAATGATAGGACAAAATGGCAATCCCGCATTGATTGATCCTGCTGTTTATTTTGGTCATAGGGAAATGGATTTGGCCTTTTCTAAGCTTTTTGGGGGCTTTGATAGGGCTTTTTATCAATCCTATCAGGATAATTTTCCCTTGGATCCCGGTTTTGAGGAAAGAGAAGCTATTTATAACCTTTATCCTCTTTTGGTGCATGTATTACTTTTTGGTAAAAGTTACCTTTCAGGAATCGAAAGAACTGTCGGAAACTTTCAATAATCAGGGCTTAAATACCATTTGAAAAGTCGTTCTTGTTAACTGTTCCATCAGAATTTCCCGGTCTTGCATCAAATCTTTCATTAGAATTGGGTTATGGTTTTTAACCGTGATTAATTGTAAGGAATCATTATACCGTATTTCGAACTCCTTCCCTAATTTTTCTATGAGATTTTCCAGTTTGTATATTTGTTTATCAATGACAATCGAAACGCTTATCGCAGAAGTCTGTAGTAAATTTACCCTTAGTTTAAGTTTCTCCAGCTCTGAATAGATACTGTGGATATGTCCTTCGTTGATAAAAGTAAAATCTGTTACCTTAAAGCTCACTAAAATCTGCTCATCCTTCACAACGATGCAAGGAACTGTATTTGGAGTAGATACCTTATGGATAATCGTTCCTGATTTTTCAGGTTGATTAAATGATCGGACAAAGAGGGGAATTGACAAGTTGGCTAAAGGTTTGATAGTTTTGGGATGGATCACAGAAGCCCCATAATAAGTGAGTTCAGCTGCTTCTTTATAGTCAAGTTCCTCAAACTTGACTGTATTGGAAAAGCGTTTTGGATCGGCATTCAATACCCCTTCTACGTCTTTCCAAATGGTAACAGAGGCAGATTTTAAGCATGATCCTAAAATAGCTGCGGTGAAATCAGAACCTTCTCTGCCCAAAGTTGTGGTATTCCCTTTTTTATCCCTTCCGATAAAGCCTTGCGTTACCACTGGAAATTTATCCAATATGGGCCTAAGGTTTTTTTTTGTTTTTAAGGCAGTTGTTTCCCAATCTACTTTGGCAAACCTGAAATCCGAATTGGTCCGTATGATTTCCCTGACATCCTGCCAAATACAATAAATGCCCATTTGGCACAAATATTCCTGTAATATTCTGGAAGAAATTAATTCTCCATAGGCAATTACCTGATCATAATATGGGTCATAGTTTTCTTTGGTCAGCGGCTTTTCCAAGTCCCTTAATAATTGTAAAAAGTAATTTTCAATTTGAGAAAAAATGGAATGATTGGGGTCAAATAAATCATGGCAAATATCCAGATGATATTTTTTTAAAATTGTACTATTCGGAGAAAAATCTTCTCCTTTTATTTTTTTGTCAATTAGGTCTTCCAGAGCATTAGTAGTTTTTCCCATTGCGGAGACTACGATCACTGTTTGATTTCGCAATCGATTGAGCAAAATTTTGGATACGTTTTTTATAGAGGCTGCATCTTTTACTGAAGCACCTCCAAATTTGAAAACAAAAGTTTTTGACATCTAAAATTATGTTGTAATTTTCGTAACAGAATTTCCCAAATATAACTTTTCCTATATTTTATGAAGATTAAGCAATATGTTCCCAGCACCTCAAATCTTGCCTATTCTGTCGGTGTAACATTAGACAGATTTATCAAAATGAAACAGGATGATTTTCCCTTTGCTTCAGGGGAATTGTCCCAATTACTAAGAGATATTGCTCTGGCCTCAAAGATAGTAAATAGGGAGACTAATCGTGCTGGTCTTTCAAATATTGGTGGCGCATTTGGAAATACCAATATTCAGGGAGAAGAACAGCAGAAATTGGATGTCATTGCCAACATCAGGTTTACTAGGGCACTTACTAAAGGAGGTGAAGTATGTGCAGTGGTTTCAGAAGAAGATGATGAGGTGATTGACCTCCAGAATAAATCAGGAAAATATGTGGTAGCCATTGACCCCTTAGATGGTTCTTCAAATATTGATGTCAATATTTCCATAGGGACGATTTTTTCGATTTATAGAAGGGTCACGCCGATCGGAAGCCCAATTCAAGCTGAAGATATCATGCAACCTGGGAGCCAACAAGTAGCTGCAGGATATGTGCTTTACGGTTCATCTACCATGATGGTCTATACCACTGGGAATGGTGTTAATGGTTTTACCTATGAACCCTCTCTCGGTGAATTTTTCTTATCCCATCCCAATATGAGTGCTCCTGATAACGGCAAGATTTATAGTATCAATGAGGGGACATCTAATTTGTTTGAACCTGGTTTGAATAAATATATTGAGACCTGTAAACAAAGGGAATACAGTGCGAGGTATATTGGAAGTTTGGTGGCAGACTTTCATAGAAATTTACTGAAGGGTGGAATTTATATTTATCCAGCTACCTCAAAAGCTCCCAATGGGAAATTGAGGCTCTTGTATGAAGCCAATGCCCTTTCTTTTATTGCAGAACAGTCTGGTGGAAAAGCATCTGATGGTGCCCAAAGGATTTTGGATATCCTGCCACAGAGCCTTCATCAAAGAACCCCTTTGTATATCGGCTCCAAAAAAATGGTGGAAGAAGTGGAGGAAGTCCTGAGAAACTACAGAGAATTTGTTTAACCCAAAAGTCAAATAGAATTGCTATTTCAATTCAGTCCGTTAAGTTTTCGGAAATGAGATTGCTTATTTGCTATACTTTTGCCGTATTTCAATCTTTTGAACCTGACGCTTGACCAGGGCAGTAGCCAATTCCATCGCCATATTTTCAGGTGGCGATTCGTGAAGAATGGCTTTTAATCTGTTTTCTCCTAAATCTACCCGATAACAAATATTTAAAAGTTTTTCAAATTCCCTGTCCAACATTTTGGAAACAATAGGGGTAAGAAGTTGGATTAGCTTTTCCTCTGTTAGTTTTTCTTTTACTAAAGGTAATTCGAAGTCCTGCTTCAAAAATTCCATGGTACTTTGAATGTTGTCCCTCATGGCTTATGTTAAAATTAAAAAGTGGGCAATTAGGTCCCACTTTTTATTTATTCTGTTTTTTCTTCTTTGGATTCCTCTTTTTCATTGTCCAACAGTACTTCTGGGACGTGTTTTTTGATGATTCCATACCAGGCTACCAGTTTTTTGATATCCGAAGGATAAACTTTGTCTTCATCATAATCCGGCAATATATGCTTTAGAAATGCCTTTAATTCATCTGCATCTGCATCTGCTTCCAAGCCCAAATCACCATTAAATTCTTTTTCAATTTTTTTCATGATATCTTCCAAAGGAGAAGCCCCTTCTTCAGTCATGGTATACATGGAAATTTCACCTAAAATGGAAACACGGTGATTGGTACCCACTACTAGTTTTCCTTTTTTTTCATCAAGGGATTCAAGAATAACACCACCCCTGGTGGGTTTTAATACCTTGTACAATCCAGGTTTGCCTGCAACTGTTGCTATTTCGTTAAATTTCATTTTCTGATTTGAATTTGAGCCTGCAAATATACTTAATCCGTTAAATTGCCCAAGTATTACTTATGCGTATCGTAATAATCCTGAACCTCGTTTTCAATAAAGGCAATCAATTCTTCCTTCCCTTCTCCGGTTTGCGCTGAGGTAATAAAGTACTGAGGCTCTTCCCCGAATATTTCTATCGACTCCTGTAAGAATTTTTGTACATTGGATTGGGTTTTGGATTTACCCTGCTTGTCTGATTTGGTAAATATCAGGAAAAAAGGAATTTCATTGTTCCCGCACCAGGTAATAAATTCAATGTCTATTTTTTGGGGGTCTAACCTGCTATCAACCAAAACGGCAACGGCGACCAAGTTGTCCCTGTTCTTCAAATAATCGCTGATCATTTTCTCCCAGGTCGATTTGATGCTTTTGCTTACTTTGGCAAAACCATACCCGGGTAAATCAACCATATACCAATTGTCATCTATGAGAAAATGGTTGATCAATTGGGTTTTACCTGGCTTACCTGAGGTTTTTGCCAGGTTTTTGTTGTTCGTTAGCATATTGACCAAGGAACTTTTTCCAACATTTGACCTGCCGATAAATGCGAATTCAGGTTTGGTAGGGGAGGGGCATTTCCTGTAATCCGTGTTGCTTATTAAAAAACTGGCTTTCTTGATCATAGCATTTATTTTTTTGCAAAGGTAAGCCTTTTCAAGAAATTCTATTTTTTCAGGGTAAAATTACTGAAATCTCAAGCTTTCAATTTGGGATTAATAGGCAACAATTTTTATATGCTCGGGTTTACTTAGTAATATTGTACAAATTTATTTTATCCATGACAGTAGTACCGTATAAAGACAAACAGGAGGGAAAGAAAGAGCAGGTTGCGGAAATGTTTAACAACATCAGTAAAAAGTATGATTTTTTGAACCATTTTCTTAGTTTAGGTATAGATATTATTTGGAGAAAGAAAGCGGTAAAAATGCTTCAAAAAGACCAGCCTAAAGTTATTTTGGATATTGCTACAGGTACTGGGGACTTTGCCATTGAGGCATTGGCCTTAAATCCTGAAAAGATTATTGGGGTGGACATTTCAGAAGGAATGTTGGAGGAAGGTCGTAAAAAAATGAAAAAGCGAAAGCTTGACCATATCATAGATCTACAATTGGGCGATTCAGAGAAGTTACTTTTTGAAGATAATAAGTTTGATGCTGTTATCGTTTCCTTTGGTGTAAGAAACTTTGAGAATCTTGAAAAAGGTCTTGCGGATATGTACAGGGTTTTGAAGCCAGGAGGGAAGACAGTGATTGTAGAGTTCTCAAAACCTAAAAAATTTCCAATGAAACAAGGATATAATTTTTATTTCAAATATATTTTACCTCAAATCGGTAAACTAGTTTCAAAAGACAATTCCGCTTATACCTATTTGCCTGAATCCGTTCAGGTTTTTCCTGACGGAGAGAATTTTCTTACTATATTAAAAAAGATTGGTTTTAAAAATACACAATGCAAACCATTAACATTCGGTATCAGCTCTATCTACATTGGCGAAAAATAGGATTTTTCGTACTAGGTCTGATCCTTATTCAAATGGATGCCTATGCCCAGGCCAGATTTAATGAAATCAGTAAAGCTGGACAGGATGAAAAGTTAATATCCTATGGGTTCTTTCTTGCAGCCCACACCAATTATTATCAGTTAAAATATTCAGAAGCCTTTTTAGACCCAAATTCTGGGGTTGGGACTGATATAGAAAGTATCGTCCCTGTTTATAATCCAGGGTTTTCTTTGGGCTTCTTGGCTATCCTGAGGATGCATGACCAGTTAAATTTGATGTTCACGCCCAAAATCGGATTTTATGAATTTAAAACAGACATCAATTTTTATGGTAATCCCGCTTCATCCAATAGTGAAATTGCTTTTACCCGGAGAACAGAGACTGTACTATCTGAAGTCACCATGGTGGAATTTCCATTATTATTTAAATATAAAGCACAACGGTTCAACAATAGCCGAATGTTTTTTACGGCAGGTGGTAGTGCCATGTTCAGGACCAAAGCTCAGGATGAAGCAGATATTGACTTTATTGTAACTACAGGAAAAGATTTTACAGTAGACCTGGGCATAGGTTTTGACATGTATTTCAGGTATTTCAAATTCAGTCCTGAAATAAGGTTTTCACATGGGTTGAACAATCTTTATAGACCTGAGACAACAGATGCAAGAGTAAGGGATGTGATTTCAGAGTTGAGGAGAAAGTCCATCACCCTCTATCTTCATTTTCAATAGATGGCTTCAATGTTCTGAGGGCTTGTTTGGGCCGGTCGACATTCATTTTTGATCCAAATAAGTTTTTTGTAAATTTTTATTAAAAAGACTTCAATCCTTTACAATTCCAAGCCTACTATTTAATTTGATGGATTACCAAATTACATTTTCACTTGGATTATATCAGTTTTTGGATTTTTATCAATTTATTGGTTCATTATTTTGTTGAAACTATCCAAATCTGTAGCCCCTTCTGTATTATAGAATAAAATATTAGTTGTTGGGTTGATTTCTAATTTTTCTTTTAATAACTGTAAATCACCAGAAGTCATAATCGCAAAAAATCCCGCCAAACCTGCGGCACCCGATTCACCTGCAATGATTCTTTTATCATTCCCATTGGGATAATACAACTCCCTCATGGCATGTTCTGCAAACTTATCCTTTATTTTTATTGAAATGTCTGTGCCGCTTTGGATAATGTCCCAAGCACTTAAAGATGGAATGCCACAGTTTAAACCAGCCATAATAGTATTAAAAGTACAATTTGGAATGACCCTTTTACCTGCCTTGAATGATGCCAAAATTCCGTCAGACTCCCAAGGTTCTATCACTATAATTTTGGGATGATTGCTTCCATAACGGTTCAGATAATACCAAATCCCGGAACCAGCCCAACTTCCCACACCTGCCTGTAGGAAAACTATATCGATTTTTGGTTTTGGAAGGCAATGTAGATTATCTTCCAATTCTTGAAAATGTGTTAAATATCCTGCCATGATTTGGGCAGGAATTTCTTCATAATTTTCCCAAGCGGTATCCTGGACAAGTTTCCAGCCTTCTTTTTTGCTCATTTCTTTAGCCATAGCACAGGTTTCATCATAGTTTCCATCAACTTTAATCACTTGCGCACCTTCATATTTAATGGCGTTAATTCTGTTGTCAGTTGTATCCCTTGGAACAAAAATAATGGCTTTTTTATGGGCAATTTTTGATGCCCATGCCACTGCCCTGCCATGATTACCGTCAGTTGCTGTACAAAAAACTTCTATATGGGGTTGAACTTCCAGGATTTTGTGAATGGCATAAGAAGCCCCCAAACCTTTAAAAGCATTCAATCCGAAACGATGGGATTCATCTTTTACATAAATATTCCCTACATAATATTTTTGGGCTAAGTTTGGAAGACTGACAAGGGGTGTGGGTTGGTATAACGGTAATGTTTTATGGTATTCTATTGCCCTACTTGCTGTCAATATTTCCGTTGTCAGATTTGAGCTGATAGTATTTTTGGGGTAGTTTATGAAATAGTTTTCCATGGTATTTTTCCAATTCAAAATTAATTCTTTTGGTTGGCGATTAATGCCATAAATCTTTCCATATCATAGAATAAATTATGGGCTGCCGGTGCAATAGAGGGAAAAAAACGACTAAATGCATGATCAGTTTGAGGTAAGATGTGCAATAAAGCAGGTACTTTTTGTTGAATAAGTTTTTTGTATAAAAGACAGGTGGATTTTACCGGAGCCATAATATCATGATTACCATGTATTAGCAAAGTCGGAGGACATGTTGAATTCACATAAGTGAAGGGAGAATATATGGTGTATTTTTCAGGGCATTGGTCCGGTGTCCCTCCCATTAAAGGTGCAATCGTACCTACTTTATCAATTCCCTTATCAATTCCCAGCCTATTATAATTATTGCCTATTATTCCTTTTAGCCAGGAAGGAATCTTTATGGGTGATTTTTTAACTAAGCCCTTGTTTTTTAACCATGCAGTTTTACTCTCATCAGTATGATAATACAATGCTTCCAGATCGGAAACAGGGTATTCGGTAATCACAGCAGCACAGTTGATGTTTTTTCCTATCAGTTCTAATGGTGTAAACCTGGGATCGTTACCGGTAAAGGCTGCCATCAATCCCAGATATCCACCTGATGAACCGCCCCCTATAGTGATTAACTCCGGGTTTACTGAATAGCGTACTGCATTTTCCTTCATCCAGAAAATGGCTCTTTTCACATCATGTATCATACCCATCAGGTCAGTTTCAAATGCAAGTCGGAAAGCTACATCCATAATCACGTGCCCCTGCGCAGCAAGATGCCTGAATAGTTCCTCAGTACGAAAGTTTTTATCCATGGTATAAAACGCACCACCATGCAAAAAAATGAAAGCAAGCCCTGATGGTTTAATCATGGGCGGTGGCTTTACTATGTCACACAATAGATTATGATCAGTACCAGGAATAGTTGCATAGGGAATGTTTTGCTCTAGCTGTGGTTCAGGCCAACTTGGCAATTTCAGGATCATACGGTGGGGTATGAAGTATTTTTGTTGTTCTGGAAGTATTTGATTTTCCCAATTCTTTCCAAAGGCTTGTTCAAAACCGCTTGAGGAAGGAGGAGGAAGGGTAACACAGATAAAATGTTGTAAATAAATCAGAGTGACAAATGCACCCAAATACACAATAAAGGAATTGCCTGATGTTAAACCAATCATAAGTGTCATCAAACCGATGAAGATGAATACTGTGGAAAATGCCGATACAGATACTTTTAATCCCCAAAGGGTTGTTGCGGGCCAGCGCGATTTAACAAATAAAACAATACTCAAAAATGCCACTGGGATAGCAACTGTGTAAACAATAATCTGTAGGGCTGATGCCAGTATATTCATGGATTGAAATGGCCTAAGGCTTGTCCACTTTTTTCTTTGACCGGCGGGTACTCATATTAAAAATATCATACAATGGAGCATATGAAGTAAGGCCTGTAAATAGGTACAGACCAGCTAACAATAATACGACCACCCCCCATGTACCAGTTATTATTCCATCGAAATATAGGTAAGCACATAATCCTGCCAAAAAAAGGCGAAGAATTGTATGTGCTTTTCCTAAATTCTTTTTCATAACCTATTCCATAAATGCTAACAAAATTTATAAAATTTTATCCTAAAAAAAAAAGCCATGCTGTTTCCAACATAGCTTTTTAAATTGTCCAATTTTCTTTTCTCAGTTACCTTGAGGAATCAATTTTACCAATAGTCCTGTTGCCTCTGTAATGGCATAAATGTAGCCGTCCGGGCTTTGAGAAACCTGTCTGACGCGTCCGATATCTTTCAAGAGGGTTTCTTCACCCACGGCTTTGGTTCCTTCCAGTTCAACCCTTGCAATTTGCTGACCCGCAAGTCCTGCCACCAACACATTTCCTTTCCATGCAGGATATTTATCTGAGCTAACCAAAGTCATTCCACAGGTTGCAATGGATGGCACCCAATATTTTACAGGTTGTTCCATTCCTTCTTTTTCGGTCAGTTCCGTTAAAATAGTGCCATCATAATTAATACCATAAGAAATGACAGGCCAACCATAGTTTTTGCCTTTTTCTATCAGGTTTAATTCATCACCACCTTTCGGTCCGTGCTCAACCGCCCAGATTCTGTCATTTGCCTTGTCGTAAATCATTCCTTGTGGATTTCGGTTACCATAGGTCCAAATAGACGGTCTTGCACCTGGAGTATTTACAAAAGGGTTGTCTTCAGGGATTCTTCCATCATCATAGATCCTGTGGATTTTGCCGTGGTCATTATCCAATTCCTGGGCATTGGCAGGCCTTGATCCTTTATCTCCATTCGAGAAATACAAGTATCCTGCATTGTCAAAAACAATTCTGGAGCCGAAGTGTCTCCCTCCTTCCCATGCAGGTCCACAAACAAAGATTTCCTCTACACTATGCAGGTTGTTTCCATCAAGCTTTGCCCTTGAAATCACCATTACATCTTTCTCACCTTCAGGTCTGGCATAAGATAGGTAAATCCAGCCATTGTTGGCATAATCAGGATGTACAGCAATGTCCAATAACCCAGCTTGATTAACTTCATGGACTGTTGGAACGCCAGTCAGCTTTTCCCCTGTGAATTTATCGTCTTTGAAAACCAGGATTTCGCCTTTTCTTTCGGTTACCAACATCCTGCCGTCAGGAAGCCAGGTCATTCCCCAAGGGCTTTCAAATTCTGTGAACAGGGTGTCAATTTTTATGGTCATTTTTTCAGTGACCGTAGCAAAGGGACTGGGTTCTGTATTTGTTTCTTCTACTTTCTTTTCCGTGCAGGCAACCATGCTGATAGCCAAACCTACAACTAAAATAAAAGAGCGTTTTTTCAGATTTTTCATATGGTTTAATTTGGTCTTTGCTTCAAATTTAATCATTTAACAGGAGAATTGTTTGGAAGCATTTGACAAACGGTGGATTTTATAAAGAAAATGCCTTTTAAATGCCCCAATGGCTCTTTATATTTAGAAAAATCAAAAAATACCTTATGAATCAGATTTGGATTATGACATCTGCCTTTGATCAATTGGATTTAGATCAAACCATTGAAAAGGCACAAGAAGCCGGAGTCCAGGGCTTGGATGTCTGTGTGTTCAGAAAAGATGGCACACGGGATGATTTTGTTGCTACCCATATAGATTATGATGCTTTTGGCCCTAACCAAGCAAAAGAGATCTTAGAAAAATTCAACCAAGCTCAGTTGCGCTTGTCTATTGGGGCTTTTGAAAATCTGATCGGGGGAGATCCTAACCATAAGCTGAAAAATCAAAACCATCTCCTCAAACTGATCCGAATGGCCTATCTTATGGGAGGGGATGAAAATGATGTGAAGGTAGGTACTTTCGTGGGCTATAACCATGAAATTGGAAATCAGGAAAATGGTTTTGAAAAAAATCTGGAAGAATATCAAAGAATATTTACTCCCATTATAAAATATGCAGAAGATTTGGGAGTTACCGTTCTTTATGAAAATTGTCCTATGGAAGGTTGGCGTTCATCAGGATACAGTACCACTTTTAACAACCTTTCAGGGGTATTGGCCGCCAGGAAAATCATGTACGAACTGATTCCAAGTCACAATCATGGGGAAATATATGACCCTTCCCATGATATCTGGCAAAATACAGATCCGGTTTCCGTGATCCAACATACCGATATGTCCCGATTGCAACGTATCCACGTGAAATCAACCCGTAATCTTCCAGATCCGTTTTGGGGCAATATGTATCCCATGCAGAGGGTAAAACCGGAATGGGCCAAAAAAGCCGGTATACCATACAGCACCAATGAATGGGACCGGCATCACTATGAAGCCACTCTGCCTGGCTTCGGTGTAGGGGATAGCATGGATTGGAGATCCTTTGTCAATGTTCTCCAAGAAAGAGGTTTTACCGGACCCTTTGAAATCGAAAATGAAGCAAAATTATCCAAACAGACCGGAAAGATGGGGGCTATCATGCAGGGCTGTAAAGCGGCGGTCCAAAACCTGGCACCCTTGCTGTATCCTTTGACAGATGACGGGTTTGTTTACCCAAAAAATAAAATCCAGCCTTTGAAAGATCTTAATAGGAAGGATGTGAAAGTGGTGACGATGGAGGAGCTTTGAAAATTACCAATTAACAATTACCAATTAATGCCGTTTAGTTAGCGGTTAATTGACTGAATTTCACTATATTAGAGATATAAAATAAGGCTTCCGAAAGCAGGGAGTGCAGGAAGCCTTAAAACTTTAATTGTAAATGAATT